>JANRLE010000364.1:0-7431 GCA_033762895.1 Bryobacteraceae bacterium | reverse complement strand
TGGCGATCGCCATGCCGATGAGAATCCGGAAACGCCACTCAAACGGGACGAAGCCGAAAAACAGGAGAGCCACGGGGAGAACGTAAACGGCGACGACCGTGGCGACAAACGACCCCATCCCTTCAGTATTGCAGAACCGTGACGGTTTGGTTTCGGTTCAGTTGGCCGACAGCAGATCCTGCAGCATTCCGGCGATCAGGTCGAGTTGAGCGAAGTGCGCCGGGCCGTCGATGCCGGCGAAGCCTTTCACCAGAAACGCGCCCAGTGCGGCCTCGCTCAGATGGGGCGGCTTTTGCGCAGCCGCGCGTTTCATGTTGAGCTGGCTTAGCAGCCAGTCCGCTGTCTCGCGCGCCCCGGCGTAGTTTGGGGGCTCCACCTCGGTGTGCGTGACCAGAAACTGTTTGCGTCCAACGATGGCGTCTTTTGCGAGCCGCAGCCAGATTTCCATCTGGTTCTCTGAGGGAGCGCGGTCGCGGTAGTCGGCGTAGATTCCGTCGAGGGCAAGCACCGACTGCACGCGCTCATAGATCGCCTCGTCCCTTAGCGCGCCCCGTACGGCGCCGCATCCTGCGGAAAAGCAACCCAGCACCAGCGCGCCGGCCTTGAAGCCCGCCTTGGCCTCGGCCTCGGCGATCAACCTCGGCATGGCGCCGGCCTGCGCGAACGCCGCCGCATAAGGATCGGAGTTGGCCTCGAAGCTGATGGAAATTACGGCGGCGCCCAACCGGCTGGCGGCGCTCGCGGGCGCCTTCGCCCCGTGAAAGAAAACAACCAGCGGAATGGGATCGTCTACTCTCAGGTTGGCCGGCAGGATCACAACGCCCAGCGAAAGCTGCGCGCGGCGCTCCGGACGGGAACCTGGTTCGTGATCCGCGGCAAGGGCGGATGCCGTTGTGGCCAGCGCACACAATAAGACCGCAAGGTGCGAATATCGGGTCACTCTCTCAGGCTACCACGCGGCCACCGAGCCATCCTTGTGGAACACCCGGGCCATGGGCCGCGTGCCTCCGAAGGGATATTTTTTCAGCTTGTCCTCGGAAAGCTCAAACCCAAGCCCGGGTTTGTCAGGCAGCGGGAAACGGCCGTTCACCATACGCATCGCCGGAAAGCCCAGCCATTCTTCCCACACCTTCTCCTTCATTTCCGGCACCACGCCGGAGCAGATTTCCTGCACAAGAAAGTTGGGAGTGGCCGCGTCGGTATGTACCGTGGCGATGCCGCCGATGGGTCCTTCGCAGGCATGCGGGGCGATGGAAACCCCGGCCTGTTCGGCCATCGCTCCCACCTTCCACAACGCCGTGATGCCCCCGCAGTGATTGATATCGGTCTGAATGATGTCCACCACGCCCTGTTCGACCAGTTCGCGGCAGGAGTAGGATGCCACCAGCCTTTCGCCGGTGGCGATGGGCGTAGTGGAGCGGCGGGTGATGCGGGCCATCGCCTTGACGTTCTCCGGCGGGCACGGTTCTTCGACAAACAGCAGATTCAGCGGCTCCACTTCCTTGATGATGATGGAGGCCACCGAAGGGCTGGTCTTGGCGTGGAAGTCCACGCCGATGTCGATGTCCGGACCCAGTCCCTCGCGCAGCATCTCCATCTGCGCAACCGCCCGCCTGATGGCGGCGCGTGTTTCGATCCATTCGTAATATCCCGGAATGCCGCTCTTGAAACAGGTGATGCCCTGTTGCCTGGCCGTGGCGCGCACGGCGCGCAGTTGCTCCAGGTTATTAGCGCGAACGTGATAGTACCCGCGTACGCCGCGCGGATCGATCGGGCCGCCAAGCAGCTTGTAAACAGGCAGTCCGAGCGCCTTTCCCCGCAGGTCCCACAGCGCCTGATCGATGCCCGAAATGGCCGATCCGATCACCGGCCCGGCGCGGTAGAAGCTGTGTACGTACATCGACTGCCAGATGTGTTCCACCTGCATGGGATCGGCGCCGATGAGGAACTCCTTGAAGTCCTCCACGCAGGCCATCACCGCCGCCGCTTTGCCTTCCAGCGTGCCTTCGCCCCAGCCCACCAGACCCTGGTTGGTCTCCAGTTTCACGAAGACATAGGGGCGGTCGGAATCAGGCGTGAGTGAGACGCCGAAGACCTTGACGTTGGTGATGCGGAACTTCGATCCCACGTTGTCGAAGGCGCTTGCCCCGGCCGGGCGGGCGCCCGCGGATTGCATCATCGGAGCGCAAGCGCACAGGTCGGCGGCGCGGGCCTGGGAAGCGGCGGTAATACCGGCAAGGAAGTGGCGGCGTTTCATGCGATCACCTCGGCGAATCTGGAAAGGGCCTGGCGGTTTACGCTAACCCCGAGTCCCGGCGTATTGGAAAGGGCCGCGAAGCCGTCACGGACTGACTCCACGCTGGTGCCCGTGATGGCCGCGCGCATCTCGCGGGCAGCGGCCGGTTCCGGGCAGGGTATGTGCTGAATGAAAAAGTTGGGCAGCGATGCCGCCAGGTGAAATGCCGCGGCCGTATTGACCGGCCCCTGATTGTGCCGCGGGGCGACGGCGGTGTAATAGGTCTCGGCGAGGGCGGCGATCTTGCGAATGCCGGTGATTCCGTGAATGGCGATCTCCGGACGGATGATATCGATGGCGTCGTCGCGCAGCAGGTTCTGGAAATGGGCCGGATCGGTTACGTTCTGTCCGAAGCCGAGCGGGGTGACGTTCTCCTCGGCGATCTTGCGCAGCGCTCCGATGGAGGACGTCGAGCACGGCTCGTCGAACCACATCAGGTGAACGTGTTCGAAGGCATCGGCCAGAGAGGCGGCATCGCCCGGCGTGAGCCGCCCCAGTCCCTGGACGATAAAGTCGTGATCGGGGGAAGCCATCTTCAGCAGCGTTTCCAGTCGTGCCTTGGCGGCGTTGACGTACGCTTTGCCAGAGTTGCGGAAAGGCGGAGCGGGCACGGGCACCGCGAATGCTTTAAATCCCGCCGCACGGCAGCGCTCCATGTCTTTTGCGATGGCGTCGTCATTGGCGCCGTGCAGAGCCGTGAAGGCGCGAACCGAGTTGCGGGTAGGCCCGCCCAGCAGTTGATAGACAGGCGCCTTGGCCGCTTTTCCCAGGATGTCCAGCGCGGCGATGTTGACGGCCGCGGCGCCCGGACGCGTGGACAGCTTCAATCGCAAGGATTCGTAGGCCGAGGCGGGTGTGTGCAGCGCGAGTGCGCGCAGTTGCTCCACCTCGCCGCGCGTGAGCGGCGCCGATTCGCCCCATCCTTCCAGACCTTCCTTGGTGGCAAGGCGCAGCAGGGACCATGCGCGTGTGGTGCCGGGCTCTTTGAGATTCCACGCCTCGAGTGTGGTGATCTGGTGCGGGGTTGCGGCGGCCGCCGCCGCTTGCGCGGCCACCAGCGAATTGAGACGGGCACGTCTTGATTCAATAGCGGGCATTCTGGCTCTCCTGAATGAAGCGTCGTCAGGAGTGACAGTATATCAGGATATGGCCGGCGCGTTAGTTGGCGCGTTCCTGATAGGTGCCTTCGGCCGTGGAGACGCGGATTCGCTCACCCTGGTTGATGAACGGCGGCACCTGCACCACCAGCCCGGTTTCGAGCTTGGCGGGCTTGGTGACGTTGGAGACTGTAGCCCCCTTTAACCCCGGTTCGGTTTCCACTACCGTGAGATCCACGCTTGGCGGCAACTCCACGCTGATCGGCTTGCCTTCATAAAACTCCACCGCCACCTTGAGCTGCGGCACCAGATAATTGACGCCGTCGCCGAGGAAGTCCCTGGTGAAGTGCGTCTGCTCATAGGTCTCGGTGTTCATGAAGTAATAGTATTCGCCGTCGTCATACAGGTATTCCATCTCCTGCTCGTCGAGGGCGGCTTTCTCCACACGGTCTTCGGAGGAGAACCGGTGCTCAATCATGGAGCCGGAGCGGAGGTTGCGCATCTTCACCTGCACGAAGCCCCGCAGGTTGCCCGGGGTGCGGTGAGTCATTGTAAAGATGGAGTGAAGCTCGTTGTTGAACTTGATCACCATGCCGGGACGCAGTTGTGTAGCTGATAGCATTCTTCGGGAATCCTTGACAAAACCTCTAGTTTAGCGCAGTGCGCGTTACCATGGACGCCATGGCCACGCTGGTTCTGAAGATCAAGGTAATCCCCAGGAGCAGCAGGACCGAATTCGCCGGCGCGCTGGAGGACGGCACTCAAAAGGTCCGCGTGGCGGCCGTGCCGGAGAAGGGCAAAGCCAACGCCGAGTTGTGCGCCTTCCTGGCAAAGCACTACGGCGTAGCGAAGAAAAACGTGGAGATCCTCAGCGGGGAGACCTCGCCGCTCAAACACGTGCGGATCAGCGGTGTAGAATAGGCCAGAGTTATGGAAAACACCCGGCGTAGTTTTATTGGACAAGCCGCGCTCGCCGCGGCAATGGCGGATGAGGCCGTCGCGCAAATCGCGGGCATGCCGATGCGCGTGCTCGGACGAACCGGCGTGAAGGTGTCCATCGTGGGCATCGGCGGCTGGCATATCGGCGCGGTGAAAGATCCCAGAGAAGCCATCCGCATCATGCACGCCGCCATCGACGAAGGCATCAATTTCTTCGACAACGCCTGGGATTATCAGGATGGCGGCGCTGAGACCGTGATGGGCAACGCTCTTGCATCCGACGGCAAGCGCAACAAAGTCTTTCTGATGACCAAGAACTGCGAGCGCGACTACAAAGGTTCAATGAAGAACCTGGAGGACAGCCTCCGGCGGCTCAAGACAGACCACCTGGACCTCTGGCAGTTCCACGAAATGGTCTACGACAACGATCCCGACTGGGTTTTCGAGAAGGGTGGGCTGAAAGCCGCGCTGGAGGCGAAAAAAGCGGGAAAGGTGCGATTCATCGGCTTCACCGGGCACAAGGATCCGCGCATTCACCTCAAGATGCTGGCCAAGCCATACGATTGGGACACCGCCCAGATGCCCATCAACGTGCTGGATGCCTCCTACCGCAGTTTCCAGAACGAAGTGGTGCCGGTGTGCCGCCAGAAGAACGTGGGCGTCATCGGAATGAAGGGACTGGCGGGGGGATATCCGGAAGGGCGACTGGTCAGCCACATGAAACTGACCGCTGCGGAATGTTACCGCTATTGCCTCAGCCTTCCCATCGCCGTTCAGGTGATGGGCATCAATTCGATGGAGCATCTGAAGGCCGACGTGGCGCTTGCCCGCGCCTTTAAGCCCATGACGGCGGCGGAAAAAGCCGCCCTGCTCAAACGGGTTCACGACGAAGCGGGCGATGGACGCCATGAGCTGTTCAAATCCACAAAAACTTTCGACGGGCCGCATCACCGGCGGCAGCACGAGTTTGCGCTGCAGCCGGCCGATTGATGAGGCGCTCCGGTCTGGCGCTCCGGTATGGCGAATGGAGTAAGGCGATCATCGGCGTGAGGAGCCTGGCGGGAGGGCGCCTCGCATGTGCGTGCTCAGACTCGCGATTGCTGTCCGGCCAGCGTGCGGGTTGGGCATCCATACGGTTTCTGGCGCCTGGGCTGTGGTGGCGCTTGCGCGTGAGTTCACACCGATGACCGCCGGCGAGTAAGTCGTCACGTCATAACTGTCCTCCGATGGCGCGCCATCCGGCGCAGAAAATCGCCAGCATCAGGGCCATCGCCAGCACCGGTATGGCTTCGCGGATGTGACTGGCGCCTGGAACAGCTTTGGCGGGCGGCGGCGCCGCGGGCGCCGTGGGCAGCCGGCCTAGGGCGATCAGGCCCAAACCCAGGCTCATCAGGAACCACGTGCCTGGCTCTGGAACATTGCCTGCGGCCGGATCTCCCGGGGCGCCCGGGCCGGGGTCGAGCTTCACGAATTCGATCCAACCCTTCTGGATCGCCGGATCCATGTTGAGTTGGGTGGTGACGGCGCGATAGGTGAAGTTGTAGAAGAACCCGTCATCGCCGAAAGCGCGCGCGATCAGGAACTCGAAGTAGTGGCGCAGGCCCGGGAGGTCGGCCCAACCGGGCGTTTCATCGTGTTGTACGAACTCGAAAACCGGTTCGTAGCTGATGACGTTCACCGTATAGCCGAAGCTGTCGGTGATCATGGCGCACGGCGCGGCGGCGGCGAGCAGCAGTTGAGCAAGTACCAGTTTCATGATTCCTCCGTTCGGGCTGGTGGAGGCGGGTGCCGGCCCGCCCCCCTAAGTTTGGTAAGGCGCCGGGCTAACCGATGGCCGACGGCAGGCGTTTGCGCGAACCGAGCCACAGCGCCGCCATGCCCAGCCCCATGTAGGCGAACGAAGTGGCCTCGGGCGTTTCCGCGGGACCGCCGCCGCCGCCGCTGCCGCTGTCGCCGGCGAAGTCGAACTGGTCAAGATAGATTTCAGAGAAATTGCCGCTGGACAGGCGGATCATCGCAATGGAGTCGTCACTTACAACACCGAAGAAGCTCGGATTAATTCCAGTGTAACTTCCGAGCACCGTCGTGCCGGCGGAGTCCGCGAATAGCGTAACGGAAATCGGCCGGTTGTCGAGCGAGACGGTGTAAAAGTCCATGCCGAAGTTTTGGGTGCCGGGCCCCATGCTGATCTGGATGAACCCGCTGGCGTCGTTGAGCCGGAAATGGCGGTGGCCCGAAGGCGCCGGGCCGTCTCCGGTGCCCACAATCCATTCAAACGACGCCCCTCCGGCGTTCTGAAAACAGGCCTGCTCGGCGGCAACGGACGGGCAGGAGCCGATCTGCGTGGTATTCGTCCCGTCATAGAAGATCACTCCGGTGGCGCCGAAGCCAAGGTCCGTGTCCTCGAAGGTGACGCTTTCAAAGGAACTGACGTCCGTCTGCCACAAACTCCGGCTGGTGTAAGTGGTGGTCGCGGAGAAGGCCGGCATGGCAGCCAGCGCGATGGCGAAAGTGATCGTGAAGAAACGAGTAGACATAGTGGTATCTCCCATCCTGAAAATCAAGACGTTATAATATAGCCCTCGCGGGCTTATAAGTGCGAACACGCGGACCGGCGCGGTTGATACTCGGGAAAGCTGCCTTTAGGGGGCGCCAGCCCGCGATTCGCATTTGGCTTTTGGAGTTCTATAGCAATAGTTCCAAATCGGGACGAAAATTCTCAGGCGGATTTTGAGATTAATGAAAGCGGTAGGGAAATGACTAGCGGCTCAGGGAAATGCTTAACCCCACCGACTGCGCGATGCGGGTCCGGTACTCCTCGGCCTTCTTCAAGATTTCCGCGGCGTTCAACGTCAAGTGGCGGCGGTCCCGGACGATCAGCCGTCCATTTACCATCACGTCATTGACGTCACTTCCCTTGAGCGCGTAGACCAGTTGGGACATCACGCCGTACATCGGGATGGCGTGTGGCGCGTCGATACGGACCGTGATCAGATCCGCCTTCTTGCCGGGTTCGAGTGAGCCGATCTGCCTGTCCATTCCAAGAGCGCGGGCGCCGCCGATGGTGGCCATCTCCAGCACGCGCCCAGCCGGCAGGGC
>JANRLE010000363.1:0-25979 GCA_033762895.1 Bryobacteraceae bacterium | reverse complement strand
GGGCTTCGTGTTCGGCGGCGAGGATTGGGGGCCGTTCGGCGTCAGCTACCGGGCAATGACGCCGCGGGCTTCTGAAGCGGTGAACCTGCTGACGCCGACCTGCGTGTCTTCAAGCCATGTGGCCTATGGCGCAATCCGGCTTGAGTGGACATTCATGATCCTTGGGCAATCGGCTGCGACGGCAGCGGTGATGGCGCTGGAGGATGGCGTGGCGGTGCAGAGGGTGGAGTACGGCATACTGCGTCGGCGGCTGATCGCCGATGGGCAGGTGGTCTCGCTGAACCTCGCGTTGCCGAAATAGGGGCTAATGGGTCAATGAGCTATTCCCGCATACTGACCGCTTTTTGCCTGGTGTTGATCTGCTCGCGTATGCTCGCGGGGACGGACCATGCCGTATTCCGAAGCGCGGACCGGGGACGAAGTTGGTCGCGATCAGACACCGGCCTTCCCGGCAACATCCGGGTCAACGTTTTCGGCGCGATCGGTTCGGTTCTGCTTGCCGGAACCGAACGCGGCATCTACGTTTCTCGCAACCAGGGCCTCCAGTGGAACGCCGGGGCGGGCGCGGCGGTCGGGTCCGGCCGCATCCTGAGCTTGGCAACGCTGGGGTCTACGGCCTACGCTGGCACAGACCGCGGCGGGATACTCACTTCAACCGATGGCGGCGCGAGTTGGATCTCCAATGCCCGCGTACCGTTCCGTTACGTCCGCTCGCTCCTGGCCCATGCGGGAATGCTGTACGCCGGCACAGACGCGCAAGGTGTGTTCGTCAGCCGGGACGGCGGAAGTTCCTGGTTGGCAATCAGCCGGGGCCTGCCTGGCCATGCCCAGATATTCTCGATGGAACAGTCGCAAGGCAGGGTATACGCCGGGTTGTACGGAAGGGGGTTGTACGCGTGGTTCAGCAGGGAGCAAGCCTGGCAGAGAGCCGGCGCGGTGTCTCCGCTGGTGCTCGCCAGCGCCGGCGCGACACTGCTTGCCGGCCACAATCCAGGGGGCATTCGCCGCAGTGACGACGGCGGGGCAACATGGACTCCCGGGCAGATTGCATACTCTCCGGATCTCGGCAGCGCGCCGGTCTGGGAACTGGACGCCGGCCCTGACCTGGCAATCGCCGGCGTTGCCAATGGCATCTACTACTCAGAGGATCGGGGGCGTACCTGGGTCCGTGCCCAAAATGGTCTTCCCGCAAAGAGCGCGGGCATCGCCTTTTACGCTGGCGGCGGCTTTGTCCTCGCCGCTGCCTCCATCGAACACAGCAGGTGACACTACTTCACTTCGTAGAAGTGATAGGTGTAAGTCCACGTCTTCGCCCCGCCCGGTGGAATGTTCAAATCCACATAAGGCTCCGGTGAAAACACAGTCCTGATCGACCAGTACACCAGCTTGGAAATCGGAAGATCGGCGGTGATGTGGACGGCGGCGCCGGTCCTGCGATTCCCGGCGCGGATGTCATACTCGCCGCCGGCGAACTCGGCAAACACGCGGTCCCCGTCGCGCACCTCGCGGGTGTAGCCGATTTCCCTGCCCTGGGCTTTGCCTGGCTCCTGGCCGAACGGCCGGTTCGCGCGCAATTCAAACGGCACACTCACAAAGGTATCCGGCCCCACGGGCTGCCCGTCGATCACGAAGAAGTTGTGGTTGTATTGCGAGGTTTGAATCGGCTTGCTGCCGGTGTTCTTCAACGTATGCTCAATGCGCATCACAGGGGAATCCTTCACCAGGCGGATGACCTTGGTGTAACGATAGGCGTAACCGCCGCCATCGGCCAGTTCATGGGTGAACGTGATGCGATCTTTCTTCGGGCGCACGCGCCACTTGCCGTGATCGACGATGTCGTAGGTTTTGAAGCCCTGATACTGCGCCTCTTCGGGTTTGCGCACCACGCCTACGCCGATACGGATGAACGTGCCGCCGGGTTTTGCCTCGTCGTAACCCAGCCCGGCGTTGTTGGTGCGGTACTCCTCCACCGGCCCCATGATGGCGTCATGCAGCTTGGGATCGTACTTCGGGAACCATTTGCCGAAGTATTCGTGATTGGCCGTGCGCAGGCTGTAGATCACGCCGGACCAATCGAACCGGGTGCCGCGATAGTAGCCGCGCTCGGGATCGGGCAGATAAAACTTCGCGGTAATGGCGGCGTTGCGGATCTCAGCGGAGGGAAACTCCTGAGCGGAAGCGGACAGGGCAAGCACGAAGGCGGCGAATCTCATCACCAGCCATACTAGTCCAAACCAGCCTCGAGGCGCGATTCGAAGGTGTCGACGCCCTTGGCGGAAATCGAATACCGGTTGTGGCCATGGTCGGGTTCGAGCAGCCCGGACTCCTGCAGGTACCAGAATGCAAAGTCGAGTTCTTCGCGCGGCACGCCCAGGGTCGCCTCCACTTCGGCCCGGGTAAGGCCGGGCGTAGCGGTCACGAACAGTCTGCGCGAGTAAAGCAGGGCGAGCAAATCCCAGCGTTTGCCCTTTTCCTCTGCACACTGCTCGCCAAGGGAGGGGACACCGCGTTCGCGCCGCGCGGGCGAATCGTCTTGGCCGCGGCGCGCATCGTAAACTTCACGGCTGGCGGGTTTCGACAACACATCGTAGGCGCGCCTGACGCGATCCAATTTGGCCGGGTCGGCCGAGCGCGGATTGTCCGGATGATAGCGATGCTCCAACAGACGGAACATGTAGTGGATCGTTTCCTCGCAAGCCGAGGGGCTGATCTCCAGGGCCTCGTAAAAATCGTCCGGTGGGGCCGTTGGGGGCGCCGGTTCGATGGCCAGCGGTTGAAAGAACGAAATGCCGGCACGGTAAGAGTCGGGCGAATGCATGCGGCACCAGACGACCCTGCCCGCGACACGCCGGTGAGCGTTGGGCGGCAAGCCGTTAATCAGGACGGAAGCGCCGGTCTCGATTGGTGATGGAAGACTGACGCCGCAACCATCCTTGTGAACGTCCAACACATCGGCCAGCACGGGTTCTCCGGTGCGGAACTCGTATCGCACCTCCACGGGGGTGCCCAGCAAATGGCCCAGTCGGGACTGCCAGCGATTTTCGATTGTCGGCGTCGGCATAGAGATTCCTGCATGAGACGATCGGCAGAATCGGCTCTTGCCTATAGCGTCCGGTGTGGCTTTACACGGAAGGCTGATCCCGGCATAAGGCGGAAACACAATCCCGTTCAGCGAGCCAGTCCGGCCGGTCCGCAGACGCTGGGCTGAAGGCCTACCGGACGTGATTGGATCAACCTCTCCCTCCGATCCTCTGCAGCGCGGCGGCTGGGGCTATGCGGTGGGCCAGATCAGGGCCATGCTGCGGCAGCTTTAGAAGGCGCGATCGGTTAAGATGGAAGTTCTATGTTCTTCCGCCGTGAAAAGCCCCATGAACCTGTTTTCAGCGAACTGGTTGACACGCTTCGCAAGCAGGGCTTCGATGTGCAGTCCGAACCGGGCGGCGGCAGCCGCGTCAGCAGGAACGGTTGCGCCGCCATCATTTCGGATAAAGGTCCCGGCCACGCCGAAATCGGCAAGGTGGGTGTGCTTGTGGGCAGCGAACTGGGTCAGCTTTGCGACGGCGGGTATCAGAAGTTCTGGCTCACGCCCGGCAAGGTCCGTGTCGCGGCGACGGCGGCGCAACTGAAGCTGCTGCACGCCTTCGAAGAGGATCTGCGGGAGGCCCTGGGGCTGATCAGCCTTTACAACGAGTCCCTGGGCTCGACCAACGAGTTGCATCTTTATGACCGGGTGAAGGATCGCGACCAGGGTGTGCCGCGGCGGCCTTGGGAATCCCGGTAGCGCATTCGCGGGCGCAAGCGCTTAGAATGGCTTAAATGCCATCGTCACGCCGATCGTTTCTGAGCGGCAGCGCCGCCGCCGTTTCCGCACTGCGCGCGCAGGCCGCGGGCCGGCCCAACATCCTGTGGATCTCCATCGAGGACACAAGTCCACAACTGGGCTGCTACGGCGATCCGCTGGCGCACACGCCGAATCTCGACCGGCTGGCGGCTGAAGGCGTGCGGTTCACCAACGCTTACGCCACCATCGGCGTCTGCGCTCCCTGCCGGTCCTCCATCATCACCGGGGTGTTCCCCGCCTCCATCGGGACGCAGCATATGCGCTCTTCCGCGGCGCCCCCTGATCACATCCGCTGCTTCCCCGAATACCTGCGCGAGGCCGGCTACTACTGCACGAACAATTCCAAGACCGACTACAACTTTCCGGTTCCCAAAACCGCCTGGGACGAAAGCAGCAACAAGGCGCACTGGAAGAACCGGCCTGCGGGCAAACCGTTCTTCTCCGTCTTCAACCTCACCATCACGCACGAAAGCCAGATACTGCCGCGCGGTGAGGCGCACCTGAAGAATACGCCGCGGGTGAAGCCGAACGAGCGTTGCGACCCCGCCAGGGTCGCCCTGCCGCCCTACTACATCGACAAACCCGAGGTGCGCCGCGATCTGGCCAACGTCTACGACATCATCGCGCAGATGGATTACCAGGCCGGGGATCTGCTGAAGGAGATCAGCGACGCCGGGCTGGAAAACGACACGATTGTCTTTTTCTGGTCCGACCACGGCGTGGGACTGCCGCGGGCCAAGCGCTGGCTGTATCAATCGAGCACCCACGTCCCACTGATCGTACGCACGCCGGAACGGCTGCGCGCACCAGGCCAGGGCAAACCGGGCACGGTGAATGACGAACTGGTAAGCCTGCTGGATCTGGGTCCGACGGCCATCAATCTGGCCGGCGCCGCCGTGCCCGGACACATGCACGGGCGCGCGTTTCTGGGCGCGAATCTCAAGCCCAAACGCAAGTACGTGTACGGTTTCCGCGACCGCATGGATGAGCGCTACGACATGGTGCGTTCGGTATTCGATGGCCGCTACCGCTACATTCGCAACTTCGACTTCCATAAGCCGCACTACCAGTACATGAACACGCCCGAGCAGGGGCCGACGATGATGGAATTGCGCAAGGCGCATGAAGCGGGACAGTTGAGTCCGCAGGCGGAGAAATACTTCCATCCCAAGCCGGTGGAGGAGCTCTACGACGTGAGGGCGGACAAACATGAGATAACGAACCTGGCCGCACAGCCGGGGCACGCCGGGACACTCAGGAAGATGCGCGCGGAATGCATCGCCTGGATGCGCGAGATCAAGGACACCGGACTGATTCCCGAATCCGAACTGGACGCGCTGGGAAAACGCTACGGGACCCGGTATCAGATCCTGCGGCAGCCGGAAAACGCGGGGCTGCTCGACAAGCTGTTGTCAGCGGCCGATGCGTCGATCACGCGCGATGCCAAGACGATGGTGGCAATGTTGACCGATGCCCACGGACCGGTGCGCCAGCGGGCGGCCATTGCGCTGGGCGCGCTGCCCAAACTTCCGGCGGCGGCAATTCCTGGCCTGAAAGGGCGGCTTAACGACGATTCACCCGGCGTCCGCATCGCCGCAGCGAAGGCCCTGGCGCAGGCAGACGAAAGCGTGGGGGAATGCATCGCCATTCTGAACCGGGAACTGGCCGGGGCTGATGACTGGATCCGGCTGAACGCAGCGCTTGCGCTGGATGAGTTGGGCGCCAAGGCCCGGCCGGCGGTGGAGGAGTTGACCAGGCACATCGATGGCGATCCGAATCGCTATGTGGGCCGGGTGGCGAACCACGCCGTGAATCAGATGCTGGGGACCAACCGGAAAGTGACGGGCGGATTTTCCGTTGTCCGGCCGTAGAACGCTATGATGAGGAGCAGAGGATTACCTATGAGGATCACACGCCGGGATGTATTGCAGGGCGCCGCGGCCGCCGCGCTCACACGTCAACTCGCTTTCAGCGCACAGGTCTCTTCCAAAGCCGCGCGCACGAAACTCAGCATGCCGGGGCTCTATCCCGGCAAGGTGATTGGCGTGGAGCATTCCGGGTCGATCGTCAACAACAAATATCAGGCCGCGCCGGTAGTGGCGATGATGCATCACGGCATGAAAGAGTTGACCGGCCAGGATTGGGCCGCCTCCTGGAAGCTGATGTTCCAGCCCGGCGACCGGGTGGGGATCAAGGTGAATCCGGTGGGCCAGCCGCATGTGATTTCGGCGCCGGAGGTACTGCACCAGATTATCGACGGCCTGCGGGCGGCGGGCGTACGCGCCGAGGACATCGTGGTCTATGACCGCTACCGCAAGCAGTTCCACGATGCCGGCTTTCATACCTGGCTGCCGGCGGGTGTGCGCAAGTCCCACGCCGTGGAGGATTACGACAACGTGCAGCTCGATACCAAGGGGTACGATCTGTCGCACTATGTGGATTTTCCGCTCACTCTGCCGGGACACGATATTTCAGAGGACAACGCCCGGCGCTCTTACGCGGCCAATTTCATCACCAGGGAAGTAGACAAGCTGATCAATCTTTGCGTGCTGAAGGATCATCAGTCGGCGGGGGTCACTTTGGCGCTGAAGAACCTGTCACATGGGCTGGTGAACAACGTCTGCCGGTCACACACCACGGTGACGTTGAATGCGTGCAACGCCTTTATTCCGGCGGTGGTGCAGATGCCGGTGATTCGCAACAAGACTGTGTTGCACATCATGGACGGCGTGAAAGGGCTGTATCACGGTGGTCCCGGCGCCAAGCCGCAGTTTGTGTGGGATCACAAGACGATTTACTTCGCCACGGATCCGGTGGCGCTGGATCACGTGGGGTGGCGCAAGATCGATGAAAAGCGCAAGGCGGTGGGGATGAAGGTGCTGGTGGAAGACAAGCCCGACAAGTTCAGCACCTACGTCCACCGCCAGCCTGAGCACGTGGAGATCGCCGGAGCGATGGGCCTGGGTGTGTGGGACTGGGAGAAGATCCAGTACAAGCACCACAAGCTGGGTTAACGCACGGTCAGCATCAGCACATTCGAGGAGGCGCCGGCCGCGCGCAGGACAACAGGCTGGTCACCGGCCGCCACCGCCGGCACGCGGACTCGGACCAGATATACGCCCGCCACACCCGGCAGAGATACAGCCTCGACAACTTCGGCGCTCACTCCACCGACCGTAGCGGTCGGGGTGGCCAATACGAAATGACTTGCATCCGCCAGCCGGCCGGTCGCCTGTGGCGGATTGGTCTGACCCAGTCCGGTGGCGAACAAGTCTACGATTTCGCCGGCCGCGGCGGTGGGCCGCGGTTCTGGAAACAGCGAGGGCGCGAGCGCGGCGATCCTGACCTGTGCCGCTTCGCTGGGAGCCTCGCCATTATGTACCGCAACCAACCGGCCGCCGATGGGAACCTCAAACGGAACCTGGGCGTTGATCTGATTCGGGGATACGAACAGCAAGGGAGCACGAAGGCCGCCGATCTCGACAATTGCGCCGTTCAGCGACATGGGCAGGTTCATTCCGGCCCAGCCGTCGAGTCCGGAAGTGAACTTTGCCAGGCGATCGCCTTCGATGGTTACCAGGCTCCCGTGAGCCAAATCCGCTCCTCGGGCGGAAGCCGCACTGCGGATGGCGCGAATCACCGGCGGCCCGGTGGGCGCGGCCGCCAGGGAGGAAACGAAGTCTGGCCTGTCCACCGTGCCGGCTGCGACACGCACGGTATCGGGGTAGTTCACCAGCCGGTCCAGTGCCTCCCGGCCCGCTGCATCCCAGGGGGTGATGGCGTTGGCCACCAGCATCCATCTGCCCACCTGGAATCCGGTCTCGCGTCCCGGCGCCAGCAGGCTAAAGAGAGGATCTCCGGAGCGATGGTCGCGCAAGCTGAGGCTGCGAACTGCTCCGCTGACGGCAGCCGTGGCAAAGTCGCCCAGCACGAAGATCATCCCCGCATTGGGTGACCCATCCTCGGCACGGGTGAAGTCGAGTTCGAATACCAGAGGAACCACGGGATCTCCGGCAGGCCCTGAGGCGCGCCGGGCAAAGAGGATGCGGTCCATCGATCGAAGGGCGCCTCTGGTCAGCCCATCGAGGTGAGTGGTGGTTGCCGCCTCGACGGTGTAAGCCGCGGGATTGGCCAGCAAGCGCTCCACATGCAACCGGCGGGCTGCGTCGCGCACGTCAATGCCTAGCAATGGCGTCGAGGGTATCGAGCCGGAAGCGCCGGGAGCGGTGGGACTGCCCAAATCAAAGCGCAGCGTACCGTCGGCGTCCCGCACCCGAAGGCGCCATGGCGACAATCCGCGCGCCGGGCTCAACCCCAACGCCGCCGGCAGATTCACATAGCTGGCCTGGGACTGGATCAGGGCCGAATCCACCGCGCCGGCCTCATCGCGCGATACCGTCGCGTAGAGGACGTGGTAGCCGTCAGCGCCGGATTCCGCCACTGGCGCCGTGAATCCGGTAAGGTACTTGATCTGCGCCCTTCCGAGCGGCCCGCGAAACGCTCCGTCCGGCTTGTCCTCAGTCAATACGTTAGCGTAGTATTCCCGGCTTCCGGCCGCCATCTCCTCCAAGGCGGTTGTTGCCGCCGGGTTGCCGGTCGCAAAGGCGCCACCGCCCTCGAGCAACCCTTCACCACGGATGACAGTGCGCGGGGCGGTTGGAACACGAAGGATCACCGGCCCGGCTTCGCCCTTTCGAATTTCGAGGCCGGTCACCACGGCTTGGCCGGGCGTCCATAGGTATCCGTACACGCCGTAAACCACCGACTGCAGCACTCCCCGGGCGTCGCGCGAGTAAGAAGCCTGCAAGTAGAAAACTCCGGTCCCCTCAACGCCCGCTACCGGCGCTATCGGCGTTTGATATTCCTGACTGATCGTTTGTCCGGTCAGGCCGCCAGCGGCGGCCAACAAAATCGTCATGATTCTCGACATGGTGCTCTCCTATCTAACGCTGCCGCGCCAGTCCGGCGCGCAGTCTGATCCTGTCCTTCAACCTCGAGGCTTCCGCCCGCGAAAAATTCAGGAGTCCGTGGGCGGCCAGATCCAGTTCCCCCTTACCCCAATGGCCCTTCATGAGGCCGGTTTCGCTGTGGCGGCTGCGCTCCAACAACAAATGGCCAACTTCGTGCGCGATGACGCTGCCGGCAAGCCTGCCGGGGTGGGCGCCGGTATCAGACGCGCATTTGCGGATACGCCCGTAGAGCACGCCAGCGTGCCGCCCAAAATCGGGAGCGGGCGAAGTCAGGGCGAAGCCGAAGGCTCCTGAGTCAGCCTTCCAGGCGCCCGTAACGGAGTCGGAGCCGTAGATCCGAACAAACAAACTGGTAGGGGCGGGGAGTCCGCACGCCGGATCCTCGGTCCCCGGCTGGCAGCGAATCCAGGCGACAGTGACGCCGGCCTGACCAAGGACACGGCCGGCCTCGGCCATCGCCTGGTCCACCTCCGAGGGAGAAAGGCCGGCCAGATCCTGGACGACGAGGGTGACGGCATCGGTCTTGGCAAACGATGCGGCGGCTGCAAAAAAAAGGAGAAAACGATACATTCGGCGCTCTCTTTCGGCGCCGGCGTGGAAGCCGGCCGGCCAATCTTGACTACGCCGCAAAACTGCTTATAATTGAAGGGGTTAGCGGTTGTGTTGGGGTTGAACAACCGTTGCTGCATGCATGTTCCAAAGCCAAATGCGGACTCCAGCCTGGCTCAACTGGAGCGGATCCTTGCGAGCGAGACGTTCCGTTCAGCCGAGCGGATGAGCCGCTTTCTCCGGTACGTGGTGGAAGAGACGATCGCCGCGAGGAGCGAGCAACTGAAGGAGTATGTGATTGGAGTGGAGGTGTATGACAAGCCTCCCACCTATGACCCGAGGGTAGACTCGACTGTGCGCAGCGAGGCGGGAAAGTTGCGCGCCCGGCTGGCGCAGTACTATGAGTCCGAGGGTGTGAACGACCCTGTTGTGATCTCCGTTCCGAAAGGCGGGTATCTGGCCGAGTTCCGGCACCGCGTGGTGGTGGAGATGCCCGCGCCACCCAGGCCCGTCCTTGCCAGACGCCCTACGTCGCTGAGGTGGCGGATCGCCGCGGGCGCAAGCGGGCTGATTTTGATCGCGGTGATTGTGGGACGAAATTTCTTTGGGCCGAGCCCGGCCAGCACCGCGCCCACCAACCTCTCGCGTCTGACCTGGGATCTGGGAAAGGCCCTTTCCCCATCGTTGTCGAGGGAGGGCAAGCTGGTCGCGTACGCCTCAGACCGGGCGGGCAAGGACAATCTCGACATCTGGCTGCAGCCCGTCGCTGGAGGCACCGCGATTCAACTGACCAGCGACGCGGCGAATGAGACCGAACCTGATCTTTCGGCCGATGGTTCCAAGCTCGTTTTCCAATCGGAGAGGGATGGCGGCGGCATCTACGTGATGTCCTCGTTGGGCGGCACGGCGCGGCTGCTGGCAAAGGGAGGCCGGCGTCCGCGATTCTCTCCCGATGGGGCGAGCGTCGCCTACTACTCGGGCAATCCTCAGCTTTTCAACACCAGTGTCATCAGCGGCAAGCTGTTCGTTGTCAGGCTGGACACCGGTTCGACCCGCCAGATTGCCCCTGATTTCAGCGTTGCCGTCAATCCGATCTGGACGCCCGACGGCGCTCATGTATTGTTTCAAGGCTATCCCGGCAAAGACTTCGGGACCGTGAAGTTGGACTGGTGGGTGACGCCGGTGACGGGAGGACCGCCTATCAAGACGGGGGTGCGGGAAGCGTTGATGAAACAGCACTTGTGCGACGACTGGGCAGCGTGGCGGCCCTCGACCTGGCTGGGCAGGGCGGTGATCTTCTCTGCCGGCTGCGGCACACCCTCCGCATTGTGGCGATTGGAGATGAACGAGCGCACCTGGCAGCCCGAAGGGCCAGCAGTGCAATACACCCTGCCGTCGGGCGGCGCCGCCACTGACGCCACGGCTTCGGCCACCGGGGCGATCGTGTTCTCAAGCATAGACACCAATACGGACATATGGGCGCTCCCGATGGAGGCGGACAAGGGAATAGTCACCGGAGATCTGACCCGGCTGACGAAGACCGCGGCTGCCGAGGAACACCCCTCGATTTCGCTGGATGGCCGCAGACTCGTTTTCACTTCGCGCCGCGGCGGCAATCCGGACATCTGGCTGCTGGATCTGGAAACCGGCCAGGAGCAACTGCTGGCTTCGGGACCGGTCGCGCAGAACTATGGTGAAATCAGCCCGGGCGGAGAGGCGTTCACCTATCACGAGGTTGTGCCGGATGCGAAGAATCCTGTGGGGTACAATCACATCGCATGGCAGCAGCCGATTGGGGGAGGCCAGGCGCGAAAACTATGCGAGGACTGTTCCTACATGGGGCCAGGCCCCGCCGGCGGGTACCTGGACCATGGCGACAGGGGTTTCGTTTTGGTGGAGGCCGCGGGGGCTCGGCGCCCGTACCTTGCGCACGCCGAGTTCGAGTTGCTGGGCCCGATGCCCGACCGGTCGAGGCGATGGGTTGCATTTACGGCGAAAACGCCGGCCGATGCCCAGCAGGTTTTCCTCACCCGGTTCGGATCACCCGGTGCGGCTTCGGAATGGATTTCCGCCGGCGCCGGGATGATGCCGGTCTGGGCGCCGAACGGGAAGTATCTTTACTTCGCGTCGCCGCGGGATGGGAGACTCTGTCTGTGGGCTCAGCAAATCGACGCGGATTCGGGACAGCCGCGTGGTGATGCTTTTGCTCTGGCGCACTTTCACGGATCAAGCCCGCGATTGCTTCCGGGTGCACCCGTTTTCCGGTGGATGTCGGTGGCGCGGAACAAGATCGTGTTTCCCGCCACCGAATCTGCGGCGAATATCTGGTTACTGCGCTGAACCCGAAGCCGCAAGTTTTTTGAAATCGCCGGCTTTAAAAATGCTGATCGCCTCCGGCGTCACGTACTTCCTGAATGCGGCGTTCACCTGATCCGGCGTCAAGGCGGCGACCTTCTGCTGCAGGGCAGCCTGCCACTGCATGGTGCGGCCCCAATATTCGTTTCCTGAAAGCTGGCCCAGCAGCATCATATCCTCAGCGCGCATGACGGCCTGCTGCTGTTGCCAGGCGGCTTTGGCCTTCTCCACTTCCTCGGCCGTGAAACCTTCCTTCAGGGCCTTCTCCACTTCTTCGCGGAAGCCCGTCTCAAGCTTGGACATGTTCTGCGGCGCCAGAATGGCATAGGTCATGTGCGCGCCGGCGTTCTCTTTGGTCGGCGCGTTGAGCATCGCACCGGCGCCGTAGCTCCAGCCTTCCTTGTCGCGAAAACGCTTGAACACGCGGGAGGAGGAGCCGCTGCCAAACACCTGGTTGGCGATCATCAGCGCCGGGTAATCGGCATCGTCGTCCGAGAGCGGCACGTTGAGCCCGGCCATGAACATCGCGTTGGCCTTGTCGGGTGTTTCGATGACGCGGTTCACGGCTTCCACCTTCTGATAACTGCGCACGGGCCGCTCTACGGGCTTCGGCGTTTTCCAGTCGCCGAACAGTTCGCGTGCCAGCTTTTCGGCGGCGGCGGCGTCAAAATCGCCGACCAGGGTGATCACAGCGCTCGAGGACCCGCCAAAGAAATCCTGGTAGAACTTCTTCGCGCCGGCCAGCGTGGCGCCCTTCAGCTCTTCAATCTGCTCCTCGGCCGTCTGCACCGAGCGCACATCACCCTTCGGATAGGGATTCATGTGCTTTTGAAGTCCGTTCATAGCCAGAAACTGCGGCTGGCTCTTCTGCGATTCAATGCCGGAAAGCGCGGCCTGTTTCACCTGCTCAAACTCGGATTCCGGGAATGCCGGTTCGCGCATGACCTCGGCCACCAGTTTCAAAACAGCCGGCAGATTGGGCCCCACGGTCTGGATGTTGGCCGTGCCGAACTGCGTGCCGCCGCCCATGTTCACCCGCGCCTTCAGCTTGTCGAATTCATCCTGAATCTGTTGGCGGGTGTGCCGCGCGCTGCCGCGCATCAGCATGGACCAGGCCATGCGGGAGTCCGCTTCCCTGCCCATCAGCGTCTTCTCATCGCCGTAGCGGAGGGTAACGCGACCGATCACCGTCGCCCCGCGATTTTTCTTCGACAGCATCACAAGCTTCGTGCCATTGGGCAGTTGGACACGTTTGGCTCGCTGCTCCACATTCGCGGGAGTGGGGTCGAAGACCTCACCCTGCGCGATCACTTCAGTACCCTTGTAGTCCTTCACGATGGCCGCCACGTCGGGCACTGAAGGGATTTCGGCGCGGTCCGGTTTGGCTGTGGGAACGAACACGCCCACGGTGCGGTTGTCCTGCTTCAGATAAGTGCGGGCGACGCGCTGCACGTCCGCCGCCGACACTTTCCTGATGCGGTCGCGATGAATGAACAGCATCCGCCAGTCGCCCATCGAGGCCCATTCGCTCAGATCCACGCCGACATCATCGGAACTGGCCAGGTGCAGTTCAATCTGTTTCAGGATCTTTGTCTTGGCCCGCTCCACCTCCTCGGCCGTGGGCGGCTCCTTGGCCGCGCTTTCAATGGTGTCGATCAAGGCCTGGCGGGCTTCGTTCATTGACTGCTCGCTGCGCAGGCGCGCGCCCAGATAGAGGATGCCGGGCTCAGCCAACTGGAAATCGAAGCCGATCACCGAAGCGGCCTTCTTGTTGTCCACCAGGGCTTTGTAAAGCCGGCCGGTGGGCGAATCGCCGAGGATGGAGGTGAGCACGGAAACGGCGGCGTAGTCGGCATGGGTGCCGGCCGGGACGCGATGCACGGTCATCACCAGTTGTTCATCGCCCACACGCTTCACGGTGACAGTACGCTCGCCATCCTGTACAGGCTCTGAGGTGTAGACCTTCGGAAGTACGCGATCGGGCTTGGGGATGCGGCCGAACGATTCGGCGATCCACCCCAGCGTTTTCGCTTCATCGAACTTGCCGGCGATGACCAGCAGCGCGTTATCGGGCTGGTAGAAGCGCCGGTAGAAGGCCTGCAGGCGGTCAATGGGCACGTTCTCGATATCCGAGCGCGCGCCAATGGTGGACTTGCCGTAGTTATGCCAGTCATACGCCATGGCCGCGGTGCGCTGCATCAGCACGCGCATGGGCGAGTTTTCGCCCATCTCGAACTCATTGCGAACCACCGTCATCTCGGTGTCGAGATCCGTCTTGGCCACCCAGGATTTCACCATCCGCTCGGCCTCCATGTCGATGGCCCAGCGCAGATTTTCGTCCGACGCCGTCAGCGTTTCGAAGTAGTTGGTACGGTCATACCACGTCGATCCGTTGTAGAGCGCGCCGCGGTCCTTGAGCAGTTGCATGATCTTGGGATACTTGTCGGTACCCTTGAATAGGAGATGCTCCAGCAGGTGAGCCATGCCGGTCTCGCCGTAGTTCTCATGCTTGGAGCCAACCATGTAAGTGACGTTCACCGTCACCTTAGGCTTGGATGGGTCAGGGAACAGCAACACGCGCAGACCGTTTTCCAGCCGGTACTCCGTGATGCCTTCCACATTGGCGCCCCTGGTGAAGCCTTTCGGCAGGGCGGGCTGCGCCCAGGCGGAGCCGGCGGTTAGCAGGGCGGCCGCGAACACGGCGATTCGAGTCGTCATAAAGCACTCCTTATCCGAATAGTGTACTTCCTTGGAGGAACGTTTCATGTAGAATTGCAGGCATGACCATCCTTTCCAGACGCAGTGTTCTGGCCCTGCCCGCGCTCGCCCCGCTGCTCGATGCCGCATCGCTCAAGAAGGTTCCGCTGGGCGTCACCACCGACGAAATTGATGACGACGTGGAGACGGCCGCGCAGTTGCTGGCCGAGTTCAAATTGCACTGGGCGGAAGTACGCAATATCTGGGGCAAGTACAACACGGTGCAGCCGCTGGAGCGCGTGCAGGAAGCAAAGGCGATTCTGGATCGGCACAAAGTGCGGGTGAATGTGCTGGGTACGGGCTTTTTCAAGATTCCGTTGCCCGACGATTCCCCCAAGGGCCGGGGTATGCTGGACAACCAGTGGGCGCTGCTCAATTCGGCCTTCGAGCGGGCAAAGATTTTCGGCACCGACAAGATCCGCATCTTCGCCTTTACACATAAGGACGGGAACAAGCCTGATCTGTCACACTATCCGCGCATCTATGAGCTGCTGCGCGAAGCGGCGGACAAGGCCAAAGCGCGCGGCTTCCGGCTGGCGATTGAAAACGTGGGCAGCAGCTACGTCTGGACGGGGGAACAGGCCGGACGGCTGTTGAAGGCGGTGCAGCATCCCAATCTTGGCGTGACGTGGGATCCGAACAATGCGGGCTCGGCCGGTGAGCGGTCTTACCCGGATGGCTACAAACACCTGGACCCGGCGCGCATTTTCCATGTGCATCTGCGCGATTTCCGCAAGGTGGGCGACAAATGGGAATGGTGCGCGGTGGGCGACGGCGTGATGGACAACGCCGGCCAGATCCGGTCTCTGCTGAAGGCCGGCTACAAGGAATCCTTCACGCTGGAGACGCACTACAAGAGCCCGCAGGGCAAGGCACACGCCACCCGCACCTCTCTGACGGCGCTGCTGAAGGTGATTGAGAGCGTGTAGAGATGCTGACTCGCCGGACATTGCTCGGGACCGCCGCGCCCGCCCTGCTGCGTGCGGCGGCTCTGCCACGGGCCGGCTGTCAGACCAATGCCTGGCGCATCACCCCCGGCAACTTCGGCGAACTGCTGGCGGTGCTGGACAAGATCAAAGGCTACGGTTACCAGGGCTTTGAAACCGGGTACCGCAATGTGCAGGGACAGTTTTCGAACGCCGCCGCGGCCCGTAAGGAGATGGAGAAGCGCGGTCTGCGTTTCCTCGGTTGCCATATTTTTCTGCTCCAGTACGACCCGGAAACACTGGTGGCTCCGGCCGGTCTGATTGAGTCCGTGGCCGGGGGGGCCGCGGCGCTGGGCGCCGAACGGCTGATCCTGTCCGGGGCCTCGGCCGGGGACGGAGGGCAGCTAAAGAAGAAGATCCGCGCGCTGGAGGCGATCGGGCGGCGGGTGAAGTCGCACGGTCTGCAACTGTGCTATCACAACCACGATCTGGAGTTCCGCAACTCGGGCCACGAGATCGAATCGATGCTCAGCGGCGCGGACAAGCTGAAGCTGATCCTCGATGCGGGACACGCCTTCCGCGCGGGCGCTGACATCCCGGCTTTTCTCGCCCGCCACGGGGCGCGCATCGACGGCATGCATCTGCGGGATTTTGAGAACGGCGAGCAGGTCCCGCTGGGCAAGGGCAACTTCAATCTCGCCGCGCTGGCCCAGGCTGTGAGGGAGCAGCGGTGGGCGGGGTGGATCATCAATGAAGAGGAACGGCTAAACGACATCAAGCCCGGGGACGGGGCGGTAACGCCCGCGCGGGCCGCCATCAAAACAGCCTTTGGAGTCTGAAATCGGAGTGTGCATTCATGACCCGCCGGCAATTCGCCCATACCATTAGCGTTAGCGCCTTTTCCTACCAGCGAATCCTGGGAGCCAACGAACGGATCGGCCTCGCCCTCATCGGCAGCGGCAGGCGCGGTCGCGACGTGGCAAAGGCCGCGATCGGCACTACGCAAGCCGACCTGCGCGTGATCTGTGATGTTTACGATGTGCAGCGGGAGCGGGCAAGGGAGGCGTTTTCGGCCGGAGAGATGAAAGCGCACGAATGCGCCGCGCATGAGGAGGCGCTGGCCCGGCCCGGCGTCGATGCCGCTATCATCGCCACGCCGGATCATCTGCACCTCAGCCTGGCCCAGGCCGCATTCGCCGCCGGCAAGCACGTGTACCTGGAAAAGCCCGTTGTACACAAGTTCGAGGAAGGCAGCGCGCTGGTGGAAGCCGCGCGCAAGGCCAACAAGGTGTGCCAGGTGGGAACGCAGCAGCGCAGCGGCTCCCACTACAAAGCCGTTCGCGAACAGTACCTGGGGCCGCACAAACTGGGCCACGTGGTGTTCGTGCGCACGGCCTGGAACAACTTCCCCTGGCAGGCGCGCCACATCGGGAAGGCGGCCCAGCCGGAAGGCCTCGATTGGGACCGCTTTCTGGGGCCGGCGCCGAAAGTTCCCTACGAGGCCGCCCGCTATGACGCCTGGCGCTACTATCCCGATTACGGCAACGGCGTGCTGGCCGACATCTTCAATCATTGGGCCGATTCGGCGCAGTGGCTGATGGACGACACCACTCCGATGCACGCCGTGGCGCTGGGCGGCATTTACGAGTTGCGCGATGGACGAACCAATCCCGACACGGTGAACGCGATCGTCCAGTACAAGGACTGGAACCTCTCGTTTGAAAGCACCGTGCTGTCGCTGCGTGATGACCGGCCCGGCATGCTCTTTCAGGGCGACGAGGGGTCCGTTTTTTTGGCCCGCGACGGCTACGTTTATACGCCGTTCAAAGGATCGCCGGTAGAGGTGAAGGCCACCGAGGACCTGGACCGCGCCCACTTCGCCGACTTTCTCAACGCCGTCCGGAGCAACTCCCGCCCTTCGGCCAGCGTCGAGATCGCGCTCAAAGGACTGCTACCCTGCCAAATGGCGCTTGCCGCCTACTGGTCCGGCAAGCGGGCCAGCTACGACGAGAAAACAAATCAGATCACGACATCGTAAATCACCGCATGCGTATTGAACTGCACGACGGCAACGAGATCCGTGCGCGCGCCGGCAACCTGGCCGGGTGCGTCATTCAATCGGCCGACCTGCGCGATTTTCGCCTGGCCGACTGGACGGCGGCGGATCTGAAGGGGGCCTACTTCCTGGGCTGCCTGTTTGACAGCGCCGATTCTGAAATGGCCATCCGGAAAAGAGGAGGCGTGGTATTTCCGCGCATCGGCGGCCTGCCCTACAATCCCTACCGCGGCGCGCTCTACACGGCCGAAGAGCTCTACGCGCCCTCGCGGGAGGATCCGGGCCGCGATTGCGATACGGTGATCTACCAGGATTACGTGGCCAAGGGAAAAACGGCGGGGGACATTGTGGAAGCGTTGGCCCGGCGCATTCACGATCATTCGGTGGATGACGCGCTTGGCGAGTATCTGCGCACGGAGGAGCCGAAACTGGTGGGCATCATGGGCGGCGCGGGGCGGAAACGCACGGACCCCTGGTATCGAAAAGTGGCGTTGACGGCGCGGCTGCTGACCCGGGCAGGCTACACGGTGGTGACAGGCGGCGGCCCGGGCATGATGGAAGCTGGAAACCTTGGCGCCTGGATGGCCCGGCGTGCGGAAGCAGCCATGGACGCGGCGCTGGAGATACTGGCGGCCGCGCCTGACGAACACGCTTCGGGATACGTCACCACGGCTTTCGAAGTAAAGGACCGCTTCCCGAACGGCGCAGGCAGCCTGGCCATCCCGACGTGGTTCTATGGCCATGAGCCTACCAACGTATTCGCGACCCGGATCGCCAAGTACTTCGCCAACTCCATCCGCGAGGATGGATTGCTCGAGATCGCCCGCTACGGCATCGTGTTTTCGCCTGGCAGCGCAGGCACACGCCAGGAAATCTTTCAGGACGCCGCGCAGAATCACTACGCCACGTTCGTTTACGTGAGTCCGATGGTATTTCTGGGGGTGGATCACTTCACCGTGGAGGCTCCGAGTTTCCCGCTGCTGCAGAAGGTGGCCAACGAAAAATACAGGGAAATGCTTTTCCTCAGTGATGAGCCGGAGGCGATCGTGGAATGGCTGAAGGCTCACCCGCCAGTGAAGCACGGCTGATTTGAGGGAACAATCCCCCGTGTGATCAGCTACGATCACACCTCGTTGCAGACGGGGCTAAAGAAGTGACCGCCCTTCAGCGAACCTTCGCCAGGAACGCGCCCGTGCTGGCGTCAACGAACACCGAGTATTGGCTGGTGCTCACCGACTCACCCCAGATCACGCGCCATGCCGGGCTTGGGAACCGCGGCGTCCATTCGAGCAGGAACGTCATCGGCACGGTTGGATTCTTTTTCACAAACTCGGCAGCCCCTCCCTGGTCGAGCGCGGTCTTGAGGGCATCGGGGGTATCAGTGCGGAATGCCTGCACGAGAAACGGCTTGGCCTGCCCGCGAGTGCCCGAGAAATTCTCCTCGCCGGGTTCGTGGAATACTCCCTTGTGCAGGTTCCCTGTGCCTTCCACTACCGCGTAGGTATAGATCCGCAGCTTGGCTCTGCTTTGGGAAGCGAAAAGGCAGCGCCAGGCGCCGAACTTGCCGTCGGCGGGTTTGACGCCTTCAATCGGCAGGCTCACCAGTTGCAGGGGCTGGACATCGGGGGCCCAGGAACGCGCCGCGACAAACATCTGATGAAAGGCGGTGCGGCCGCTTACCGGCTCCGGCGGTTTTTCCGGCTCCTTTTTCTTTACTTCTTTAGGCGTTTCCGTGCAGCTTAGCGCAAGGAACATCACCGGGATCAGTAGGGCCAGTCGCTTTCTTGCCGTCATGTTTCTCCTCCATTGTAAACCGGGATGCCTCCGGCGGCCAGTTGTGGCATAATACAGGCAACTCGCCGCCGCCGGCACTGGCGGCACAGTCCTTGTGAAAAGGAGGGAGCAAATGCGGTTCCCGTCTTCAGTCCTGCGCGGATTCTCCGCTGCCATCACTCTGCTTGTGTTTGCCCAGGTGACTGTCGCCCAGGATCAGGCGCCGGCGCAACCGAGCCCCTCAACCAGCCCTTCCACGGGGACACCCGGCGGCACGCCAGGTGGACGGCCCGACAGCTTCCCAACGCCCGGACAACGCAACCCGCAGCAACAGCCGTTCCCCGACCCCAACCAGCAACAGCGGTTTCCCGACATGCAGCGGCCGATCTTTCTCTCGGGCAAGGTGGTGCTGGAGGACGGCACCGCGCCGATGGAACAGGTGGTGATTGAGCGGGTGTGCAACGGGCAACCGCGTCCCGAGGGATACACCGATTCGAAGGGACGCTTCTCGTTCCAACTGGGCCAGAATCAGCACATGATGGCTGATGCCAGCGTAGGCAGCGATAACGGCTTCGGCGGCATGAACGCCCCGGGCCAGCGCAGCAACTCCAGTATGGGCGGTTTCGGTGGCATGAGCGGTGGACGCCAGATTTCCGAGCGGGATCTGATCGGCTGCGAAATCCGCGCAGTACTGCCGGGCTACCGTTCAGAGGTGGTGCCGCTTTCGGGCCGCCGCACCATGGACAATCCCGACCTTGGCACGATCATCCTGAAGCGCCTTGGCAACGTGGAAGGGCTCACCATCAGCGCCACTACCGCCGCCGCGCCGAAAGACGCGCGCAAGGCTTTCGACAAAGGCCGCGACAAGGCTCGCCAGCGCAAGTGGGCCGATGCGCAGAAGGAATATGAGAAGGCGGTGGCCCTCTATCCCAAGTACGCCAATGCGTGGAGCGATCTGGGCATGGTGTACGAGGCGCAGAACAACACCGAAGGGGCCCGCAAGGCCTACACCGAGGCCCTGGCCGCCGACGCCAAGCTGGTGAAACCTTATGTCCAGATGGCCTATCTCTGGGCCAAGGAAAACAAGTGGCAGGAATGCGCCGACGCCAGCGACCGGGCTCTGAAACTGAATCCTTTCGACTATCCGCAGGCTTACTTCGTCAACGCCGTCGCCAATCTCAACCTGAAGAAACTGGATGCGGCCGAAAAGAGCGCGCGCGAAGGCATGAAGCTGGATCCGTCGGGCCGCATGCCCAAGATCAAGCACGTGCTGGGGATTGTCCTGGCCCAGAAGCAGGATTTCAACGGCGCCATGGAACACATGAAGGGTTACCTGGCGGCGATTCCACAGGATGGGCAGGAAGCAGCGATGGTGAAAAAACAACTGGCCGAGGTGGAGAAGTTCGCAGGCACCCAGGCCAGCCAGGCGCCCGCCGCCGCCCAGCAATAACGCGTGTTCGTCAGAGTGGACGGAGTGTACCGCGCTGAGCCCCTGCTGGGGTTTCCCTGGCTTGAGCACGGCTTCGGATCCCGCCATTCGGATGGATGGGCGCCACCGGAGGAGACCGTAACCCTGAAACAGGTTCACTCGGGCACAGTCATTGTGTCCGCCCACCGGACAGGGTGTCTGGGTGAGGGAGACGCGCTGGTGACACAACGTCCGGGCGCGCGGCTGGCAATTCGAACGGCCGATTGTATTCCGCTGCTGCTTGTCGACCCCGGGCGAATCGTGGTGGCCGCGGTCCATGCGGGCTGGAAGGGCACCGCTGCGGCGATTGCGGAGGCAACAGTGAAAAAGATGACCCGGCAGTACGGATGCGATCCGGAGAGGATCCACGCTGCCATCGGCCCGGGAATCGGGCCATGCTGCTACGAGGTGGGACCGGATGTGTTAAGCCGGCTCGCACCATATCTCCCGGCGATGGGTTCGATGGCGGAGCCAGCCAAAGTCGATCTGGTAGAGGCAAACCTGCGGCAATTGCAATCCGCCGGCGTGCGGCGAAGCCGTATTTACACGGCCTCGCTATGCACACAGTGCCGGGCGGATGAATTTTTTTCTTATCGGAGGGATCGGGACACCGCCGGGCGGATGGTGTCCGCTATCGGCATTAGGCCGCGTTGACCATCAGTTCCTCGAACAGCTCACCACCCTCGGCGAAGCGTTCGCGGTTGCGGTCTGCGATCTCCTGGCAGCGGATGCAGTAAGGCGTCCACGGTACCGCTGCGAGCCGTTTGGGAGAAATTTCCTCCTCACAGTGCATGCAGATGCCATAGGAATCCTCGGCCATGCGGCGCAGGGCCGCGCGCACGTTGCGCAGCAGGTTGGACTCGCGGTCAAGATTCCGGATAGCAAGCTCGCGCTCAGCGGCGTGCTGCACTTCGTCCAGAGCATCGGGGCTCTTTTCAATCGCAATGCCTTCGCGGTTACGAAGGACGGTGGACAGCTCGGCCTGCTTGGTTTCCAGAACCTGCTTGAATTTGTTAAGGTCTTGTTTTGTCATTGGTTTAGCTCCTCTCTCCTCTCTCTCGATCGACTTGTTTTTTTCTTCTGTTCTTTACCTTTCCTTACCACCACCGTTTGGACGACGGTTGATGGCGGAAGGTTGCAAAAATCTTAGCGTACCGCGCTAAAGTATTCTGGCATTGCAGCCAG
Organism: Bryobacteraceae bacterium; assembly: GCA_033762895.1. Lineage (GTDB taxonomy): Bacteria > Acidobacteriota > Terriglobia > Bryobacterales > Bryobacteraceae > CADEFT01. Next base: position 4,099 of record JANRLE010000363.1, on the reverse strand, counting down.
AACATTGACCGCTCCAAGGATCTCTCGGAACTGTGCGGGATCGTCCACATAGTGTAACACACTGGCCCAGCAATTTAGTGGCCACAGGGTCGCTTTTTTCTCACTCTTTTTTCGCCAAACGTCACGATTCTGCCTTCATCGGCGGCGGGGCGCTGCTTCTTTAGACTGGAAGCTGTATTGACGCTCAAATTTGCCAGAGGTTTCACTTTTTCGTCTCCTCCGCTCCACCCTGCGCCTCCGGATAATCTGTAATTACGTCGCCGGCACACCAATGGTTTCCCATCAACTGCGGCTTCGGATACAAAAAGAGCTATACTGCAATCTTGAACGGTACCCCCAGAAGCTGCGGGCTGGCGCCGATGCTGGTCGGCCTGCTCGTGATCTGCTTTGTTTTGATGGGTTTGGCGATGATCCCGCATGCCGGAATCCAAACCGACGAGGCCATCTTCACCAGCGCCATGTTCACGGAGCCCTACCCCTGGTTCGCGATATCGATCTTCAAGAAGATGGTCCCGCTGATGGTCATGTCCTACCTGGGAACGGCCAAGACGGCGCTCTACACGATCATCTTCACCCTCTGGCAGCCCAACGTCTACAGCCTGCGCGTGCCGGCACTGCTTCTCGGCGCGTTGAGCCTGGTGCTCACATACCTGCTGTTCAAGCGAATCGCCGGCAGACGGGCGGCGCTTTTTGGCACAGCCTTGCTCAGTTTTGACACGAGCTACCTGCTGGCGACGGTCTTCGACTGGGGCCCGGTGGCGATTCAGCACGTCTGCCTCCTGGGCGGCCTGCTGCTATTGCTCAAGTACGGGCAGGAGGGCGAGGAGAGGGCACTGGCCGGCGGATTCTTCCTGCTTGGGCTCGGCATGTGGGACAAGGCCATCTTTGCCTGGATGCTGTCGGGAGCCGTCGTTGCTGCCGCCATCGTTTTTCCTTTCCCTCTAATGCGCAACCTGCGCCCGAAACAGATCAGCAAAGCTGCAATATTCTTTTCCCTGGGCGCATTGCCGCTGATTATCTATAACGTGCGAAAACCGCTGGCGACGTTTCGCGGAAATGCGTCTTTTTCGCGGGAGAATCTGCCCCAAAAGTTGCGGGTACTGGAGGTGACCGCACGGGGGAGTGCGCTATTCGGATTTTTCGGACCCACCGAATCCGAGCGGCCGAGAGAGCCTGAAGGAGCATTGGAAGCGGCCTTCACCGCGTTCTCTAAGGCCACCGGCAATCGCCAGGAACACTGGCTCTGGCACGCCTGGCTGGCATCGATCGCGCTAACTCCCGTACTGCTTTTCACGAAGTGGCGCAAGGCCATTGCGTTCACAGTAATCATGATGCTGGTGGCGTGGCTGCAGATGGTGTTCACCCGGGACACCGGCGGCGCGACGCATCACGTGATTCTGCTGTGGCCATTTCCGATACTGATGATTGCGCTGGCTGGGGAATGGCTGGCGGAAAAGGCGGGACGCTTCGGAAACGCGGGGATGGCGGCTGTTGCCTTGATTCTAAGCGGAAGCTGCCTGATGGTGACCAGCACCTACGTCTCTCACTTCGTTCGCCACGGCTCGGCCGGTCCATGGTCAGACGCCGTGTTCGATTTGGCCGAAGTTCTGTCCCGCAGGAATGGGCAGACGGTGTACCTGACCGACTGGGGCATGTTGGACAACACGCGCATGCTGACCCAAGGGAAGGTGCCACTGCGGTGGGCCAGTGACCCGCTCACGGCGCCGCAGTTGACCGCGGATCACACCAGATTCCTTAACGAAATCCTGGCCCTTCCCAACGCCGTGTTTGTCTTAAACACCGATGACCGGCAGATATTTCCTGAAGTCAACGCAAAGCTGGCGCGATTAACCGGTGAACTCGGCTTTGAACGCGAACCGGTCACCACGATCCGCGACAGCCATGGGCGGGTCTGTTTTGAGATAGTCCGATTCCGGAGAAAGACAATCGAGCCGTCAATAGGTGTCGTGAAAGGGCGAGTTGGGGAAAGGGTCCCGGCGTCCGGCGGCGTAGGCCGAGTGGTGGAGAAAGAGCCAGTTCTGAAGTGACTTCAGATCGCGGAGGGAGGCCATGGTGAGTTCCAGTTGTTCGACTGAGTCGCGTTCTTTTTGCCGCCGCAGCGCCAGCGTATCTCCATTGAGACCGGCATTCTGCGCCGGAAAAAAGGTGAGCTGGTAGGTTCGTTCCCCCGCGTCCAGCGCGAATACCCACTGGAAGATACGCTCGACACGGGGCATGTGAAATTCCGAGGTTACCACGGCAAGGCTGCGGAATCCGGCCGGATCGGTGTGGATGACGCGCGCAAAGTAGGCGTTCCCGATCGTGTCGTAGGAGGCGGTTTCGGTCAGGATGCGGTTCTGAGGGATGCCCAGTTCCCGCAGACGGCGGGCGGCGGCCACGGATTCGAAGATGGGAAAGCCGGCTTCGTCGAGCGGCGGGGGGCGATGTGGGGTGCCGCCGCTGAGCGCGATCAGGTACTCGCCCTGATAAAGGCTGGCGGCGAGCGAGACGCGGGCATCTGCCCAGGGAGGCAGCACGCCGCCCGGGCGCACGCCACCGCCCGGGATCAGGATGGCGTCAAACCTCACTTGGCTTCAAGGCCGACAGAGCTGACAATCACGCCCAGTTCCCGGGCGTCGATTTCTCCGGCCTTCACAAAGTTGTTCAGGGCGAAGTCCACGCCCACGGCATCGCCCTGCAGGGCCGAGGCGGGCACATCCTTGCGGTAGGTGTAGCTGCCGCCCTTGGTGTAGGTTTCGCCATCGATGGCGGCGCCGTTTACGTTGGCGGCAAGGGTGGTGGCCTTAACCTTGTCGATGATCGGATCGGGGAGGGCGAATTCCAGGACCAGCGTTGCTCCCTTTTGGGCGGCGGTGGCCGGAGGACGCAGTGTAACGGCGAATTTGCCGGAGGTCCAGCGCCAGGAGTTCTGCTCGACTTCGTGGAAGCCGCGCACGAACTGGACAGCGGCCTTCGGATCAGCCGCATGCACCGATGAGCGCATGCCCGCGGCGGCGTCTTCCTGCGCGATGGCTGAGGCGCGCTTCGGTTTCTTGCAAGCGGCGAGGCCGGCAACCAGGGCGGCCGCCAGCAGCAGTGTCGTCAATCTCCGCATCGTTCCACCTGTACCAGACAACTGTAGAATGTCGCGCCGCCTCCCAGGTCGGTAAGGCGTTCGGAGGCGAGTACGTTGATGCCCATACCGTCAGGGGCGCGTTTGGGCCAGCGCACGGAGGGAGCGCGTACGACGCCGGGCCGCACGGCGCCATTCACGGAGGCTTTCAGCAGACAGGCGCCACGATCGTTAAACACGCGCACGGCGTCTCCATCGGCGATACCGCGCAGGGCGGCGTCTTCGCTGTGCATCCACAGACCGGATGTTTCGAGGTCGGCCGGATCGCGGTGGCCGAAGGTGGAGTTCATCGAATCGTCGTTCTTGGAAGAGATCAACTCCAGCGGGTAGCTTTCGCGCAGGACGGCGTCGCCGAGACGGGATTCGACTGGAGGCTGGTAATCGAGGCGGCTGACGTCGAAATGGCAGCGGCCGTCGGGGAAACCGAAGCCGCCGGCGGCAAACGGCTGGTAGGGCTCGCCCGGAGGGGCTACGTTGAGGCGGATGGAGTGTTCCCGCTCCAGGCGCTCCAGCGTGATGCCCTCAAGAAACCGGTGGGAAGAATCCAGCAGCGTGCGGATCATGTCGTCCTCGGTGTCCGAGAAACAGGGATCGTCGAAGCCCATGCGCGCGGCCAGCAGGCGGAAAATCTCCACGTTCGATTTCGTTTCTCCGGGCGCGGGCAGGGCCGGACGCGCAAGCTGAAGGTGATAGTGGCCGTAGGCGAGATAGAGATCGGTGTGTTCCAGAAAGGTGGTGGCGGGCAGCACGAAGTCGGCGTAGTCGGCGGTGTCGGTCTGAAACTGTTCGAGCACAACGGTAAAGAGATCGTCGCGCCGCAGGCCTTCCAGCACACGGGTCTGGTTGGGCGCCACGGCCGCCGGGTTTGAGTTGTAGACCACGAGGGCGCGGACCGGGGGCTCGGCCAGGTCGTTCAAGGCTTCGCCTAACTGGCTCATGTTGACGAGCCTCGCCTCCCGCCCCAGG
>JANRLE010000362.1:0-3851 GCA_033762895.1 Bryobacteraceae bacterium | reverse complement strand
TCGTAACGCAGGGTTTCGGCAAAATCGGCAAGATGGACGTGGAGACGCCCACCCTCATCCGCTACGGGCAGATGACCAAGGATGAACTGTTCGTCACGGCGTCGGCCGCCTCGCGCGGCGTCGTGATCAGAAACACTTCAGATAAGGAAAACCTGGTCATGCTGAAGCATTTCGGACCCGGGAACCCGGACGCCGAAGGGTTGATCAATCCCAGGTACCGCGCAGCGAAAAAGAAGAAGCGCAAGTAGCCGGGAAATTCCCAGAAGACATCCCAAAATGAGAAGGGGCCCCTTTCGGGGCCCCTTCGTCGGGTGAATCGAAACCTACCCTGGATTTGGAACGATCTGGTCCCCTTCGCATCGGGGCAGCCTTAATTATATCACCAGCCCGAATCCTACCGACACCTCCAGTTGCCCGATCAGCCCGCTGCGCCCCTGCAGGAAGCTGAACGGCTTGCCGTTCTGGTAGTATCGCGTGTCGAACCGCACCTGGTATTTCTCACCCAGCCGCACCTTTACCCCGCCGCCGTAGTTGAACCCGAACTTCGTGGATCCGCCGCCCGAGGTAACGCTGGTGCCCGGCGGCGTGTAGTTGTTGAAGTGGATGCCTCCCGCCGCAAACGGCCGCACCGTCGCTCCGTCGGGCGTGGGATAAACCAGGAAGTTGTAGAAGCCCTGATGGATCGCCATGCCCCCCTGCGAAACGCCGCCCAACTCCAGTTTCGACCGGTTGTAGGCGTAGCCGAACTCGTTGCCGGCATACCGCCAGTTGTTCACCGTCGTGCGGAAGCCGAATCGGAAGCCTTCGGCGAGGCTGTAATTCGAGCCGCCCGCGCCATCGCTGCCGATGGAACTGTTGTTCAGCCGGCTGACGCCACCGTGAAATGAGAATTCGGCGCTCTGCGCGAAGATCGCCGCGGCAGAAGCAAGTGCAAGCGCGAGGATTCGAATCATCTCTCTACTACGATAACGTGAATCGCCTTGGGCCCGTGTACTCCCCGCACCAGGATCATTTCAATGTCGGCGGACCGCGAAGGGCCGGTGATAAAAACCGTCGAACAGGTATCGCCCGCCGGCTGCGGCACAAGCGTGTAGAATTCGTCGAGGCCGGTGAGCAGGCGGTCCTTCATCAGCAGTGCGATATGAATGGGCGGCAGCAGCGACACCAGCCGCGCCTCGCTCGAAGCGCGCGTCACCAGGCTGCCTGTCTGGGCCATGCCGTAGTCGGCCGCCGTTATGCCGCAGGCGGCTTCGGCGCATGCCTCGCACAACGCCGGCTCATCGTGGAAATCCGTCACCACGTCCGGAAGCGACGTTACCCCCGCCTCGCGCAGCAATGCCGAGTTCGACGCCACAGCCCGGCCTTGAGGGCGGATCTGCTGCACAACCGCCCCGGCTTCCGCCAGACTTCCCGCGCGGTACACCTTGCCGCCAAGCGCCTCCAGCCGTTCCCTGAACATCGTTACCCGATCTTCCAGGCCGATCTCAGGAATCCGGATGCGGACCGCGGGAGCCCTGGCCGGCGCCTGCTGATCAATGCGGCCGACGGCGCCGCGCACCTTGCCCAGAATCTCTTCGCGCGCGGTCATTTCGCCCCCTTGCGCTTGCGCCACTGGGAACGGAAGCTTTCGCTCGCTGGCATGGGCACCTCGCGTTGGCTGGCCCACTTCGCCGCCGGGCCAATGCTGGTTGTGAAGGGAAGGTGCGCGCCGATGGCGGCCAGCCGTCCAGCCAGTGCGTAGAGCCTTGGCCGCTGCATCAGCCAGGAATAGCCGCGGAAGGCCAGTCTTTCCAGCCCGCCTCCGGATTTCGTTTTCTCCGCCACCACTTCCCTGCGCAGATCCAGCAGGATCTTCGGAATGTCAATCTTTACCGGACAAACCTCGGCGCAGGCGCCGCACAGGCTGGAGGCAAACGGCAGCCATGGATTGCTCATCACACCCTGATATTGCGGAGTAATAATCGCTCCGATCGGGCCGGAGTAAGTGGAAGGATAGTTGTGCCCGCCGATCTTGCGGTACACCGGGCAGGCATTCAGGCAGGCGCCACAGCGGATACAGTGCAGCGATTCGCGCTTTTCCCGGTCGGCCAGCAGCTTTGTGCGGCCGTTATCCATCAGCACAACGTAAAACTCATCGGGCCCGTCCGTTTCACCCGTCCGGCGCGGTCCGGAAAGGAATGAAGTGTAGACGGTCAGCAACTGGCCTGTGGCGCTGCGAGCCAGCAACTTGAGAAAAACCGCCAGGTCCTGCGCGCGAGGGATGATCTTCTCAATCCCCGTCACCGCGATGTGTACGCGCGGCGCAGTGGTGCAAAGCCGGGCGTTGCCTTCGTTTTCCACGATGGTGATGGCCCCGGAATCCGCCACCAGGAAGTTGGCGCCCGAGATGCCGATGCCAGCCGCAAGGAACTTCTCCCGCAGCGTTCTGCGCGCCAGCGCCGCCTGGCTTTCCGGCTCATCGCCGCATTCCACGTTCAGGCTCTTGCGGAAAATTTCCGCGATATCCTGGCGCGTCTTGTGGCAGGCGGGCGCAATGATGTGGAACGGCGGCTCATGCGCAAGCTGCTGGATATACTCGCCCAGGTCGGTTTCCACGGTCTCCAGGCCGTGCTTTTCCAGCCGGTCATTGAGGTGGATCTCCTCGGTGACCATGGACTTGGATTTCACGATCATGTTCGCGCCGGTGCGCCTGGCGGTTTCCAGGATGAAGTCGGCTGCCTCGTCGCCGTTGCGCGCCCAAATCACCTTGCCGCCGTGGGCGATCACATTCGCTTCGAACTGTTCAAGGTAGTAATCGAGATTCTCAAGCGCATGCTTCTTGATCAGGCGGGCCTGTTCGCGCAGTTCCTGGTATTCGGGAAGCTGATCTTCGGCCACCACCTCCACGCGCTTTTCCTTCAGCCGGGCGGTGGCCGAGTAAACCGCCCGCTGCAGCTTCTGGTCGGCGACGGCGCGCTGGATCTGCACCAATCGTTCTTCGCTCATGAGCATGGCGCGATTTACCTCGATGCCAGCACTTCGGCCAGGTGCATGGTACGCACTTTCGAACCGGCGCGGGAGAGCGCCCCCTGTAGCTGCATCAGGCAACTGGAATCGATGGACACCACCGCCGACGCGCCTGTCTCATGGATCGAGTCGATCTTGGTGCGCGCCATCCCGCCGGACACCTCCGGAAACTTCACTGAGAACGTACCGCCGAAGCCGCAGCATTCCTCCGGAATGGACATTTCCTTCAGCGTGAGTCCCTTCACCTTTGACAGCAGACGCCGCGGGCCGTCCTTCACATGCAATTCGCGCAAGGCGTGGCAACTGTCATGATAGGTCACCACCTCTTCCAATCGCGCCCCCACGTCTTCCACTTTCGCCACTTCGGTGAGGAAGCGTGAAAATTCCCACACCCGCGGGGCAAGGTACTGCGCTTCCTCATACATCGCGGCGTCCTTGGGGAACAGGTCGAAGAAGTGATGGGTGATCATGGAGGTGCATGAGCCCGATGGCGCCACAATGAACTCGGCGTCGCGGAAGACGCGGATGAAGTGTTCGGCCACTCCCGCCGCTTCCTGGTGATAGCCGCTGTTAAAGGCGGGCTGGCCGCAGCAGGTTTGATCGGCGCGGAATTCCACCTCCCAGCCGGCGCGTTCCAGCACCTCCGCCATCGCCATTCCCACGCGCGGGAACAACTGGTCCACCACGCAGGTCACAAAAAGAGAGACTCGTCCTGGCATCAGGGTAACCTGTGATTCTAGCAGGCGAGGCGTTTACCGGGGAAAAATCGCGGAAATCGGCACCTGCAGCGCGCCGTCCGCGGACCGAAGGATGCCATCCCTGGCTTCGCGCATGCCGTCAGCCGT
>JANRLE010000361.1:0-18168 GCA_033762895.1 Bryobacteraceae bacterium | reverse complement strand
AGATGAAGCCCTCGAATTGATTCAATCTGCCCAACGGCGGACGCGGGTTACGAAAGACCTTCGAGTTGCCCGTTCAAAACGGATCTCTGAGATGTCGAAGGCGGTCCGCCGGATGAAGAAGACTAATGCCGGGACGAAGGTGTGAAAGCCACCCCAGCTCACGACGACGCGGCTGGCACCGGCCAGCCGGAAATTGACGCGTCGAAGTGCGTATTCATTAACTGCCCGTTCGACGAGGAATATGCTCCTTTGCTTGATGCCATGATCATGGCTGTCGTCTGCTGCGGATTCATCCCTCGCAGTTCGATCGAAAGCGGCGACGTGGCGGAACCGCGCATGAATCGCGTGATGCGTGCCGTGTTTGGCAGCCGGTACTCCATTCACGATCTGTCTCGCTGCAAAGGGGAGGGCGTGGGAAACTTGGCGCGGTTCAACATGCCGCTGGAATTGGGAGTTGCGATGGCCCGTCGCTATCTGGATGACCGGCAGCACGATTGGCTCGCCTTGGTGCCAGATCGTGTTGACTATGGCAGTTTTGCCTCCGATCTGGCCGGGTTCGATTTAATGAGGCACAACGGGACCGTTTTCGGCGTAGTGACCGCCACGATGGCATGGCTGATCACCCGCGGCGGGGCGGTCCAGTTAGCCTCACCCAAGAAGGTTGCGGCGAAAGTCCCGGACTTTGGTAGACGGCGTGCACTGCTGTCCGCCAAGTGGGGCGGCTATCCCCCATGGATGCATGTTGTCGATATTGCGGTCAGAATCGCGGCAAGGCTGTGACGCGATTACTGATTAGCGGTCATATCTTCCCTCAACGGTCCAACTCTCGCCCCCATTGAGCTTTCTTCGGGCAATACGGCGGGACAGGCATTGTGGTAGTAGGAACACCGCAGGCAGTGTTTACCCTCCCGAACCGGGAAGCGCATCTCCGTTTGCGCCGCCAGCAATTCCCGGATCGCCTTCCGCGCCATCTCCAGATCCTCTTGCGTCAACCCCACGCTCACGGCTGTCCCCGTCCGCAGGTACCACAAGACGGCCCGCGCCGGCACACGCCCGGTAAGCTTCTGCATCGCCAGCGCGTACAACCGCAATTGCGGCACATACCGCCGCCCGTGCCTCTGCTCCTCGCCCGCCTCCACCTGATCGGTCTTGTAATCCACCAGGATCAGTTCGCCGCCGTGTTCGAACCACAGGTCGATCTGCCCGCGCAGGATCGCGCCTTCGATTTCGATCAGAAAATCGTACTCGCGCTCCACCCGCACCGCCTCGGCGGCGCGCCTTCCCAGCACGCTCTCTTCAAAGCTCCGCCGCATGGCGATTGCCTCGGCCGGGGCATCCGGACGCTCCACGCCGGCCAGCAGTTCATGCACCATCGTGCCGAAGTCACTGGCCGTCCACTCGCTCCTGTCCGGCGCATCTTCGCTCAGGGGTTGTGCCGCGGCCGCACCCGGCCATCGCAGGTACCGCGACAGGTAATACTGCCGCGGGCAAAACGCAAACTGCGCCACCGAGGTTACCGGCAGTGTCGCCTCATGCTGATCCGGCCATGGCGGTGGCTCCACCATCTCCGTTGCTTCGCTCTCCTCGACGCTCAGCGCAGGCAGCCCCGCCGACGATACGGCTTCGCTGGTGTGCAGCAACTCCACCACGCCCCCATGAAACTGCACCGTATCCCGCCTGGCAGCCTTCGGAATTCCCACCGGCAATCCCAGCCCCTCGCTCACCCGCTTCGCCCAACTGCCCTGTCCCCCCGGCGACGCCGTGAACACCAGATGCTCTTCGGCCCGCGTCATCGCCACATAAAGCAGCCGGTCCTCCTCCCCATCCTCCTGCTTCTTTTTGGCCGCCGACACGGCCAGATGTACCGGATCCGGAATGCCGCCCTTTGCCACGGGGTGCCGCCAGGACGCCCCCAGCGTGTGCTGCGCGTCGAAACAAAACACCGGCTTTCTGTTCTGGCCTCCCGAACGCATCGCCGCCAGAAACACGACTGGGAACTCCAGCCCCTTGGCCGCATGCACCGACATCAGCCGCACGCAGTTGGACACCTCATCGGCGGCTGCTTCGGCCTCGGTCTGGGAGTCCCGCCACACGGCGAGTTCTTCCACGATTTCAGAGACCGGCGCCGGCTCCCGCCACCACCGCTCCCGCAGCATTCCCAGAAGCTTGGCGATATTGGCCCGCGCCCGCGAGGGCAGCCCTTCTTCATACCCAGAGGCATCCAGAATCTCCGCCAGGAACCGGTCGGGCGACACCATGTCGGCCTGCGCCCGATGCCGCTGTAACATCACGAACCACTGCGGCGGATCCGCGGCCAGCGCGTCCACCAGCCGTGGAGAAGCGATCTTGAGCCGCAGCAGATCCTCATCCGCCATCCCCACCAGCGGCGAGCGAAGCAAGGTCACCAGGTTGATCTCATCCAGCGGATTGGCCACCACCGCCAGCCACGACATCAGGTCGCGCACCTCGCGCGATTCATAGAACGACCGCCCGCCCGTCACAATGCTCGGCACCCCGAATTCATCCAGCGCCCGCTGCACCGGGCCCAGCGCCGCAATGGTGCGCGCCAGTACGGCGATATCGGAAAACCGCGCCTTCCCCGCGCTTTCCATCTCCCTCACCCGCCGCGCGATCCACAATGCCTCCGTGCGCGCCGCGTCATCCTCCTCCGCCGCCGCAAAGGTGTGCGTAAATTCGATTGAGGCTTGCGCCTCCTCCGGGTATTCCCGTTTCGCCACCAACGTGTGCGGCTCCACGCCATCCATCAGATAGGGCGTCACCGCGTTTACAGCCGCCAGCAGCGGAGCCCGGCTGCGGTAGTTCTCCCGCAACTCGTCTATCACCTTGCCGGCCGCCGCCAGCGAGTCGCGGTAGGCGCGGAACACGCCCGGATCGGCATGCCGGAAATAGTAGATGGACTGGTTGATATCGCCAACGGCGAAGAGCCTGTCGGGCCGCCGCACCAGGTCGATCAGCCGCCACTGCAGCCGGTTGGTATCCTGCAACTCATCCATCAACACCTGGTCAAAGCTGTTTTGCACGCCCTCCCGCAACGCATCGCCCGATTCCAACAGCGCAATGGCATGCTCTTCCAGGTCGTTGAAGTCGATCAGTCCCCGCTCCCGCTTCCACGTCTCATACTCCCGATGCAGCGCCGTCAGCGCTTCCAGGCACAACGGATAGAGACCGATGCGCGCCCGCAGCATTTCGGCCGCAAGCGTGGCCGGAATCAGGTGATCCCGCAACTCCTGCGCCACCGCCCGGGCCCGCGCCTTGCTGCTGAGTGAAGCTGGCCTCGGCGCCCGGTCGAGCAGCGCCACCAGTTCCCTCAGGTCCCCATCCCCGCTCACTGACAAAACATCGCGCGCCCACAAATGGGCCTTCTGATGCGCCTCCCGCTGGTTCGCCGTCCCGTTCACCGGATCCATCAGGATCACCCGCGCCGCCTGTCCAATCGCGCCCCAGCCCGTATCCTGCCCTTGCCGCGGAAGCCGTACTGCGTTCACGGCCACCCCCGCTGTCCGCAACTCCTCGTAGAGGTCCATCAGCCCTTGCGCGATCTCAGCCCCGCCCGTGTCAAGCTGCGAAAGCAGTATGCGCATGGCCGCCGGCTCTCTGCGCAGCAGGCCATCCAGCGCCGCTTCCGCGATGCGATGGCGCACCATCTGCGACTGCGCCTCTTCCATCAGCCGGAAGTCCGGATCCAGCCGCGCCGCAATCGCATTCTCCTTCAGCAGCCGCGTGCAGAAGCCGTGAATCGTCGACACCCACGCGCGTTCAATCTCCTCCCGCAATTCATCGGAATCAGCGAACGCAAGGATCAGCCGCTTCTTGATTTCCGTGGCTGCTTTGTCGGTGAATGTCACCGCCAGAATGCGCCGCGGGCTGATCCCCTTTGCCTCCACCAGCCATCGGAAGCGCTCAATCAGCACGCGTGTTTTGCCCGAACCCGGCCCGGCCACCACGCACACGTCCTGGCCCCAACGCTCCACCGCCGCGCGCTGTGACGCATTCAACTCCAGGCTCAAGATGCGGCTCCCTTCGCCCGTTGCGCCGCGCCACTCTCTATCCGGCACCCGTCCCGGAACTCGCACCACGCGCATTTCTTTTCGTCCGCCGGCCGCGGCGCAACTTCGCCCTGGGCAATCCGGCCCGCCACCGATTCGCTCGCCTCCAGCGCCTTCGCGGTGATCCTCGCCAGTTCCTCCCGGTCGTAGGATTCTCCAATCTCGTCCCACTGGAAGATGGGCAGATGCCATCCGCCCCAGGCCACCTCACCGCGCAGTCCGCAATAGAGCATCCCCGCCGCGGGCGCGCGAAAAAGACGCTCCGCCGCCCAAAGGTACAGCCCGCCCTGCACCAGTTCGCCCTTCTGGTGCGATTTCACGCGATCCCGTATCCGCTCACGCGTGGAGTACTTGAAGTCGATCACCACCAGCCCGCGCTGCGGCACTTCCACCACGCGGTCGATCTTTCCTCTCACCCGCAGCCCCGGTTTTAATGGCAGGTCGAACGATTTTTCCACGCCCACCACCGCGCCTCCGGCAAGCGGAGGGCTTTCGAGAAACCGCTGCAGGTTCGCGATCAGCTCCAGCCGGATCTTCTCCGTGCGGGCCGTTTCCGGCACGGCATTTTCACGGCAGATTTCCCAAAACAGCCGCGAGAAAATCTCCTCCACAAACAGCGGCGATCCGTGCGCCTCGGCCAGCGTACGATGCAGAATATCGCCCTGCAGCAGGAAGTCCAGCCGCTCGCGCGGAGATTCGGGCGGCCCTGTCAGTTTCAGAGTCTGGCGTCCGAAAAACTGGAACGGGCATTGCAGAAACGTCTCGATGCCGGTGGGGGAAAGCGTCGCCAGCCTGCGGCGCACGCCCTTCAGCAGCGTGGCATCCTCAATCCCCTCGGGCGTCTTCGATGGCCGGGCGGAACGAACGCCGCCGGGCAGCGCCTTCACCGCCGGCTCCTCCCTTGCCGCGTGTTTTCTCAGGTACCGTGTCAGCAGGAACGACCCCAGCACCTCCTCGCCCTTGGAACTGGTGCGCGGGTGGCTCAAGTAAAGCCGGTCGGTTCCGCGCGTGGTGGCGATATCAAAGAGAAACTCCTCCTCGCGCTGGCGTTCCGCCGATGTCCGCAGCACGATGCCCGCCCGCCGCAGTTTCATGCGCTGGGCATCGTTCAGAATCGGATGTTCGGAGTGGTATTGCGGAAATCCGCGCTCCACCAGCCCGCAGACAAACACAATCGGCAACTGCCATTGGCGCGCCTCATAGACGTCCATTACGTGAACCACGTTGCGCCGCTGGCCGCTGTCATCAAACGGCGTCGCCCCAAGCACCTCATTGAGATGTTCGCGGAACCCGGCCAGTTCAAGGGGCGCCGGCCCCGCGATGGCACACGTTTCCTCCAACGCCCCTTCCCACGCCATCAGCGATGACGCCAGTCCACGCCACATCGCCGCCTGTTCATGAGTGACGCCATCGCCCACCGCCGGCAGCGCCGCCACCTCTTTCAGCTTGCGCAGCTCTTCCATCCACAATGCCGGCGTCAGCCGCGCCGTGCGCCAGTGTTCGAAGCCACGCCACGCCGCCAGTTTTTCCGGCAGTCCCGCCGCCGGCAGCTTCTCCCTTAACTCAAAATCCAGTTCATCGCCCGCTGTGGTTCCCCCGGCGCCCGAAAGCCGCGCATTGATTGCCCGCACCAGCGATTCGTAATCCCAGCCGCTGGCCGCGGCGTCCATCAGCGCCCCGTAGTAGCGGATCAGCGGCTGCCGGTCCAGTGTGCTTTGAAAGTAGAAGTGCGCGGGAATGCCGAAGCGCGCGAAGGTGGTTCCGAGCAGTGGGGCGTACGGCCGTTCGCTGCGCAGGATCACTCCGATCTCGCGAAATCGATGGCCTTCGCCCGCCAGCCGCACAATGCGCCGGGCGATTTCTTCAGCTTCCTGCTGCTCTCCCGCCGCCCGGAACAGGACGCGGTCCGGGTTGACCGAGGGTTCCTCGTAACTGAACCGGCGCAACGGCAGAAGGTCCAGCGATTCCTGCGTTTCGCGCGAGCCTGCCCAATCGGGCAGCGTCACCGTGATTCTGCCCAGCGCCCGCAGGATGCCGATTTCAGCCGGCGTGAACGAATAGAATCCATGCAGGAAGAAATGCTCGAACGGGCGCGCGGCCTGCCCGATCCGCCGGGCCGCGATGCGCAGCCGCTCCGCGCGCAGCGTGACACGCGCCGCCACGCCGCCATACAGGTCCTGGAAACCCTTCGCCGCGGGTGTATCCGCCACATCGCCGATATCCGGGGGCGTCGCTCCGGCCGAGGCGGCTTCCTCCATCAGACTTACCAGCGTTCTGCGAAGCCCTCTTGCGCGGCGGATGGCGGCAAACGGCTCCGGCGGCGAGTCCTCCAGCAGCCGCGCTACAATCCGGTCGATCCCGGCACGCGTGGCCGCCGGCACATCGCGCATAAACGGCTCCACGAAACGGGAGAGCGTCAGGATGCTGTCGGGCCGCACCACGTGGCCCTCTCGCGCCATGCGATGGCGCAAGTGTTCCGCCATCGTAGCAGTGGGCGTCAGCAGGCATGTGTCGCCGCGGCGCACTTCCGCCAGTACATCGGCTGACGGGGTTTCGAGAGAGCTGTAAAGAACCACCTTCCGTTCAGTATGCCGCAGGCCGCGCCCCGGCTCACTTCACCGCACCCGGAACCGGATCCGCCTGGTCTCGCGCTTCACGTTCTTATCAACCCGGTCAAACTTGTCGACGTCAAATAACCGGTCCAGCCGGTTACCCGCCAGATCCTCCAGCGCCGTGCCGACAACCAGCGCGTAGGTTCCGCGCGTCCAGGGCAGATCGGGAACAAACGTCCAGCGCATCTCCTCCCGCCCGATCGCCACGCGCCCGGGGACCTCCCGGCCATTGCTCACCACGTCGATCTCCCGCAGCAGCAGCGCCTGATCCATAGGCTCGGACAGATCCACAACCAGGGGCTCACGTCCGCCGGCTTGCGGCGCTGTGATCCGCCAGCGCGCCACCGCGGGACTCTCCCGATCGGCCGCAGTCACCTCGAACGCCTTCCGGAACTCGCCGGTCAGCGGCTGGCCCGCGGCATCCATCCAACCCGCGTCAATCACCAGCGTGTACCGTTTTCCGGCCATCATCGGCAAGCCCACCTGCTCATTTGGAAGCAGTCCGCGCTTGATCCGGCCGGGATCGAAGAACAGCGTAAGCCGCTTGCCCGATGCGTCCCATAACTCCTGATCCAACTCCAGGAACGGCAGCTCAACGGGATTGCCCGCGTCATCCAGCAGGCGGATCCGCTGGTATGCCTCTCCGCGCGCCATCGGTTCTGTGAAGTGGAGATAAAGCTTGAGTTGGTTTTCAGGCAGGCGGGCCGCGGTGGGATAGACCTGCTCCACCCGGGCCTTGGGTTTCGCGCCACCGCCCGGCACCGTGAGACGCCGAATGAGTTCGCCGCCGGAGGCGGGGCGGAAAACCACCCTGCATTCCAACCCTGGACGCAGCGGGTAGCGTGGCTCAAAGATCAAAGCATCGCCTTCGGTCCGCGCCGCTCCCAGCACTTCGGGGGCATCGGCGCCGCCGGCGTAGACGGACACAGCTCCGCCCGCGCCCGGCGTGATCCGGATCCCGCCGCGGTCAAAACGGATGTCGGGGGATTGCGCCGCGGCCGCCGCGCAGTACACTGCGGCCACGGCAATCAAACGGAACACGCTACGGCAGGCCGATCGTCTTCAGATCCATCGTGCCGCCATCGGCCACCAGGATCATCGCGTGCGCATCGCCAAGCAGATCCAGATGCTGCACGCCCTTCAACGACTCGATGGTCTCGTAGGGGATGCCGGCCTTCTCGGTTTGCGAGGTGATGCCGGTGTAGGTGTCCAACTTCGCGGCAGGCATCTTCATCACGCCGCGGCTGGAGTTGTTCATCAGGATGTAGTTGGCGCCGTCCTTGGAGTAGGCCACCATGTCCAGCGGCCGGTTGCGGTTGCCAAGCTCGGCGATGGTGACGCCCACCACCTTGCTGCCCGGCTTCAACGATGACATCGGGAACTTCACAATCGGCGTGCAGGTGTATGCCGCCAGTATGTGCTGCTCCCCGGCAACCTTATAAGGCAGGAAGGTGCGGACGGGCGAGGCGGTCTCAAACCGGCCGTGCTGGCCGTGATAGATCTCCACGTTCGCGCCCCGATCCACCTGGGCGAACGGGAACGGAATCACGCGCAGGTTGGAGGCGAACTCTTCGTTGGAAAGCCCGGCGATCACCAGTTTCCCGTCGACGAATGCCAGATCCGTGATCGCTTCCTGGCGCAGGCTCTGGCCGCGGCGATCCTTCGCGTCGGCTGAGGGCGCGTTGGGCAGGCTTGCGCTGGCGTGCTTTGCGGCCGCGAAGTTGAACTCCTCGATCTTGCCCGAAGCAAGCACGCGCATCAGAACGGGTGTGGCTTCCGGGCCGCGTCCGCGCGATACCGATACGTAGGCGTTCTTGGAAATCGGGTTAACCACGACGTCGTTCACCAGAATCTGATCGGCCGTTGTTCCCAGCATCGACGCGATCTTCTCGTTCAAACCTTTCACTTCAAAAGGGCTGGCCTTGGCAGCCTTGGTATCGGCCGTGTCAAAGGCGTACACGGATCCGCCGATCGAATCGCCGACGAACAGGATGCCTTCGGGGCCGAAGGCCATCACACCCGCGGACTTCAGCGCGGCCTTGCCGGCTTTCAAACTGGATTTGTATTCCGCCGCGAATGAGATCACGGCGCAAAGGGATAGCACGAAGATTTTCAGCATCCTAACCTCCTCAACAGCCACTGATGATAACAATGATGGGAGAGAATGAAAAGCGTGTGGATAGCCGCCGTCCTTGCTCTCGTTCTTCACGCCCAGGAATCGCTGCCGGCTTTTGCCGAGATCACCGCCGCCTCGGGAATCCGCTTCAGGCATGAGGCGTCCCCCACGCCGGAAAAGTATCTCATCGAGTCGATGGGCGCGGGCGTTGCGCTGTTTGACTACGACAACGACGGGCGTCTGGACATTTTCTTCGTCAACGGCGCCTCGCTCCCCCAGGGCCCGAAATTCTCCAATCGCCTCTATCGTAATCTGGGCGAGAACAGGTTTGAGGACGTCACGGCGAAGGCTGGAGTGGAGGGGCATTCCTATGGCATGGGCGCCGCCACCGGGGACTTCGACAACGACGGCTATACCGACCTCTACGTCACCAACTATGGCGGCAACATCCTGTATCGCAACACCGGCAAGGGCGCCTTTGAGGACGTCACCACAAAGGCCGGCGTGCCGGGCGGAGGCTGGTCAGTAGGCGCGGTTTTCCTGGACTACGACCGCGACGGGCTCCTGGACCTCTTCGTCTCCCGCTATGTGAAATGGGGCTTCGAAGGTAACCCGCACTGTGGCGATCGCAAGCCCGGCTACCGGTCCTATTGCCACCCCGATCTTTTCCAGCCCGTCTCACACCTGTTGTTCCGCAACGCCGGCGGCGGCAGGTTCACCGATCTTTCCAAGGCCACGGGCGTGGAGGCCGTTCCGGGCAAGGGCCTGGGCGTGGCGGTGAACGATTTCGACTCCGACGGCTGGCCCGACATCGCAGTGGCGAACGATTCCTTTCCGCAGCAGTTCTTCCGCAACGATGGAGGGAAACGGTTCGAAGAGATCGCGCTGGCCAAGGGGTTGGCCTACGACGAAGACGGCCGTACTTTCGCCGGCATGGGAATCGATTTTGCCGACTACGACAACGACGGCCGGCCCGACATCTTCATCAACGCGCTGGCAAACCAGCGCTACGCCCTGTTTCGCAACCTTCCGGATTACTTCGAATACAGTTCCGGACCCGCGGGGGTGGGCGGAATCACCAGCCAACATTCGGGCTGGGGCGCGCGCTTCATCGATTACGACAACGACGGCTGGAAAGACCTGTTTGTGGGCCAGGGCCATGTGATGGACAACATTGAACTGACGCAGCCCAACCTTCGCTACCTGGAGCCGCCGCTGCTGATGCGCAACGTGAAGGGCAGGTTTCAGGATGTATCGCGGCGCAGCGGCCCGCCGTTTCAAACGCCGCTGGCCGCGCGCGGCGCCGCCTTCGGAGACCTGGATGACGACGGCTTCATCGATGTGGTGGTGAACTGCAACAACCGTCCGGCCGTGCTTCTGCGCAACCAGGGCGGGGCGGGCAATTGGCTGATGCTGAAACTGGAGGGCAGCCTGTCCAACCGCGACGCGATTGGCGCTCGCGTGCGCGTGACCGGCCTTTCCGGGCTTGTGCAGCAGGCCATGGTGACCACCGGCGGCAGCTATCTTTCCGCCAGCGACAAGCGGCTGCACTTCGGCCTTGGCGCCGACGCCCACGCAAAGGAAGTGGAAATTACATGGCCCGGCGGCAAGCAGCAGAAGCTGGGAAAAGTGCGCGCCGGACAGATTCTGAGTGTGCGGGAGCCATAGACCTTCGTCGGCCGTTGTCCACCATTCGTCGGCGCGCGCCGTATGCTTCGTCCAAAAGTAGCTGCGGATTTCCCGCCAAACCCGTAAGTTTGCACCATGAGCAAACGGCATTGGGCGATGACAATGGCAGTGGCCTTCTCCCTCGGGTTCGCCTCGGCGCTGATCAGCGCCCCCCGCGAACGCTTCGATCACGTGGTCCGCAACGATTTCTTCGCAGGCTTTGCGGGAAATGCCGGGGCGCTGGCCCGCGCAATGTTGGCTTCTGAACAGGTGCTGGCGGCCAATCCCAATCATGCCGAAGCGCTGGTCTGGCATGGATCGGGACTCTATTTTCAGTCCGGCGTGAGCTTTCAGCAGGGCGACGTGAAGAAAGGCATGGAGCTTTACCTGAGGGCGATGGACGAGATGGATCGGGCCGTGAAACTGGAGCCGGATAACGTTGGCGTGCGCATTCCACGAGGCGCTGCGCTACTGGAGGCCACTCGCTTTCAGAACGCCGGCGATCGCGTGCTGGGCGAGATCCGCAGCGCGGTGGCGGACTTTGAGCACGTCTACCAGTTGCAGAAGGATCAATTGGATCAACTCGGCGAGCATCCCCTGGGCCAGTTATTGCTGGGCTTGGGCGACGGCTACTCGCGTCTCGGCGAAAAGGAAAAAGCTCGTTTCTATTTCGACAGGATGGCGAAGATGTTGCCGGGGACTGCCTATGCTGAACGGGCGCAAACGTGGAAGAGGAACGGGAAACTTACGCCCGCTGAAGGCCGCTGCATCGGATGCCACACGGCGAAGTGAGTGCTGTAGACTAAACTCATTAACCTGTATGCTCTCTCCCGCACTCCTGCTTTTCGCCGCTGTTGATCCCACCTTCCTGCGCCATTCGCTGAACGATGCCGCCGCCGTGGATTCGGCTCTCACCACTTCCACGTGCCGTTACCATGCGGTGTTCGGCGGCAAGGCCCCAGCCCGCGGAGTGGCGCGCATGGCGAAGTTAGTGATTGAGCCGGGCGGCCGCTGCCTGGAGACTGCCTTCGAAGGCGAAGAGCAGAACTGGTTCGTTCTTTCGGGCGGCGGCACGCTGGAGCACGACGGCACGAAGACGCCGTTGAAGACCGACGATTTCCTCTACCTGCCTTCCGGGAAGCGTTTCACGCTGGCCGCGGGAGCGAAGCTGGAGGTCCTCATCATGGGATTCAAGGTGCCCAAGGGTAAGGTGGGCGCACCCGATGTCCGCATCGCCAATGCCGCCGAGGTTAAGAAACAGGTGGTGGGCAATCATCCGCCCTCCACGCTTTATCAACTCCTCATTGGCGATACCAAAAGCACGCGTGACCGCATTGCCGCGGGCGCCGTCGTCACCAGCCTTTTCATCATGGAGATCACGCCGGGCGGCACCAATACTCCTCATCACCATGATCGCGAGGAAGAGATGTACGTCCTGCTGGCGGGTGAAGGTGAGATGGTGGCGGGCTCGGGAATGGACGGCGTCGAAGGGAAGTTTCCAGCCAAAGCGGGCGACGCCTATTTCTACCGCCTCAACACCACTGTGGGCTTCTATAATACCGGCAGCACGAAGGCGCGTATTCTGGCCGTACGGTCGCTGTACCCGTTTAACCGCTGAGCCGCACCTTCACCACAGTGCCGCCCGCTTCCGGGCATTCCAGCGATATTTCGCCGCCCAGCCTGCGGATGTTATTCCTCACGATGGCCAGGCCCAGTCCCGTGCCGCGCTGCCTGGTGGTGAAGAACGGGGTGAAAACCTTCTCCCGCAACTCCGGCGGAATCCCCGGGCCGTCGTCGCCGATGTGGACTTCAATCCCTCCCGCCACGCGCCCGGCCCGCATCGTTACCTTCGACCTTGCGGCCTGTTCGGCGTTCAGCAGCAGGTTCAGGAAAACCTGGCGCAGCAGTTCCTCGTTAGAATGCGGCAGCACAAGGCCGGGCTCCACTTCCGCCGCGATGGCAGGCTTCATTGCCGCCGCCAGCGACTGCAACAGCTTTGAGAGGTCCACTTGCTCCGTCAATTCCAGTGGCGCCCGGGCGAAGCCCAGCAGTTGGCGCAGTGAGCGATCCAGCCGGTCAATCTCACCGCCGATGAACTCCAGGCTGTCGCCGTGCGCGCCGGCCACCGTCGCGTCTTCACCCATCAACTGCACCAGCGTCTTGATGGAACTGAGCGGGTTCTTGATTTCGTGCGCGATCGCCGCCGCCGCCCGCCCCATCTCGGCCAGGTTCTCCTGCCGCGCCAGTTCCCTCTCCAGGCCGATCTTCTCCTCAATGAGGCGGCCGGCTTCCAGTGATTGCGCAATCTGGGGCGCCAGCGCCCTCAACAGAGACTCCTCGTCGTTCAGGAACCGGTGGGCGCCGGCGTCCACCAGCAGCAGGCCCAACTCGCGGTTCTCCAGCCGCAAGGGAAACCGGTACGGATAGCCTGTTTCGCCGCCCGCCGTCCGCCGGTCTCGGTAGATCAGGGACGCCCTTTGCGCGCCGAATCGATGGACCACCTCGCGCGCGATGAACTCCATGCGTCCGTCCAGGTCGAGGATGCGCGATGCGTCGTCCACCATTGATTTGCCGAAAGCCGCCAGCATCTCATTGCGGCGGGAAAGATAGCGCGTGATCCATGCATACACCGGAATCCAGAGCAGTCCCGCTCCGAAGAGCAACGCCAGTTCCAACGCCCAACTCCATTCCACCAGTCCCGATACCAGGCGCACGCCGGCCAGATAGAGTGCCGAGAAGATGCCCAATGCCACCGCGAACAGGGAACGGTGGGTCAGCACCAGTCCGAAGGTGCGCTTCCAATAGAAAGCGCCGGCCAGATACACCCCCATTGCCACTGAGGCGATGGCGGCGGGCGCCGATTGAATGCCGGCCACCAAACCCAATCCCCACGCCGCAGTGAGCATGCCGAGGGTGATGGCGAACGGCCGGCTTGCCACTCGCATCAGCAGAATCACGCAGCCCCCCGCCAACGCCGCCGCCGCCCAGCCCAATGGATGCAGCGACGCGGGCCACGCCATGTCCCAGACGCCCATCGCGATCAGCAGCGCCAACACCACGCCGCCAGCCGGAGGTGTGCGGCGTTGCCCCCAGATCACACCCGCCAGGAAGACATAGAGGCCCGCGCCAAGGAACCGGAAGACGACAGCCAGCGCCACCGCTTATGCCTTTCTGAAAGCCAGCACGGCGTTCAATCCGCCAAAGGCGAACGAGTTGGAAAGCGCGTATTCGGCTGCGCAGGCGCGGGCGCTGTTCGGGCACACGTCCAGATCGCAATTGGGGTCGGGTCCCAGGTGGTTGGCTGTCGGCGGGACCACGCCATCGCGCAGCGCCATCACGGTGGCCGCGGCTTCCAATGCTCCCGCCGCGCCCAGCGCATGGCCGTGCATCGATTTTGTGGAAGAGACCAGAAGACTACCCGTATGGCTGCCGAACAGCGAGCGGATGGCCTTCGATTCGGTGACATCGTTCACCGTGGTGCCGGTGCCATGGGCGTTGATGTAGCCGATCTGCCCGGCGCCGATACCGGCATCGCGCATGGCAAGCATCATGGCCCGCGCGGCGCCTTCCGGGGATGGCTGTGTGATGTGATGCGCGTCGGCGCTCATGCCCGCTCCCACCACCTCTCCCAGAATGAGCGCGCCGCGGGAACGCGCGTGATCCATCGGTTCCAGCACCAGCATCGCGGCCCCTTCGCCCAGCGCCATGCCTTTGCGGTCCCGCGAAAACGGACGGCATGTGTCGGGCGCCACCACACGCAATGCTTCCCAGGCGCGAAGGTGACCCGCGCTGAACGGCGCTTCACTTCCTCCCGCGATCGCCACTTCCAACATGCCCTGGCGCACCATCCAGAATGCATGCGCGATGGCGTGGCTGGCCGAAGAGCAGGCCGTGGAAAACGTGAAAGACGGACCTGTCAGTCCGAATTCCATCGTGATCGCGCTGGCCGCCGCGTTGGCCATGATTTTCGGAATCGTCATTGGCGGCACGCGCGGGTTGCCGGCGGCATAGAGTTGGCGGAACGAAGCATCTTCGGTGGGCTTGCCGCCCAGGCACGATCCGGTGACCACGCCGCCCATGGTGCGCAGTTCCTGTGTCCATTCCACAGATGCGTTGCGCACCGCCTCCCGCGCGGCAATCAAGCCGTACTGGGTGAAGCGGTCATACAGGTCCAGTTCCTTCGGGCTGAAGTGAGCCTCCACGGCTACGTCCCTGATCTGCGCTCCCGTTGTGATGCGGAATCCGGCGAAACCATCCAGCGGGCCGATCGCGGAGCGGCCCTCGCGCAGTGACTCCCAGAACCCGGCCGTGTCCTTGCCACAGGCTGAAAACACCCCGATCCCGGTCACCGCCACCCGGCGCGCCGTCATCCGGCCTGTTCCGCCTTCTGCCGCAGGAGTTTCGTGATGCCTTCCACCACTTCCGGCACCCCGCGGATGGCCTTCAGGTCATCATCGGGTATGTTCACGTCGAATTCGTTTTCCAGCGCAAAGACGATGTTGATGCCGTCCAGCGAATCGATCTTCAGTTCTTCAAAGGAACTGGCCGCTGAGATGGTCTCGGCGGGGATGTGTTGGGTGGCGGCAATCACGCGGATCACGCGTGGGGTAATGTCTTCCTGCATATCAATTCGCTCACTGTCACCATCGCATAGCCTTGCGCTTTGAGTAAAGGGATCAGCCTCCGCACGGCATCGAGCGTGGCGCTGATATCGGGCTTCTCCTCTGTCTGGCGCCCGTCGTGAAGGCAGAAGATGGCTCCGCCGCGGATGCCTGCCGTCAGGCGCTTCAGGACGCCATCGCCATTGAGTTTCCAATCGAGTCCGATGGTGCTCCACATCACTCCCGTCAGTCCAAGGTCCCGCTGCGCGGCCCGCAACCCGAACCACCTGCAGCCGTAAGTGGGGCGGAACAGCGTGGGCCGCGCGCCCGTTGCCTGCCCGATTGCCTGCTGCGCCAAATCCAGTTCGTCGCGGATAAACTGCGGATGGCGGAGGTACAAGGCGGGGTGTGAGTAAGTGTGGTTGCCGATTTCGTGGCCAGCCCCGGCCACAAGCCGGCTCACGGACGGCAAGCGCTCCACGTTGCGGCCACACTGGAAGAATGTGGCGCGCGCGGATTCCCTATCGAGCAGATCCAGTATCGCCGCCGTTGATTCACTTGGCCCGTCATCGAAGGTGAGCGCCACCTGCTTGCGATCAGCCGGACCGCGCCACACCGAAGGCGCCAACAGTTGCGATGACCGGCCGCGCACGGCCCACGCCATCACGGCCCCGGCCGTGCCCAGCATACCAGCGGCGGCGGCCTCCGGGATCATTTACGCGGTCCAGCGAATGGAGTGATCGGCCACGACGGCGAACGTCTCGCGCGGAGAAAACAGTGTGAACACAGACCATGGGCCGGGAATCCATGGGTAGCGTTCAATCACCGATTCATCCACTTCCACGCCAAGCCCGGGCTTGCCCGAAACCACTAACTGGCCTTCTTCGATCAGCAGCGGCTCTGTGAGAATTTCGGCTGCAAGCGGCCACGGATACATAAACTCGCGCTCCGGTGTCGAGTAACAGGGATACTCCAGCCACGGCACTACGTTATCGGGCCAGCAGATGCCGATCTGCGCCGCCGCCACCACTTCCAGCGCAGTACCCCAGCTATGGAAGGCGAACTGCAATCCCTGACGCGCAACGGCGGAGAAGATGCGTCTTCCCATGCCGTAGCCGCCCTGGCAGACTACGTCCATCTGCACGTAGTCCACGCACGGACGTTCAATCAGGTCGAGAAAGCCGGCCTCGTCCTGTTCGTGTTCGCCCGCGGCCAGCAGCACGATGTCCTTTTCCAGAAGCTGCTGATAGGCGTCATGGCCGGCTGGCGGAAGCGGTTCCTCCAGCCATGTGATGTCATATTCGGCCATGCCGCGCGCCACCTGTTCCACCGTTTCCGGCGAATAGCTGCGGTCTCCCATGCGCCACCAGGTATGGGCGTCCACCATCAATTCAAAGCCGGGACCGGTGGCCATTCGCATCTGCCGCACTGCCTCGACGTCGCCATCGGGGCCCAGCGCCGGACGCATCTTGTAGGCGCGAAATCCCATCTCCCTGGCGCGCACGGCTTCGGCCGCATAACCTTCCGGCGACATGTACATCCCCGCGCTGCCGTATAGCAGGATGCGATCCCGCACGCGTCCGCCCAGTAATTCCGATACTGGCAGCCCGTGATGTTTTCCGATGAGATCATACAGCGCCACTTCCATGGCGTGATAGATCTTCACCAGTTCCGCATCACCGCCATGCTGCTCAAGGAAACGCACCCGAAGCGCATCGGCGTCGGCGGCCGTGCGGTTCACCAGGAACGGGGCAATTTCTTCTTCCAGCCTCTTTTTCCAGTGCTCGCTGGCCGCCCCCGGGGCGTATCCTTTCAGGCCGTTATCGGCTTCCACGCGAATCAGCATCGCATCGCGCTTCAGAATGGTGCGCTCGCCGCCGTAATACTCCAGTTTCGGCGTATCCGGCAGCGGATAAGAAAGCAGGAAAGCCTGCAGGGAGCGAATTTTCATTTGGATTTCAGGCGAGCTTGATCAGGTCCCAGGGCTTCCGCATCTGATACGTAAGCATGGAGGAGGCCTCCGGCGCGCCCATGAACTCTTCTTTCTTGGCGTCCCAGCGCAGTTTCCTGCCGGTCCGCATGGCGATGTTGCCCAACAGGGCTACAGAAGTGCCCCGATGCCCGATTTCAATGTCGGCGTTCGGCGGCTTTCTGCTTCGCACGCACTCGATAAAATTCACGCAATGCGCCTTGGTGGGCTCTTCCACGTTCTCCCACATCCGCTTCACGCTGGGCGCGCGTTTGCGGGACGGTGGCGGCGGTGATTGCGTACGCCGTCCGGCGAACCGGGCGTTCTCGGGTTCGGGAAAGATCTCCCAGCCGATACGTTCGGCGTAAATCGTCGCATCGGTGCCATAGAAGGCGATGCCGTTGGGCTGATCCGATTCTCCGCGCGCGTTGTAATATCGGTGGCCCGGCGTACGGCCGCCCATGCCGTGGCCGTTCAGGTTGCACCCTTCGTAAGTGGCGATGAAGGTATCGTACTCGTAAGTTACGGTCATGAAGTCCGGCGTCTCGCGGCCGTCTTTCATCACGTAAAGGCCGCCCGAGGCGCTGATGGTCCTGGGCGCGGAAACCCCCATAATCTGCTGCATCGTGTCCAGCCGGTGATTGCCGAAGTCGGTGATGTAGCCTCCCGAATAATCCCAGAAGTAGCGGAACGTCCCAAGAAAGCGCGCGGGGTGGAACGGAACCTTCCGGGCCGGACCCAGGTACATCTCCCAATCCAGATCCGGCGGCGCGGGCTGATCCGGCTGCTTCGGCATCGGCAGTTGCGTGTGGTTGGCATAGTTCCACACGCGTACAAACTTCACCTCGCCGATATCCCCACGCTGGATGATTTCAGCGATCTTCATGAAGTGCTGCGCGGAGCGGTGCTGCGTGCCCACCTGTACGATGCGGTTATGCTTGCGGGCCGCGTTCACCATCAGCCGGCCTTCACGGATGGTAAGCGAGGTAGGCTTCTCGACGTACACATCTTTTCCCGCCTGGCAGGCCAGCACGCTGGCGATGGCATGCCAGTGATCCGGCGTGGCGATATGCACGGCGTCAACGTCCTTCAACTCGAGCACCTTGCGGAAGTCCTGGAAGAACTTCGCGTCAGG
>JANRLE010000360.1:0-78756 GCA_033762895.1 Bryobacteraceae bacterium | reverse complement strand
TCATGCGAGCCCGCGCTGGAGAAGTTCACCAGCAGCGGGGCGTTGCCGCTCGCGGAAGATACGGTCATCGCCGCTACCGGAGGTTGGTTAGCCCCGGGCGCAGTGCCGCCGCCGGCTTCGTAGGCGCCAATGTCGAGGATGCCGTTGGACGGCCTCGCCTCGCTGGTCTGATGCTTGACGTACTGCCTGGTCACCGCATGCGCGGGCAGGACGCTGGCGTTGAGATTGCCGCCCGCATTGACCGCCGGTGAAGTTGCCGCAGGATGAAAGTCCTGGGCGGCTTCGTTCACGAACCCGGGGGAGGCGCCGTTCACCGAGGTGCCATCGTCGCGGATGATGGGACTTGAGGTGGAAAAACTGCCGCGCCAGCCGGGCTTGATCCAGTTCCGGCTGAAATTCAGCACGCCGGTTTCGTCCAGCAACGACGTTTCCGTACCGGCCAGCGTGGTGTAGAAGATGTTGTTGCGGACATCGGCGGTCTCCTCGTTGGTGGAAAGCCGGAAGAACGTGTTCCTGTCGGTGCGGTAGGAGACCACGGTGTTGTTGAAGAAGTGCAGCGTGCCCTTGCGGTAGAGGCTGGTGGTTCCGTTGTCTCCGCCATAGTGGACGATCTGCCGGTTCCCGTCACCCGCGCGTTCAATCAGAACGTTGCCGTAGACGTAAGTGGTGCGGTAGGAAGGGTCGGCAGTGATCATGGCGTTGTCGTCGCCTTCTGTGAGATCCAACTGCCGGTTGCCCCCTTCGATCCAGTTATATCGAACTACGGTGCCGGCCGACCGGTCTTTGAAACTGTTGCCGGTGGCGCCGCTGAGCAGCGGCCCGAGGCGGTTATTTTCCACCGTGATACCGATGGCGGCAGTGTAGATATTGTGTTCGAACGTGCTGCCGGTATTGCCGCCGCTGTAAATGTAGTTTCCCTGGATCAGGAGATTGCGGGAAGGCGAACCCGCGGGCGAAGACGCGAAAATCACGTTGCCCGCATCGTGAAGCACGTTGTTGCGGATGGTGCAGTTCTCACACTTTTCGATATAGATGATAGCCGCGTTTCTCACATAGGCCTTCGACACCCGGCTGTCGTCAGTGAAACTGTGGGACGTACGGGCGTTGCGGATTTCCAGGTTTTCAATGGTGATGTAGCGGGGCATCGTGTCGGAGGGCACGTTGCACCCGCCGATCTTGATCAGCCCCCGTTCATCGTTCCAGAAGTTGATTCCGGGCGCGGTAACGGCGCCGTTGCCGTCGATGACGGGCAATTCGCCCCCGGGGCCGGCCACGCCCTGCACGGTGATGGGCGCGGCGGCCGTACCCTGCCGGCAGATCGCCCATTTCTCCCGATACGGCTCGGAACGATAGTGAATGCGGACCGTGTCGCCCGGCTGAAGCGTTGCCCACGGCACAGCCCCGATTGAGGCCAGCGGCCTGCCGGGCCCGACCTCGTAAACCGCGCCCGAAGCCGCGGCGGCAAGAAGACACACGTATCCGATCACGCGGTGAAGCATTGTTGCCATCCTCCGATGTATTACTTAGTATCCGACCGGGGTCGAGACTAAGTGGACAGTCCGCCCGGTTTCCACTGCCGGACGGGCTACTCGTTGAGATGCAAGCGGCGGGCCACATCGCGCCGTCGGCGTTGATGCAACAAGATAAGGGGATGCAGGGGGGAGCGGAGGTAATGTTTACCGGAAGTTCCTACCGGCAGGCTATCGAGTCAGCGGGTCTTCCACCTCGGGCGGCGTGGCCTGGATGAGCCTCCCCAACTCGGGCTCCAGTTCATCCATGCGAAGCTTCATCTCCCACGCCACGCGGCGATAGGAAAAATGCCCCTTTACCCCGCTGCGCAGCCGTGAAATGTACTCCGCCTCGGCGAAGTCCATCTTGAACAGGAAACGCGACAATGCCCCGAAGGGCAGCAGATAGTGCGACCCCGGCTCCGGGAGGGCGCGCATGGCGGCCAGCGCCTGCCCCATCGCCTCATGATAGACGCCCTCAATGCCCGCCGGCCGGATCGCATCCGGCGTCTCGTAACCTAAGCGTCCGGAGTAGGCCTGGCGGAACTGCTGGCAGCGCCGGTGACGGTGTAAGTCGCGGTAAGCGCCGATATCCATCACGATGTCATAAATAAATGGAGCCGAGCGGAACTCTCTCAGCAGTTCATCCCGGCGCGTGCGCGAGCGCAGCGCCACCTCGATCACTTCCATCCGGCGCGCCGCCGGCCACGCCACCACCATCGCCTGCAATTCGCGGTACGGCCGGCTGGTTACGGGATAGAGCAGCGTGGCCGCGATCTCAGTCAGGTTGTCCAGTGGTGGCAGCAAATCGACGCGCGGCGGTTCGTACCCGGAAGAAGCCGGCAGGTTTTGCGCGGCCCATTGCGCCAGATCCCTGGCCGCCGCGGCACGATGTTCATCGGCGTCGACATACTTGGCGAGCGTGGGCGCCACAAGTTCCGTGGGATGGGCGGGGTCCCAGACGCAATCCGGGTGTTGGGCGCATGCCTGCCCGATCTCGTCGGCCAGGGAGCGCAACTCCGCATATTCAGACGCTTTCAGCCGGCGTATTTGTCTCTCCAGCGTGCGAATGCTGACCACCTGGCCGGCATTGGTCGGTACGCCGAAGAACAGCAGATAACGCGCCACGTCGAAGGCGCGGGCCGCGAGATTGCGCTGATACGCATCGGGCTTCATATTGTCGGGCCGTGGCAGTTCACCCGTCAGCCATTCAAAGACCGCCGCGTGCACCTTCTGGTAGGCCGCGATGAGCGCCTGGCCAGTCTGCTGGTAGACGTGCGCCTGGGCGGCGTCGAACTCCGGGGGCGTGATGAAGCCGGAAGTGGAAAAATCCTGATAGCGGGTCGATTTGGCCTGGCCGTCCCAAAGCTGCTCATCTTCGATCTCGGTTGCCGCAAGCTCGGAGACGCCTTCGAAACAGACGGCCTGGTGCCCCAGGTCGGCAATCGAGGCGTGGCCGTATTGGAAATAAAAACTGTCGAGGAACTTCTGTGAATCGTGGGTGCGAACCCATTCCACTGACTGGTGGATGGAATCGGGAGAGCGGCTGTAGCGAGCCAGCGCGTACGCCGATTTCTCCGGCGGCATCGGCGACAACATTACCACCCGTTTCTGTTCTAGCGGCACCACGCTAAGATAGCACGGTGACTATCCGAATTAAGAAGCTTCGGCCCCAGGCGCAGCTACCGGCCTATGCCCATGGCGCCGGGGAAGACGCGGGAATGGACTTGCGGGCCGTTGAAGACGCCGTGCTGGAACCGGGCGTGCCCAGTCTGGTCCCAACGGGCCTGGCGATTGAGCTGCCTTCGGGATACGAAGCACAGGTGCGCCCGCGCAGCGGACTGGCGCTCAAACACGCGATCACGATGCCCAACGCCCCTGGCACCATCGATCCCGGCTACCGCGGCGAGATCGGCGTGATCCTGTTAAACCTGGGCCGCGAATCCTACGCGGTGCGGGCCGGCGAACGGATTGCGCAAATGGTGATTGCCCGCTACGAAGCGGTGGTGTGGGAAGAGGCTGAACTGGCGGATTCCCGGCGTGGGGCCGGCGGCTTTGGATCTTCGGGGCGGTGATACTCAGCCGTGCGCTTTCGATCCCAGCCAGGCCATCGGCAGCGGCAGCAGCAATCCGGCGGCCATCATCCATAAGGGATGCGGAATGGTGAACAGCGTGTAGGCGCCGCCCGCCAGCAACCCTGCTCCGGCGATCAATGCGGGCAGCAGCGGCGCGCCCCTGGAGATCTTTGCCGCCACCCATCCGGCAGCCAGCGAGCCCAGCGCCCAGGCGAGGACAACCAACAATTTTGCGCCCACCGGAATCTGCGACATGAGCGCGGCCAACGATTCCGTGTTGCTGACATCGACGCCGGCGGGAGGCGGGAAGATCATGTGTCCTGCGGTTTCCACCACACCAACCACAAGGCCGCCGGCTAAGATTCCGGCCAGGGAAGCGAGCACAGTGCGCAGCATTGTGGGAGCATAACACAATCACTCGCCGGCGGGATGAGGCTATTGGCCGCCCGCCCAGACAATCGCGTTCCGCACCAGGCGCCGGTAATTCGCATCGAGATGCGCCGGCCGGCCGTGCCCAAGCTGGATCACCACCACGCGCGAGCGCTGGAACGGGCTCACCCACGCCACCGGCCCGTCACTAGTCGTGTTGCCGGTGCGCAGCAGCACGTCCACCTGCGGAGAAATCCACAGGCCCTTGTAAGTCTCATCGAGGATCTCAAAATCCGAAATCCCCTCGGTCACCGGATGCCGCTTTACCACCTTCACGCCGATCTGCTCATCATGCTTAAACGCCGACTTCGGCATCCCCTTCATCGCCTCCGGCAGATAGAGGCCTCCGGCCACTTCCTCATGCCACCACGGCCAGTTGGCGTGGCTGCAGATGGCGTGGTGCAGAATCACGATTCCCTTGCCGGCTCCGGCAAACTGGCGCAGCGGTTTCTGCATCGCCTCATCGGAGCGCACCACCATGTCGTACAACACCAGCACGTCAGTTTGTTTCGCCAGGTTCCCGCGGAATGCGCCCGGGTGCGGGCTGACCACCGCGTGAAAACGGGCATCTCCCTCAAAGAGCGTGTAGAAGGAAGCTTCGTGGTCGTGGCCGCCGGTCACCACGCGAACCCGCAGCGGTTCGGCGGCAAGCGTTCCCACGGCAAGCAGCAGTATGGCCGGACGCAACATGCCAATAGGCTAGCAGACCCCCCGGTCTCCATCCCCGCTCGAGGAAAGAGGCAGCCGCACGGGCCGCCCGAGTTTGCTGGACCGGTAGATGGCCGTGAACATCTCCACCACCGCCCTGCCATCTTCGCCCGTCACCGCCGGCGCGTGGTCCCGCGCCACCGCATCCAGAAAGTCATCGATCTGAAGCGCGTGATAGTGCCTGGTGGCATCAATGCCGGCAAAGTGCGCGCGATCTTCGGCTTCCCACTGCGATCGCAGGTTCTCCTCGCCGGGGATCGTCCATATGTCGTTGTAGGGAGGATCGGCTACCTCGGTCATGCCGGCGACGAAAGTGGCGCCGGTGTCGGTCTGCACTCCCACGGAGGCGCCGTTGGATCCATGCACATGCACCTTGGTGTAAATGCCCGGCTTCTGCGAAACGCTGGTGACGATGGAGCCCAGGCCGCCGTTGCGGAAGCGGATGTTGGCGACCGCGGTGTCGTCCACCTCCACCGAAGGATGATTCAGATTGGCCCAATAACCGCTGATTTCCTCGATCGGCCCAATCAGCCAGTGCAGCAGGTCAAGCTGGTGAGGCGACTGGTTCACCAGCACACCACCGCCTTCGGTATCCCAACGTCCGCGCCAGGGATCGGAGCGGTAATAGGCCTCATCGCGCCAGCTCAGCATGACGAATGCACCGAGGATAGGGCGCCCGATGCGGCCCTGTTCAATGGCCCGCTTCATGCGGCGCACCGGCTCCAGCCACCGGCGCTGGCTGATGACGCCGAGCTTCACTCCCGCCTTGCGGGCCGCGGCGAGCATCGCGTCGCAGTCCTCAAGGTTCGCCGCCATCGGCTTTTCGATGAGCACATGCACGCCGGCCTCAGCCGCCATCACGGCATGTCCGGCATGGAGCGGATGTGGGGTGCACAGCAGCACGGCATCCACCTCGCGCAGCATGGGCGCCGGATCGGTGAACGCGGCTGCGCCATATTGCGCGGTGAAGGCCCGCGCCCGTTCCTCGCTCGAATCGCAGGCCGCGGCAAACCTGGCAACGGAAGATCGCTCAAGCGCCGCGGCATGAATGTGACCCACCTTGCCGCAGCCGATGATGCCGACGCGCACCTTTTTCATACCGCGGGCTCCGGAAAGTACTTCGCGCTCATGCGCCGCAGGAAGGCCAGTGATTCGGCCATCTCCTCCATTCCGTTCATGCCGTCCTCAATGCTGATCCATCCCTTGTAGTTGTGCGCGGCGAGGATGGAGAAGATGGCGTCATAGTCGTTCAGCCCTTTGCCGGTTACGCCATGCCTGAGGTTGGGCGAATAGCCGAGCGTGCCGTCGGACTGCCGCAGTTGCTCGATGGTGGCGCCTTCGGCGAGGTAGCGGTCCGAGGCGTGCATGCTCACCACGCGCGGAGCGACGGCGCGCAGGAGTTCGACAGGATCGTCGCCGGCCACGATAGCGTTGGAAGGATCATACTGGACGCCGAAGTTCTCGCGGTCTGAAATCATGGCCAGCAGGTCGAGAAAGACGTCCTGTTTCTGCGCAAACTCGGGGTATTTCCAGAAGCCGTCCTTGTAGTGGTTCTCCAGTCCGAGGACGATGCCGTTCTCACGCGCGGCCGGCAGCACAGCGGCGATGCATGCGGCGCACCATTCCAATCCCTGTTGCCGGCTCACCTGGGGATAGCGTTGTCCGCTGAGCACGCGGCAAACGGCGCCAGCGCCGCCCAGCCTTCGCGTCACGCCGATCATTTCCACTTCGCGGTCAATGGCTCGTTTTCTCGCCTCGGCGTCCGGATTGGTGAAGTCGGGTGAGCAGCACAGCATCGGCATCCGGAATCCGGCCGCCGTGATCGACTCACCCACCTGGTCCAGGTAGCCGGGCTCCAGGCTTTCAAAAAAGCCTTCATACATTTCAAGGCCGTCGGCGTCCAGATCGCGCGCCATGCGGATCCAATCGAATACGCTCATCTGACGGTTGGAGATTGCCTCCAGGTAGCACTTGGGAAAAGCTGAAATCGGGACTGGCATCGGAATCCGCTATTTTCCCACGGGAATCGCCGCACGCGCCGATATGAGCAATTGAACGAACATGAGCAAGCGAACAATGGATGATCCCGTTGCCCCGGGTCTGGCACGGGCAGACGGCCCGGCACTGGAGGCACACCGGCAAAGGGTAGGGGTGCTGGCCGGAGAACTGGCGCGCCGTTTGCGGTGGAACGATGCCCGGCTGGAGGCGGTGGATCGCTCGGTGAAATCGCACCACGTCTGCTTTCCCGACCCGCGGCTGCTGAGCAGCTTGATTGAAGGCGTGTGGGGCGGAGCAAAGGGCGCCCCCCCGGCGCCCGCCACCAACGAATCTGCCGAGGTAGGCCGGCTTCTGGAACTGGCCTGTCTCTTTGTGGAGCGATGGGAATACTCACATTATGAGCCTGTGACGTTTGAACAGGCGGTGGAGGAACTGAGTTGGATCGCCAGGGAGGGCTTCTTCGACGAGAGTCACATCCAGGCGCTGTCCAACGTGCCCTCCGCCAGTTTCAGCCAGATCCAGGAGGCGGCCTGCCGGCTGCCGGTGTTTCCCGCCGTCGCGCTGCGGGCGATGCAGCTTGTAGCCGATCCGATGGCCGGTACCGCGGCGCTGGAGGAGATTGTCAGTTCCGATCCGGTGCTGGCCGGAGAGATCCTGAAGGCGGCCAACTCGCCTCGCTATTCTCCCGCCCGTCCGGTGCGATCGATTCAACAGGCGGCGTTGTTCATCGGGATGGCGGAGTGCTGCAAGGTGATCGCTGCCGCATCGATCCGGCCGCTGTTTGCGATGGCGCCGGCCGAAGCGCTATGGGCGCATTCACTGGAGATTGCCTCGGTGGCCGAAAACGTTGCGCGGAAAGCGCGTCTGGAGCAACCACAGGAAGCCTACTTCGCCGGACTGGTGCACGACATCGGCCGGTTGGCGTTCTTCGCCCTGCCGCGCCCATTGAGCGCGCGCTACGCGAACCTGGTGCAGCGGGAAGTGGAGGCGACATTCGCAGAACTGCTGCTGTGCGGCTTCGATCATGCACTGGCGGGCGGCGAAATCGCGCGGCAATGGCTATTGCCGGAAGATCTGGTGGAAGCCGTGGCCAGACACCACGAGCCCGAACGTGCACGCGGTCCGATGGCGAGCGTGCTGTTTCTGGCCGAGCACTGGAGCGGTTCGCAGGAGGATCTGCCTTCCCTCGCCAGACTCAACGCCGCGCTCGACCGGCTGTCGCTCGGCCCCCACGACAGCTTTTAGGTGACCAGGCCGCGCCGGACGGCGCTCAACACAAGTTCGGCGATGCTGCGCACTTCGAGCTTCTCCATGATCCGCGCGCGGTGCGTGGTCACTGTGTTGATGCTCAGGTTCAACCGGTTGGCGATCTCCTTATTACTCAAGCCTTCGGCCAGCAACTGATAGAGCTGGCGCTCACGCTCGGTAAGCGACTCATAGCTGTCATCCCAGTCCGGCAGCGCACGATCGGAATTGGCCTGCAGCACCTTCGCCACCGCCGGGCTGAAATAGGCCTGCCCTTCGTGCAGAAGATGCAGCGCGCGCACCAGACCTTCTTCCACTGAGTCCTTCAGAAGGTAACCGCGGGCGCCAGCCTTCACCGCGCGCAGCACATAGCGCTCATCGCTGTGCATACTCAGAATCAGCACCGCGGTCTCCGGCGACTGGCGCAGGAGTTGGGCCGTGCATTCGACGCCGTTGAGCTCTTTCATGCCGATGTCCACGATGGCGATGTCGGGACGGTGCTCGCGCGCCAGGTCCACGGCCTTAATGCCGGTGTCGGCCTCGGCCACCACCTGGAACTCCGGGTACTCGTCGAGCACGCGTTTCAGCCCCAGCCGGAACAGAGTATGGTCATCGGCGAGTAGAATCCTGATCGGCATTAAACCACCACTGCCGCCGTTTCCCGGTCAAACGGCGCGTCCGACGAACTCAGCCGCAATGATAACTGAACCTGCGTACCCGCGCCGGGTTTCGCAGAAACGTCCAGGCTTCCACCTAGCGCGGCGGCGCGTTCCCGCATTCCCATCAGGCCGAAGCGCCGCGTGGCCGGGCCGGAAATGCTGTCCATCTCAAATCCACAGCCATCGTCTTCGACCGTTGCGATCAACTCGCCCGCATGCTGATCGACGCGGACGCTCACACGCGTGGCGGCGGCGTGTTTCTCGCAGTTATGCAGCGCTTCCTGGATCACACGGTAGACGCAGGTGCGGACCGGCTCGGAAAGGGCATCACTGACGTTGGAACTCTGGAAATCGCAGGCAACGCCACTACGCCGGGAGAAGTCCTCGGCCAGCCATTGAATGGCGGGAATCAGGCCGAGATCATCCAGCATGCTGGGCCTCAACAAAAGGCAGATGTTGCGCACGGTTTGGACGGTGGAATCCGCCATCTCTCGCGCGCGGCCCAGGCGCGCCTTGATCTCAGGGGAGCGTGTCTCGGGCAGCGCCTCGGCGCGGGCCACTTCCAACCGAAGGGTGGCCAGGCTCTGTCCGATTTCATCGTGCAATTCCCGGGCGAGCCGTGCGCGTTCGTCTTCCTGAACCTCCATGAGGCGGGAGGAAAGCCTTGCCAGTTCGTCCTTGGCTTGTATGACCTGCTGAAAGTGGCGGGCCGACTCCCGTTCCAGATTCTCCGAGTAGCGCAGACTCAGGACAGCCACCATGATGCCCATCAGCAGCGAGAAGGCCAAAATCAGCGCCAGACGGCGTGCAGCGGCGCGGCGGCTGGCTTCAAATTTCAGTTCGCTCTCCTTAAGGGCCGTCTGGCTGACGGCGATCCAGTTGCGCACCAACTCGCCGAGAATACTGCGCCGGGCGGCAATCTCGTTCTGAACGTATTGATAGCGGGCCTCGGCGGTCATTTGATCGGTGTCGCGCGGAAGCCGCTCGAGCGTCCTCCAGAACTCCTGGTTTTTCTGCTTCAGGTCGGCGGTGTGCGGCAGTTCGGAGAGCGCGGCGACCTGAGTCTGAGCCCGCTTGAAGAGGGCCTGCACCGATCGCTCATAGCGCTTTTCCCGATCCGGCGACGGGTCAATGAGGTAGTCGCGAGCGACGATGCTGGCAAGCCAAAGCGTCCGCCGCAGTTCGATCAGGATCTCATCCTGCTTCACGTGCTGCTGGTAAATATCGGCAGTGGCGGCTGACAGGCTCCGTTGGATGCGAATCGCTTCCAGCATCGACAATAATCCGAGAGCGAGCACGAGACCGAAACCCACGCGCAGCGCGTTCTTCCGTCCGATGGCGCTGACTACAGCGGGCGGGATGCTCTTGCGGAGAAATTTCTCCATGACACTAGTCTAGTCCCGACGCCGGTGTTTTGGCGATGCATCGTCCGCCGGACTTGGCCGCGGCTTGCTCTTCCCACGACGCGGGTGGGAACGAACCCAGGCGCACGCGGAGCGTGGCATCGGCCACAAAGCGGCTGTAGGGGAAGCAATCAAGCGGGATGGGTCTGGTGGCTCTTTGCGCATGGCGCACCAGTTCCTCGGTGGGGGCCGCGCGTTCCACATACTGGCGGTATTTCACGAACCACAGGTATCCGCAGTTATGGGCGACTACGCATGCGCCAAGAGCCGGCACCATCCAGGCCCGCCCCTGCCAGGATCGTGACGCGGCGGCGGTGAAGGCTGCGCCGGCAATCAGGGCCACACCGATCGCCGACAGATAGGTATGCCGGCTGGGCACCCTGGGCATATAAGTAAGGAAGCAATACGGCAGCAGCATGAAGGCGATCCAGAAAGCGGTGAACTTCAGCAGTCTGGTCAGCCCGGCTTCACGCCACCGCCACAGCAGAATCAGGCTGGCTGCGCCCCAGAACCAGAACAGGCGGCCGATGGTGCGGGTCCACGGCACCCAGAAGGGAGCGTGCAGCGAGAACGTGCCGTCATTAAAGTGAAGATGGTTGGAGCGCGACAGGTAGGCGAGCGCGAAGTAGGCAGCCGAAAAAACGGCAAACGGCGCCACCGCCGCTCCAATCGCGCGCCAGTTCTTTCCTTCGATCCAAAGCATGGCGGCCAGCACCGGCGTGAGCGCCACGGCCGACTCTTTGGACAGCAGCGCCAGCAGAAACGCCCCCAGCGAAACGGCCCACCACAGCGGCCGGTTCGACCCGATCCATCGGACCCACGCCAGGCAGCACAGCAGCGAGAAGGAAAACACCAGCAGTTCCGGCAGCGCCGCGTACCAGATTACAGCTTCCTGGTGGCCTTCATAAACCGCGAAGAAACAGGCGGCAGCAGCCGAAACGCGCCACCCGATGAGCGGCCAGCATCCGAGGGCGAAGATCAGACCAGCGTTAAAAATATGAATGGCCAGCGAAGTGAGGCGGAAGGCGAACGGATTCAGTCCGAAAATCTGCTCGGTCCAGTGAGTCAGCAATAACGAAGTGGCGCGGCAGCGGTAAAGCGCGTCGTGGAACAGGTCCCACCAGCCCGCCGGCGGCCCGTACTTGCGCCCAAGGTCGATCTGGATGTAGTCGTCGGAAATGAACGGAAGTTGCAGCGAGGGGAAGTAGGCCAGCACGGACAGGGCAGCTACGGCGAGCAGAACGGACCCTGCGGTCCGCTCGGCCGGTGGCTGTCGCAAGGTCATATGTGGCGTTCCACCTTGGCCGGCAGCGGCTTGGCTGCCGGATCGGCTTCCATCAACACCAGACGGGTATAGAGCCGGATCAATTGCGCGAAAGTGGTGAGCAGGGACCGGACGCGGAAGAACTGTGACCGGCCGTGCAACCGGGGATAGTGGTGCACGCCTACTTCTTCCACGTCGCAGCCGCTCAATTCAAGTTTGCGCACAAGTTCCACGCAGATTGTGCCACTGGTGGAGACCAGTTTGAGGTCCTCCATCAGGTCCCGCCGGATCAGCCGGAAGTCGCAATCGATGTCGCGGATGCGAATCTGGAACAGCATGCGGGCGAAAGCATTGTAGGTCTTGCCGATCCAGATGCGGTGCCAGGGATCGTTACGTTCCAGCTTGAACCCATTTACCAGACCAACTCCCGAACGTACACGCTCGAGCAGCAGCGGAAGCTGGCATACGTCGTACTGGCCATCCCCATCGGTGTAGAAGATATAGTCTTTGGTGGCGGCGGCGAAGCCGCTCCGTAGCGCGCCGCCATAGCCGCGATTCTCCTCGTGGGTGATGACGCGCATTCTGGGGCCGTAGGTCTTTTGCAGGCTCAACAGGACCAGGGCGGTTTCGTCCTGGCTGCCGTCATTCACCACGATCACTTCGTAGTCGTCGACGTGTTGCCGCAAGGTGGCGAAGGTGTTCCCGATGAGCGTGGGAAGCGAAGGAGCGTCGTTATAGGCGGGAAAAAAAACGCTCAAGGAGGAAAACTTGGCCTTCATGGGGTACCTGCCTTACAGACAAATCCGGCGGGAGACGGTGCACAGGGACCTCCGTCCCAGGACCGCTGGCGTCCCGCGTCAACTTTCATATCTGAGTCCAAGCTAGGGATTCTATGCGCTAGCGCGACCCGGCCGCCATACTGAGAATCGAGTATTTATTGGTCCTTGTGACAGGCTGGCTCTAGGGAGCGGAGGTTTTTGACCGCCCGGCGCCCGCCACTTCAATCTTATCGCTGCGGTAGGCCTCGTCAAGCGTGGACCGGAACGTCGGCACGAGCGTGCGGAACACCTGCACGGGTAAGGCGCTGGTGAAATTGAACGAACCGGCGTCGTTACCGGGCACGTAGGCGACCACAGTGCCAAAGAAGCGGTCATCAATGATGAACACGAATGTGGCAGTACGATTAATGACCCGGGAGGATTTGAGCCACCCCTGCGCGGTGTGAATCTCGAACCGGTTGTCGCCGGTCCCGGTCTTCCCGCCCACCGGCAGAACCCGGTTGTTGGTGAGACGAACAGATTGATAAGCCCTACCGGCGGTGCCAAACTGCACGACGCCCAACATTTCCTTCTTCACCGCGCGGGCGATTTCCACGGGCAGAACGCGCTCAGGTTGCGTTCTGCGAGGCTCAAAAATCGTTTCAAAGGGTGTGCCCTCAGCGAACTGGAGCTTGCGGAAGCGGACCGTGGGTTGGCGCACGCCGTCGTTGATGATCATGCCCGCCAGTTCAGCCAGTGCGGCTGGGGTGTCGCCGGAACTGCCAATCGCCGTCGCGTAGGAAGGCACCAGCGTAGTGAACGGGAAACCCATCTTCTTCCAGGAACGATACAGGTGGTCGAACGCCTCCTTTTCGAGGAGCGTGCGAATGCGAATGTCCTGGGCCCGCTTTTTCTGGCTGCGGAAGAGCCACTTGTAGATCTCCTGACGCTCGTTTTCGGTGGCCTGGATGACGTCGGCGAGGGTGGCGCGCGGATTGGCCTGCAGGTAGGACACCAGCCAGAGCTCCAGCGGATGGATCCCGGCCAGATAGCCGCGATCGTTCAGATCGAAGGCATCCATACGGTACTTGTCATACAGCGATTCCACATCGCTGACGTCACAGTCCGGGCAGGCGTCCTGAATAAAACTCTGGAACTTGTCAATGCTGTCGGTGGGACGGATGGAGCGGTAGAGCGCCGCCAGGGGAACCCGGCGTTTCCGCGTCCGGCTGACCAGGCTCTTGAGCATCTGCTCGGGACTGCGGTTCTGGTGCCGGTTGTAGAAGCGCCGCAGGTATTCCTGCCCTTCCAGATCGGCGAAGCGCGTCACGTACTCCTTGCGCGCCGGGTTGTCCGGATCTTCAAACAGCGCCGGGTCCACGCCGACGCGCTCGAACAGGTAGAAGTTGATGATGTCGCGCATCATCCTGACGAAAACCAGGTTCACTGAACGGTGCAGACCTTCGCGAACCCGGATCATTTTGCCGTTGTCTTCCTTGTTGAAGTTGGCGAAGTAATGCAGTCCGCCGCCGGTGTAGAAGCCCTCCCACGGATTGCCGGAGTACTTTCGGTCGAGCGCCCCTTCAATCATGGCTTCAAGCGACCGGTCCTTGGTTTCCTGAAGAAACTCCAGCGCCCACTGGGACAGATGATCATCCGGGCTGGCGGCCATACCCTTCAGCTCTTCGGGCGAGTACTTGGCGTAGCGGCGGTGCAGTTCCGCCACCACTTCGAGATAGGTGACCAGCGTGCGCAGCTTGGCCGTGGAACCCAACTCCAGCTTGGTGCCCTCGTTGATGTTCAGCGCACCCTCATAGTTGTCGGTCTGCACCCGAAGCAGGTTGACGCCTTTGCCTCGTTCATACAGCGTGAAGCTGTAGATCACCGAGTCCGAGCCTGATGGTTTGAGCATCTTCTCGCCAGTGAGCCCGGCGCGAATCGCCGCGCTTGGATCGGACAACTCGGCGAGCTTTTGCGCGGCGGCTTCGGCAGCCACCCCGTCCACCGCGGTCTTCACGCTAAGGTCCAGCCGGTCAAGCTCATAGAGCGACGGGATGCGTAGTGCTTTCAGCAGATCAACGCGCAGCGAATCCACCGTTTTGCGGCCAACCGGCTGTATTTCCTGCCGGCCGACGCGGTCGTGGTAGGCCAGGTAGGTCTGGCTGGCGCGGTCCTTGAGCGGATCGGAAATGATACCGGCTCCGGCAAGCAGGGGCAGGAAACTGTCGACGCGGCTGTTCAGCGCCGCCCTGTCGCCCTGCAGATACCCCGACGGCTTTCTCACCGCCAGAATGAGGCTGAGCGCCTGCCGGTAGGCGCCCACCCATTTGCCGTAATCCTCGCGCCGGACTTCGGTTTCAGGCGTGTTCAGCAGCCGGTTCACCTCGTCGAAATCCGAGCCGAACCAAAGCTCGAGGCCGTCGCCAAGCCCGATCACCTCGCCATAGCCAGCCTGTGAGGCGAGCGGCAGCGAGTTGATGTAATCGAGCACAATCCGTTTTCGGGCGTCCAGCGTGCTCTCGCCATCCTGATAGGACCGCAGTGAAGCCGAGAGCATCTGCCTCAATTTCTCCGACGGCGAACCGGTGATGCCGCGTGGGGAATGACGCAGCTTTTCCAACTGGGTGGCCAGCGTGCTGCCGCCGGAACGTTCGTAGCCGAGATGGACTTTCTTCAGTCCGTAACCGATGAGGGCGTTGGCAAACCGGTCCCACTCGATCGCGGGGTTGCGGGAGGGGTAGTGGTTGTCCAGCAACTCCCGGTTCTCGACAAACAGGAGGCTGTGCACCACAACGGGCGGAATGGATTCGAAACTCGGATAGACGCGCCGCGGGTAGGCGGCGCTGAAGACGAAATTGTTACGTTCGTCGGAGATGCTGAGCCCGGACTGCGCCTTTTCCCGGTAGGCGGGAAAGACCTGGATGCCCAGCACCTTGGTCACCAGCTTGGAGGGGCGTGCCTGCGCGCTGACCTCAAAGCCAATCTTGGTCAGATTCTCGGTGAATTCGGGTATCCTGCTGTAGCCGAGCCGCAGATCGTAAGGGCCGTGCTGGGGAAAATGGACGGTGGGGCTGGGGCCGGGCTGGACCGTGTAGCCGTTGTTTCGCATCAGCAGGCCAAACAGCTTCGCCTGCAGCGTGGAGGTTCGCACCTCAAACCACACCAATACCCCGACGATGGTGACCACGAACGGCCAGATCGGGATGCGAGGAATCCGGGC
This sequence comes from Bryobacteraceae bacterium, assembly GCA_033762895.1. GTDB lineage: Bacteria > Acidobacteriota > Terriglobia > Bryobacterales > Bryobacteraceae > CADEFT01. The sequence continues at coordinate 63,489 of JANRLE010000360.1, read as the reverse complement.
CTGGAGCTTCAAACGGACACGCCGGCCGCGTCCGCCCGAGTCAGGACTCGGGGCCGGCTCAACAGGCGCCAGGATCGAAAGTTCGCGCGGGCTCACAAATTTCTCCCACACAAGAGTTCGGCGCACACGCTACTTTTCTGCATGGGCGCCACTGCGCCCATCGGCGGTTGGCGCTCGAACCTCATACACCACTGCTTACAGGAGCAGTCCATCAAATTGGACGCTACACTCAATCGGCCAGTTGCACTACAGTGTCCATTCTTATTATGGAACATAGCCGATGCCGGGCGTGGGGAGAACGGCGCTGGGGAGATTGCCGATGTTGCGGCGGGAATGGATCCACGCTCCTCTCATATCATATTAGTGCGAAACGTCGGCCGTTTCTCTCACCTTTCCCCACTTTTTTTCAATCGCTTCCCTTCCTCTTGCGTTCAAACATCCCTGAGGGTGAGCGATAAGGACAGCAGGGACCGACCTTTGGATAGCGGCTACCTCGTCCAAATCCTCGAACAATTCGGCCAGAACCCGGCACAGGCGCGCAAAGCATTGCGGGCCGCGTGGGAACAGACGTCCCCGGAACGATTCCGCTCCTCGATTGTTCCGGTTCTCACCCAGACGCCGGAGGGACCGGCGCAACGGTTCCTGGTGAGCTTCCTTCTGCAGAACGATCGTCTGGATCGGGCTCTTGCCGAGGAGCATTCGTTCACCCGGGATGAGGCCGTGATACTGGCCCGCGCGGCGCACAACGTGGATCCGTCGCTCGATACCCGGCTGGCGATGCAGTTGGCTTCGCATGCGGACAACGAACAGGACGCGCGGCGCATCCTGGACATACTGGAGGCGATCTCGTTACCTGGAAATCTGCTCCCCATGCTGGGGGCGATCATGCAGCATCCCGACGCCCGCGTACGTTCGAAGGCGGCCCTGCTAATGGGCAAGGGGAACCGCAATCCCGGCTGGGTGAAGCAACAATTGTCGGAACCTGACACGCGAGTGCGCGCCAACGCCGTGGAAGCGCTGTGGGGACTCGACACATCCGAGGCGTGTGATTTATTTCGTACCGCCGCGTCCGACTCCCACCAACGGACAGCCGTCAATGGCATGCTTGGCCTTTATCTGTGCGGCCGGACCGAGGCGGTGCGGCTATTGGCGGAGACGGCCGGACGGGACAGCGTGGCGTTCCGGGCGAGCGCAGCCTGGGGCATGGGCCGCACGCAGGATCCGCGTTTCGTTCCGATACTGACCAGGCTGGTGCGCGACACCGACCCGATCGTGCGATCCAACTCGCTGAAGGCTCTGGCGCGCATCCGGTCCTATCGCACATTGATTCAGAAACAGGGAGCATTTGGCCTTCGCCTGGCGTCGGCGCTCCGTTACGGCAATGCACCGCTCGAGATCTCCGGGGTGGTCCGCGCGCCCGGTTCGGCGCTCCCCACGGCGCTATCGCCCATCCACTTCTCCATCGAGGAAGACGGTAACCCGGTGTTATGCTACGAAGCCCAGGTGCGGCAACCGGCCGAGACAGCGGCGGGCATCGTGCTGCCGGCGCCTTCAGGCTCGGAGGAATGCGACCGTTGGCTCGCGCAGGCGTGGAAGCTACTGCTTGAGAGCAAGGCGGGGCCCCAGGCATGGGCCGTTGCGGCTTACACTAACGCCAGGGCGGGGCGCCCTGCTGCCCAGCCCGCGTTCGCGACAGCGGCTGAGAGTTTGGATGCGATGCGTGGCGCATTCCACGAATCGCCCTATGAAGGTTTCTTTCCCGCCCTCAGCGGCATCCTTTTTCAGATGCCTCTGCGCGGTGAACACGCCATGATAGTGGCGGGAAGTCCGGTGGCCGAAAGCAGCGCCATCGTCACGGCGCGCCAAAACCAGATGGAGCGGGTGATCAAAGAGTGCGCCGCGGCCGCGGTCCGGATCACGGCCGTCACTCCTCCGGTCTGCGCCCCCATCATGCGTGTTGCCCTCAGCCACGTGGCCCAGGCCACCGGCGGCCGTTACCTGGAAACGGCGAGTTGGGAGGCCTTTGCGGCCGCCATCGGGCAGGCCGCCTGCACCGCCTTTCCCAACTTTTCCCTGCGCTACCAGAGCCGTCGCTCATCGCCGCCCGAACGTGTCAAAATCACGATCGCATCGCCGATGGGCTTTGGCGAGTGTGAAGCCGAAGTCTCCCACTGACGGCAATCCCGCTAGACTCAAGTAAGTGGCAGTTGTCCGATTCCTCCTTGTTCTCGCCTGCACCACCCGGGTCTTCGCCGGACCGGCCGCCGACATGTCCCGCAAGGTTCGCGATGCCGGGCTCGATGCCAGCCAGTGCTATCGCGTCCGCGATCTGCGCTTCGCCCGCGACGAGGTGAAGATCTACTTCACAGAAGGCCACCTGATCTTCGGAAAACCGGTGGACGGCCAGCGGATTTCCGCTGTCTTCAGCGGCGAGGTGGAAGGCGGTGACGCCGAACTCCTGCTGCTTCCGCCCTTTGCCAGAGAGCGCCGGTCGTTGGCCTCCTTTGCCAGGACACCGAATCTCAATGAGCATTTCAAACTGGCGGTGATGGTGTTCTCCGATGAGACGGCGCGTGAACTGATGCGCGCGGTGGAGGAGGCAGGCAGCAGGCCGAGCCCGGAGGAGGGAAACCTGCTGGCCTCGAAGTGGGGCGAATTGACCGCCAGCCTCTCGGGGAGTTTCGAAGTGCGGCTGGTGGAGGATCTGTTGTCGGCGCGGCGGGCGGCCCGGGGCTTCTTTTTTGCGGCCATCAGCGGCAATACGCTCGGCAATTTCGACGTGGTTTGGGACCCCAGAGCGCGCCGCCAGATTATGCTGGGCCAGGTGGCGTTTCGCGACGAACGGCGTTACTTCGATATCTGGACCAATTTCGACGCGCTGTCCTGGCGCAAAGGGATTCGCAAACCCACCGTGGACAATTTCCGGGTGGAGAGTGTGAGCATCGACGCCGCGATTGCCCCCGATCTGAAGCTGTCGGCCCTGACGCGGCTGCGGCTGACGCCGCTCGAAGCCGAACGGGTCATTCCGCTGGAGTTATCGCCGCGGATGACGGTGACCGAGGTGCTCATCGACGGCGAGCCGGCGGAGGCATACGCCCCGGAATCGCTGCGCGCCAATCTGTTGCGCAGTTCCGACAATCACACCGTGCTGGTTCTGGCCGGCAGGGAATTGCCCGCGGGAAAGTCTGTGGAAGTGGCCTTGCGGCACGAAGGCAACGTGATCGCACGCGCCGGAGAACGGATTTACTATGTGGGCGATCGTGGGGCATGGTATCCCAACCGTCCACGCCAGTTCGCCCTATATGAACTGGTATTCCGCTATCCGAAAGATCTGGATCTGGTGGCCACCGGGGAACTGGTGAGCGAGGTGGAGGAAGGCGATGTCAAAATCGCGCGCCGCCGTACCTCGTCACCCGTCCGTTTTGCCGGCTTCAACCTGGGTGACTTTGAACGGATGGCGGTCAAACGGGGCCCGCTCAGCATAGATGTCTGCGCCAACCGCAGCCTGGAAAAAGCGCTGCACCCCAGGCCAAGGCCCGTGGAGGTGACGCCTTTACCCATGCCGACCTGGCAGCGCAACAGGAGAGCTCCGCAGGCGCCCGAAATCGTGATGTTGCCGCTGCCGCCACCGAGCCCCACGGCGAGGCTGCGCGCAATCGCCGATGAAGTGGCGGAAGTTTTCGAAGAGCTTGCGGCGCGGTTTGGCAAGCCACCCCTGCCGCTGCTGACCGTTTCTCCGATCCCCGGACGGTTCGGGCAGGGATTTCCGGGACTGGTCTATCTTTCGACCATGGCGTATCTGGATCCGAAGGATATGCCGCTGGGCGCGGGCAACCGCAATGAGCGGACCTTCTTCGCCGAACTTCTGCACGCCCATGAAGTGGCGCATCAGTGGTGGGGAAACGGAGTCACCTCGGCCGATTATCAGGATGACTGGCTGATGGAAGCCCTGGCCAATTACTCGGCGCTGTGGATGCTGGAGCGCCGGAAGGGCGCCCGCGCGCTCGACACGGTGCTTGATCAGTACCGGGAACGCCTGCTGGGGAAACTTGACGATGGGCGAACGGTGGAATCGGCCGGCCCTGTGACGATGGGCCAGCGGCTGATCTCCTCACAGGCGCCCAACGCGTGGTCGGTCATTACGTACGAGAAGGGCTCGTGGATCCTGCATATGTTGCGGAAGCGGCTGGGGGATGTGGCCTTCCAGAAGATGCTGGCTCAACTTTATGAACGGTTCCGCTTTCAATCCGTTTCAACCGAGCAGTTCCAGGCCCTGGCGCGGGAGCATCTGGCGGCCAGGCAGGAAGATCCGAAACTGGAGAATTTCTTCGAACAGTGGGTGTATGGAACCGGCATCCCGGAGTTGAAGCTGAAATGGAGCGTCTCGGGCCGCGCGCCGCGCCTGACGCTGAAAGGCACGCTCACGCAGTCAGGCGTCGATGATTCGTTCGGGGTTTGGGTGCCGGTGGAGATCCAGCCGCAACGCGGCAAGCCCATCGTGAAGTGGGTGCTTTCGGCCAGCGAACCAGTGGAGTTTACCCTGGCCCTGCCGGCCGCGCCGCTCCGTGTGACGCTCGATTCCGGATCGGTGTTGGCGCGCAAGTAGCCAGCCGGTATCATGGAAACACCATGATGGATCGCCGAGCTTTCCTTGCTTCCCCCGCGCTGCTGCTAGGGCAGAAGACCGCGCCCGAACGGCCCAACATTCTTTTCATCGCCTCCGATGACATGAACAACGACCTGGGCTGTTATGGCCATCCGTTGGTGAAGTCGCCGAACCTGGACCGGCTGGCCGCCTCCGGGATTCGCTTTGACCGCGCCTATTGCCAATACCCGGTGTGCGGACCAAGCCGCGTTTCCCTCCTCACCGGACTGCGCCCCGATACGACGAAGATCTTCGACAACCAGATTGCCCCGCGCGAGACGATGCCGGACGTGGTCACGCTGCCGCAGTTATTCCGCAACGGCGGATGGCGATCGGTCCGCGCGGGAAAAATGTATCACATGGACGTGCCGGCTTCGGTGGGTACAAACAAGTTTGACGACCCGCCCAGTTGGGATGTGAGCATCAGTCCCCCGGGGAAGGAACAACACACGGCCGGCGAAGGCCGCAACATCACCGCGGGCAAGCGGGCGCGTTGGGACTGGATCGCCTTCCAGGGAGACGGCCAGGATCAGGCCGATGAGCAAGCCACCAGGATCGCCATCGAGACGATGACGGAGAATCGCGACAAGCCGTGGTTTCTTGGGTTGGGCTATCTGCGTCCACACCTGCCCCACGTGGCGCCGGCGCGGTTTTTCGACCTTTATCCGCTGAGCGCGATCCAGCCAATGGTGAATCCGCCCGATGATCTGGACGATATCCCCGAAGCGAGCGAAATCGCCATCAATACCCGCGCCAAAGACATGGGCGGCATGAGCGAAAACGACAAAAAGGAAGCGATTCGGGCCTACTTTGCCTCTGTCTCCTACATGGACTGGCAGGTGGGGCGCGTGCTTGACTCACTCGACAGGTTGAACCTGCGGCGCAAGACGATCGTTGTGTTCTGGGGTGACCACGGCTGGCACCTGGGCGAACACCGGCGCTGGCACAAACGCAGCCTGTTTGAGGAATCGATGCGGGCGCCGCTGATCATCTCCGCGCCCGGCCGCAAGGGCAACGGCAAAGCAAGCCAGGCGTTGGTGGAGTTTGTCGATATCTATCCGACATTGGCCGAATTGGGCGGACGCACGCCGCCGGGGAACCTGGAAGGCCAGAGCATGGTTCCGCTACTGGACAATCCTGCGCGGCCCTGGAAGCAGGCGGCATTCAGCGTGGTGACGGCGCCCAACGGCATCAAGGGGCAAGCCGCGGTGACCGGGCGCCACCGCTATATCCGCTGGACCGGGCCGCTTCCCGATGAGGAACTGTACGACCGCACGACCGACCCGCGCGAGTTCACCAACCTGGCCCGCAGGCCCGAACACGCCGCGCTGCTCAAGCGCATGCGGGCCGTTCTAGATGCGGGATGGCGCGGCGCCAGGGCGAAAGTTGGATGAGAAGGTTAAGAATTGCAAAACGTCGGCTGTCCGGGTCACCATTCCCGGGTCCCCAGCGTCTAATCGAGTGATGAAACTCAACGGCATTCGTTATCCATGGCTGAAAGCATCGCTCGGCGTGGGAGCGGGCCTGGCGCTGCTGCTGCTGGTAAATTCCGTATCGAACTATTATTATCTGGCGCCAAGGGTCGCCGCGGATGCGACGGGAAGGCAATTATCGCAGCAGGCATCAATGCTCGACAGGCAGGCTGGACGCGGCGGCGCGCCGCTGCAATCGATCATCGCTGAATTTTTCGACGCCCGCAGAGATCGGCTTGCCTGGATACGGGTTCTGGACCGGGAGGGTAAGGTGGCGGCGCAGATTGGAGAACCGGTGGCGCCGGCCTTTGCACCGGACAGGATCCGGGGGCTTATGCGCGCCCGCAAGCCCGTCGCCGCCGTTCATCACAATTCCACGGGAATGCTGGTGGTGCAGGTGCTGCCGTTCCGCTTCCAGGCCAAGCCCGGCGAGAACGCCTTCTACCACCTTGAGATCGCCGGTTACGCCGATGAGTCTGTTTACTGGCCGCTCAGGCGCAACCTGTTGATCAATTCCTCGGCGGCCCTGGCGCTGCTGGGCTCTTTGATTGTCATTGCGCTGCGGTTCCGCGCCTACGTGCGCGGCCAGCGCCTTCAGGAACAACTGGAACTTGCGCGCCAGGTGCAGCAGGGTTTGCTGCCTTCGGCCGGGTCGATTCCCGCGGGCCTCGATCTGGCGGCCGGCTCGCTGGCGGCACATGAGGTTGGCGGCGATTTCTATGATGTGCTCACGGTGGATGGTGGAAGGCCGGCCCTGGTTCTGGGCGATGTTTCAGGCAAAGGCGTCCCGGCCGCCCTACTGATGGGTGTCATCCATGGCGCGGTACGCTCCAGCCGGTGGGCGGAGACCGGAGCCGGCCATGAAGAACTCGGCCTTCAACTGAATCGCCTGCTGTACGAACGGTCGTCACAGGAGAAGTTCGCAACGATGTTCTGGTGCGACTATGATCTGATGACCGGACGCCTTCGTTATGTGAACGCGGGACATTGTCCGCCACTGCTGATTCACGGATCAACCGTAAGCAGACTCGGCGATGGCGGCCCTGTCCTTGGACTCCTGCCGTATGCGCGATATCAACGGGGCCTGGCAACCCTCGAATCAGACGACCTGTTGGTTCTCTATTCGGACGGAGTCGTGGAGGCGTCAAACGCCACCGGTGAGGAATTCGGCGAACATCGGCTGCTGGAAACAATCATGGCCAACCGCGATCGGGATGCGGAGAAAATTCGGCGCTCAGTGGTGGAAGCGGTTCGCTCATTCACCGGCACTTCCGAGTTGGAAGACGACTTGACATTGGTGGTATTCCGCACACCGGCGAGAGCCGCCAAGGTCGAGCCGCTGCAGGAACTTGTCTCTTCGGCCGCTTGACTTGAGGTTCAGGACACTGTTATCCACTATGTATGCACCAGAACTCAGTATTGTTAGCGGTGTCCCTGCTGGCCGCTGCCTTGGCGGCGCGTCCGGTGCATGCAGCTACGCTGTATGGCGCGACCGGAACGGGCGGCGGGACCGGCACGCTGGGGACGATTGACACCTCAAACGGAGCGTTCACGCCGATCGGAGCCATTCAAACTGCTGGCGGCGCGAACCTGAGGGTGACCGGCCTGGCCTTTCATCCGGGAACGGGAGTACTGTACGGAGTCACCGGAAACCAAAATGCCGTGTCGGCCCGGAGCCTGATCACCATTGATCCCACCACAGCGTTGGCCACCGTTATCGGCGAAGTGAATGGAAACGGCCCGGTAGCTGACATCACCTTCGCTTCCGACGGCACACTTTATGGATGGTTGGAACCGGATTTGGACGATCTGGTGACGATCAGCCTGCTGTCGGGTTTGGCGTCCGTCGTCGGGGATTCGGGCCTGAGCACCATCGGATCCGGATTGGCCTTTTCGCCCGGGGGCCAGTTGTATTTCGCCGGTGACGGCGACGAAGGCTCCCTGCGCACGATTGACCCGGTCACCGGACAGGTTACTTCGTCGGTGGCGTTGACGGGCGGCAACTATTCCGACGCCATCGCGGCGCTTGCGTTAAGCCCCGCGGGCATCCTCTACGGCGCCAATCTTGACACCGATTCCAACCCGAACTTCGACGCTTTCCTGATCGCCATCAACACCACGACCGGCGCAGTGGACTTCCTTGGGCAGAGCGTGGCACGCCTGGACGCCATCGCCTTCTCCATTGACAGTCCGAGCGGACCGGGCTCGCCGCCCACCGGCGTGCCCGAACCGTCCACGCTCAGCATGCTTGGCCTGGCGGGACTGGCGCTGTGGACCAGCAGTCGCAAGCTCAGAACGTGAACCGGCGCGTACGTTGCGTTCCCTTGGAATTGCGGAACTCGGCCTCGAAAGACGTGATCGTAGCCGACGGTCCACTGACGGGGAATACGGCGCGAAGCAAAAACATGCCGCCGGCCGGCGATGCGTCGAAGAACGTTCTGAATCTCGATTCGACGTTGGCGCGCAGGGCCCCGGGCGCGATGATCTCACCGTTTGAATCGTAGAAAAAGAATGCGACTTCGGTCGTGGTTCGGGTGTTATCGTAGCCGGCGATAGAAAGATCGATCAGATCCGTGCCGCGCAGCACGCGGGCCGATTCCACATGTACCGGCGCACCCTCCAGCGTCAGGGAAGCCTCCGCGGTCCATCCGCCAGCTTCGGCAATCAGACGGATGGTCCCCACCGTGGTGCCGGTCTGAAAGACCACCTCGGGCTGGCCGTCGAAGGATGCCTGTGACTGCCCTTCCCTTACCTGGAAGGCCACCGATCGCCGGTTGGCGGGAAGAAATTGGATTGCCGCATCGTCGCGCGCGCCGACGCCCGGCACAAATTCCAGACGCAATTGTCCTGATCCTTCGGCGCGGGAAGGTGAATCGAAGCGGATCGCGACTTTTGCCTGGGCCCCGCTTTCGAAGGAAGTGCGCTCCAGCGAAATGAGGGGCCGCGGGAAGACCGGTTCCCGCACCGAGACCGCGAGCGGAAACTGCCGGTCGTCGATCTGCAGCGCGCCCTGCTTCAGCCCCCCAGAGGTGGCGCGGAACAACACTTCGAACGGGCGCGCCTCGCGGGCGGAAAGACGCAGTGGCTGTGGCTGCGCGGCGGAAAACTGAAATCCCTCGCCCGTGACGGCGAACCGGTTCACTGTGATGGCGGCGGGATTCGGATTTTCGATGACAAATCGGCGGGTGACTGTCGCGCCACGCTCGGGTGAAGGGAAGACGGTGGTAAGTTCCGGGGTGCGTTGCGTGCGGCCTCCGTCGTCCTCCAGGAGATAGAGCGAGATCCCGGCGGTGGAGCCGGCAAGCAGCGTGATGGATGCCGAGTTCACCCTCAACGTGCCTCGCGCGTCGCTTACCGGCGCCGTGCTGCGGAACCGGACGAAGAGTTCCACAGACAGCCCGGGAAGGATTGAGGCTGGCGTACGCGGCTCCTGAAACAGTTCGAACCCCACGCCGCCTATCGACACCGTCTGTAGTTGCGCCATGGCCGAACCGGTGTTGCGAATACGGAAGCGTGCTTCAAGAACAGCGCCCGTTGTGGTCGTGCCCATGCTGTAGACTGAGCCGGCCGGCCGCTCCTGGTTGTTCACCACCACCAGCACCTGCAATTGGCCGGGCAGCGCGGCGGCGCCCAGAGCAAGCAGCAATAACAGTCGCCTCGTCATGGATTCGGCAGCAGGTAGAGCACGGGGTCGCCGGCGCGTGCGATGAACCAGACGCGCGGGGTTCGCACGATCATCCAGCCATCGTCCATCGCCTCCAGCGCGGCGATCCTGCTTCCGGCGTCCCACCTCTCTCCCTGGCAACGGACCTGGGTGTGTTCGGCGGTCCAGATGGTTCCGTGCGAATCAATCGCCGCGGGCCCGCTTCCGATCCATGCCGGCTCAGACCCGCTTGGCTCCAGCGTGGCCGCATCGAACGTCCATAGCGTGCCTTGCGCTTCACGGGTGAGCACCAGCAGACGGCCATCGCGATAGCCGATTCCGGCTGGCTCGCCACGCACGCCAACCAGTGCCGCGGTTCGCTCAGAACCCTGCCGCCGGATGGTCAGAGCGGAACCGTCCCAAAGAAACCGTTCCTGGCGATTGGCGTTCCAGGCAGAGAACGGCGCCTGGTTGGCGGCGGGGACCTCAGCCCACAGGAAGTTGCCGCGAAAGCCGAACAGTTCCCGCCATCCGGCTTCGCTGCGCACCGTTCCCAGGGAAGGAAGTTCCAGGCCGGAACCGGAGAGAAGGAAGAAGAGAGAGATCGTAGGGGTCATGGTCTTCCGATCGTGATCGTGGGATTGCCGATGGATGGACGCGGCGGCGGATTCAGCGCCGCCGGAATCACGGTGGTGGCGCCCGCTGTCCCGCCACGCTGTTGCCACATCCGGTAGAGGAAGCCGCTTCCGACAGCGCCGCCGATCGCCAGTGTGATCAGCAGCCATTTATTACGGGAGCCCGGGATCGGCTCGTCCAAGTCCGCGGTGCGGGTAAACAACACCCCCGGCCGTTTGTCGGATGGCGCATCGGCGGGGACTTCGGATGCGGGAGGCACTGGCGCGGTTTCCGGTGGCGCCGGCGCCACCTCATACGAGGCGATGACCTGCCCGGTAGCCGCCGCGGGGGCTCCCATCAGAATCGCCGATGCCGTAGTCCCCGCGCGCGCGGAGCCCGCCGTTGCGACAATAGCGATGCGGCATTCTCCCGGAATCTGATTCCACTCAATGCCCCAGGCCGCAGCCTTGCCATCGGAGTCAGTGAGCGACTGCTCTTCCAGGCCTCCGGAGGCGAACCTGCCACCGGGTCCTGAGCGCGGCATTCGAAAGTTCACTCTCGCTTTGGGTACCGGCGCGCCGGTCTCATCGGTGATCTGAACGGTAATTCCCTTATAAGCGCGGCTGCCGGGCGCGAACTTTTCCCCGTCGCCTTCAAGGACGCTGATCTCCAGCATCGCCGGCGCGCGCATCTGGCCATGGGCAAGAACGCATGCCAGCGTCCAGCAGATCCACCAGGATTTATTCGGGAGAAGAGGGCGACGGAGTTCCGGCCCGCAGCAGGACGGAGGTGACGTTGTCGGGACCACCGGCTTTTTTCGCGGCATCAATTAAGGAGTGGCATTTGCCTTCCAAAGATTGCAGCGAAATCAGCACCTCCCGTATCGTAGCCATATCCACCACGCCGTGCAGACCGTCGCTACACAGCAAAATCAGGGATTCCGGATTGGGCTTTATCTTATAGGACAAAATCCGAAGCGGGGAACTCACTCCGATGGCCATCGTCAGAACATGGCGCAGCGGATGCGTTTTCAGGCTCTCTTCATCGATGCCGAGGCGCCGCCCCACTTCATTCACCCAGGTCTGATCTTCGGTCAGCAGCACCAGATCCTGTCCCTGGAGCAAATAGGCGCGGCTGTCCCCCACACTTGCGATCACCAACTCCTCGCCGGTTTCCAGCACGGCTACCAACGTGGTGCCCATCCCTTCCATCCCGCTGTCGTGGGCCGCGGCATCCTTCACCGCTTTGTTGGCTTCCTCGAAAGCCTTCACCAGGACATCGACGTCGTTGCGCTGCGCACGCCACACGAAGTTGGCGACGGTTTCGGCCGCCAGTTTGGACGCATGCTCCCCCGCGCGGGCGCCGCCCATCCCATCGGCCACGACATAAAGTCCCAACTCAGGCGCCAGTAAACAGTAATCCTCGTTGTTTTGCCTGACGCAGCCCAGGTCGGATAGCCCGTACGCTTCCAGCATGAATCTCCGATTATAGCCCCTTCCCGGTGTCGCGAAACTCCGCCAACCGGCATTCTCTCATTCTTTTTTCCCTCCCTCCAGAATCGCCCTCAGTTGAAGATACGCGGAAAGTTCGAATTCGTATTTCAGCCGCTCCAATCCGGAGGTTTTCGGATCGGCCGCCAGTGGAGAAACTCCGCGTTCGGCGCGGCTGAGCAGATCCTTTGTTTCCTCGTCCTCCGGGTCCCGTTCCAGGGCGGCGCGGAAGCTGGCCGCAGCGCCCGCCATGTCGCCGCCTTTCCAGCGCGCATAGCCGAGATTGAAGTGATACAGCGGATCGTTGGGGTCGCCTTCGAGCGCCTTGGAGAAATGGATGGCGGCTTCCACGGGATTGGTTTCGATCAGGGCCGAGCCCAGGTTGTTGTGAACTTCGTTCAACGGAGCATCCTTCAGCACGGTCTCAAACGCCGCGCGCGCCCCGGCGAAGTCCTTCAATTCGTACCGCGCGACGCCCCGCAGGAAGGTTGCCTCCAGGTAATGGTTGTCAAGCGGGCCCACCCGCGCCAGCCAGAGGCTCGCGTTCTGGTAATCCTCTTTGTCGGAGTAGTAGCGGCCCAGTTCCAGGCAGGGCGGGGCGAAGGCGGGATCGAGTTTCGCGGCCTGCTGGAGAAACCGCTGCTTCTGTTCGTCATTGGAGCTGAGCAGACCGCGAATGTAGTGTTCCATGGCGTCCACACGCACCGGAGGCCGGCGCCTGCGGAACTCCTCCTCGGAAGGAGAAGTCTCCGGCATTACAAACTGGAGCGTCTGCCAGGCAAGATGAGTCTGCAGCGCGGCCAGGTCTTCGAGCGCTCCCAGTGCAATGAAGTCCGGTCCCCGCCGCAGGTTCCCCACATCCAGAATCTGCGCGGTGATGCGCAAGGTGCCGCGGCTTCCGGCAGGCGTCTTGCTGCCGGTCTCCAGTTCGAACTGGCCGTAGATCACCTTGTCGGCATCCAGCATCTGGGCGATCTTGAGCACCGTTGCCCGCGTGAGAAGAGCATAGGGCCGCACGGTGAGACGGCTGTAGGCCTCGCCCCGCTTTTCCCTGTCAATGGCCAGCGCACCTTCGGCCACCAGCGCCTCACGCACGTTCTCTCCGATGCTTTCGCCGATCCAATCCAGGTTCTTGTTGGTCGTCTGATTGAAGAACGGCAGCACAAGGAACGTCTCACCCAAACAGAGCGCCGCGCCAGCGAGGAAGCAACCCGTAACCGCCAGAAGCCGCGACAATGTCATCTACCGTATTCTAAGCGGAATTACACGCCCGCGGGACCCCTCAAGGGGATTCGTTCCTGGCGGCCGCGGTGATAGAGTATGAGCCAGGGAGGTTTCTCATTCATGCAATTGAACCGTCGTGATTTTCTAACAGCATCCGCAGCACCTCTTTTCGTTCCCGCTTCGGCTTTCGGAGCCAATGACCGCGTGGCCTATGGCGTGATCGCCACCGGTGGGCGCGGCCGCTACGTCAACCGCGTTTTCACCAAGGTAGGCGCGCAGTGCGTGGCGCTCTGCGATGTGTATGAGCCGCATCTGGAGGCGGCGAAAAAGGATTCGCCCGGCGCCCGGACCTTTACCGACTACAAGGAACTGCTCGAGGAAAAGAACATCGACGCGGTGATCATCGCCTCGCCCGACCACTGGCATTGCCCCATGATGATGGACGCGCTTTCGGCCGGCAAGGACATCTATGCCGAAAAGCCGCTCTCCAAGACACTGGAAGAGAGCCAGAAGATGATACAGGCCGTGCGCAAGTCAAAGCAGGTGGTGCAGATCGGCATGCAGCGACGCAGCGCGCCGGCCGTGATGAAGGCTAAGAAATTGGTGGACGACGGCGTGTTGGGCCGCATCACCCTGGTGAAGCCGCAGTGGCACTGGAATATCGCCGGGCCGCTGGACAATTCGCCCCTGCCGGGCAAGCTCGACTGGAAGCGGTTTCTTGGCAATGCGAAGAAGCGCGAGATTGAGCCGATGCGCTTCCGCAAGTGGCGCTACTTCTGGGATTACGCGGGTGGCAACATGACCGATCAGGGAACCCACCTGATGGACGTGGTGCAGTGGTTCACCAAGTCCGGCCCGCCGAAGTCCGCCATCTGCCACGGATACGTCGCCAAGATGACCGGCGCTGAACATCCCGATGTCTTCAGCGCTGTCTTTGAATATCCCGACTTCATGGTTACCTGGACGCTCGACTACGCCAACTCCTTCCAGAACGGCTGGTCCATCACCTTCATGGGCGACAAGGGGACCATGATTCTGGACGACGCCGGCTACAAGGTTTACGGCGAGCCGTGGAAACGGGAAAATCCGCCCATCTATGCGGAGCAGGCGCCGGTGCCGGTGGAAGCGCACGTGGAAAATTTCCTGGAGTGCATGAAGACCCGCAAGGATCCCAACTGCACCGTGGAGATCGCCGCGCAGGCGGTGGCCGGTCCGCATCTGGCGAACCTGGCGTTGCTGAAAGGCCGCAAGGTGGATTACGCCGCGACAACCTAACGATCTACAATGTTAGGTTGCGCATGAAAGCCAAACGCACATCCAAACTCAAACCGATCCCCGCCGATCAACAGCAGGGCCTTGTCGGACGCCTGATGCATGCCTGCGGGGGCAGCTACACACCCGATCAGCGGCGCAAGTACTTCATCTCCGGTCCGCAGTGGGCGGCCGCCTATGAAGGACACGCGCTGTTTCATGCGCCGACGCGCCGGCCGGTAGGCTTTGAAGAGGTGATCGACCGGTACGGCGAAATCGGCATCGGCCACTGGACCACGCATGACACCGATGTGATTCCCACCAACAGCCTGTTCACCGATGAACAGGACGCGATTGTGGACCGCATCCGGAAATCGCTGAAGAAGAACGGCGTGAAATGCTCGATGGTGACAACAGAGACGTTTCACCACGCTGTGTTCGCGGCCAGCCCGGCGGCGGAGTCACCGGCGGTGCGGCAGTATGCGGCCAGCCGGCTGGTCAACACGGTGAAGATCGGCCATCAGCTTGGCGCCAGCTACGCCGTCTATTGGCCGGGTTCGCTGGGTTATCAGATCCAGGGCGCGGTGGAAGAGACCGAAACGCTGCGCTGGTACGCCGAGGGATTGAACGCCGCGTGCGAAGCCGATCTCAGGATCGCCGCCCAGATGAAGCGCAAGACGTTGAAGCACTGCATGGAGGCCAAACCGTTTGAGCCGCAGGCGGAAATTCTGCTGCCGACTTCCGACGCCATGCTGGCCTTCATCCATTCCGGTCTGCTCACGCATCCCGAAATGGTGGGACTGAATCCGGAATACCTGCACGAACTGATGTGGGGCGCCGCTCCCCGCGCGGCTTTGGCGCGCGCGCTGCTGGCCGGCAAGCTCTGGCACTTCGATATCAATGACGGCTACCGGCTGAAGCACGACGTGGACATCGCCGTCGGCCTGGTGAATCCGCTGGACTGGCTGAATGTGCTGGTTCTGTTGCGCAGCCATGGCTACAAGGGGCCGTTCAATCTCGATTACAAGCCGCCGCGCACCACCAGCAACTGGGGCGTATTCGCGGTGAGCTTCCCTACCGCCGTGGACCGATTCATTACCTTGTGGGAAATGGCCGGGGAGGCGCTGGAGGACAGTGTACTTCGCGAGGCGGCCGATGCGCTAAGGGCGGGCGGCGTGGTGAAGGATGCCGGTAACGTCGACGAAATCACCGAGGCCAACCGTGAGCTTCTCACCCTGCATGAGCTGATCGGACACCGGCTTGTGCAGATCCTGCTTGGCCTGCACAAGGGACGCACCTATTCGGTATAAATGGCGGGAATCGGGCGGTCACTCATCGTCGCCGGGCTGATCATCATGGTGATCGGCGCGCTGTTGACACTGGGTGATCGTCTCCCGTTCCGGATAGGCCGGCTGCCGGGCGACATCGTATGGCGGGGAAAGAACTCGACTTTCTACTTCCCGCTGATGACCAGCATCCTGCTGAGCCTGTTGCTGACGCTGGTGATGTGGCTGTTCGGGCGGCGCGGTTGAGACCGGGATGGTGGACGATCAGCCGAAGATTGCCGCCAGCGCGAAGAGGTCGCCCTGACGGTAGCGGGAGAATCTGTGCCCGGCCGGGTCGGCTACGAAGATGTACTCGACACCAGCCTGCCCGTAGTCGGCAAGCTTGCTCATGATTTCTTCGTAACGGTCATCCGGTGATACGATTTCGACTACCGCACAGGGGGCCGTTTCGGGTATTGGCTCATTCTGTTCCGAAGTAAAAACCGCAAAATCGGCAACCCGGAATCTTTCGGGCGCGACTCGCCGCCGGATCTCGGAAGCGCGGAACAGCCGGCGCCGGTCCTCCCAGGGCTTGAATGCATCAGACAAGCGGACTTGAACGCGGCTATGCAGGAAGTTCGGCACCGGCCTCTCCACTAGTTCTCCGCCAACATAGTCCGGCTCCGGACCTTCGAAACAAGTGCGCAGGTACTCCTCCGCCGAAATGAGCGTCTTCGTTCGCATATTTGATGCGCCTACGGAAGCAGTCCCATCTTTTCCAGCGGCCAATACGCGAACACAGCCTTGCCGTAGATGTACTGCCGATGGACGGCGCCCCACGCCCGGCTGTCGTTTGACGACGTGCGGTGGTCGCCCAGCACGTAGTAGTGGTTCGGAGGAACCACGGTCAACGGAAAGCTCTGCCGGTCGCGATATTCCTCGGGAACGTAGTCCTCTTCCAGGCGGTCGCCATTGACGTACACCACTCCATCCTCCACCGCCACCGTGTCGCCGGGCAGGCCGATCACTCGTTTGATGTAGGACTTGCTCGGATCCTGGGGATAATAGAAGACGACCATGTCGCCGCGCAGAATGTCGCGGAGGCCGAACTTGTACACGAACTTGTTGATGAAAATGCGTTCCTGGTCGGTGAGCGACGGCATCATGCTGGTGCCCTCCACCTTTACCGGCTGGTAGAGAAACAGGATCACCGCGATGGCGATGAACACCGATAGCATGAGATCACGCATCCAGAACAGTGCCATGACCAACGGCGATCGCTGCGTTTCTTCACTCATTCCCGATGTCTCCGAGGTCCGCGGTGGGAAGTCGCTCATTATTACACCATGAACAGTCCCAGACGATCAACAACTCTGATCGTCCCGGCTTTGAATGAAGAAGCCGTGATCGGCACGATGTTGTCGCGCATCCCGGCCGGGCTGTTCCACCTGGTGATCGTGGCCGACAACGGATCCACCGACCGTACCGCCGACGTCGCGCGGGAGCGGGGCGCGCTGGTGGTCCGGACGTCTGAGCGCGGATACGGCGCCGCATGCCTCCGCGCAATGGAAGCGATCCCGCCGGACTGTTTCGCCGTGGTGTTCATGCAGGCTGACGCTTCTGAAAAGGCGGAAGAAGCCGCTTCCCTTCTCGCCCCCCTGCTCGATGGACGCGCCGACCTGGTGATTGGTTCCCGCACAATGGGCACGGCCGAACCGGGATCGCTGCTGCTCCATCAGGAGTTCGGCAACTGGCTGGCCACCACGCTCATCCGGTGGATCCACGGTTTCCGCTACACCGACCTCGGCCCGTTTCGCGCCATCCGCGCCGACGCGCTGCGCCAACTGGGCATGAAGGACCGCAACTACGGCTGGACCGTGGAAATGCAGGTGCGCGCCCTGCGCCAGGGCCTGCGCGTCATGGAAGTGCCCGTCAGCTACGGCAAGCGCCACGCCGGCACGAACAAGGTCTCCGGGAACCTGAAAGCCTCGCTGGCGGCCGGCTGGAAGATTCTCTACACGGTGGCGGCCGCTTCCCTAGAAAAACCGCATCGTGTAGGTGAATAGCACGCCCCGGCCAATTTCCGGAGCGAACGACTTGATGAAAGACAGGTGATTACGGTAAAGCCGGTTCGACGCGTTAAACACGTTGACGCCGAACATGTGCAGGAAGTGTTTCTGCGTCACCGAATAGAGCGCTTTCATGTTCACCGCGGCGTAGCCCGCCGTGGGATCTTCCAGTTCATAAACGCGGTCCTGCCTGTTCGTCAGAATCAACTCCGGCATGAAGCTGAAGTTGCCGAAACGGAAGTCCAGACCGGCGCGGCCCCGCACGGGAGGAATCCGCGGTAGAGCCTGCCTGGGGCTGGTCAACTCCGCGTTCACGGTGTCCAACCCAAGATGCAGCCACACATTGTTGTGCAGCCCGGCGCTGAGGCGGCCTTCCATCCCCCGATAGCGGCTGGTGCCCTGCCGGTAGTTTGCCACCGGAAACCCTTCGTCGATTTCACCTGTGGGAGCCAGAAAAACATAGTCGCTCAGCCGGTAATGGAAGTAGTTCATTTCGAACCGGAAGCGCTGGGATTGATGGCGCAGGGAAAAATCCACGCCATTGCCCCGTTCGCGCTTCAGCCTGCCGTCGCCGATCTCGAACATCAGGTTACCGGCGTGGGGCCCGAACGCGTAGAGTTCCTCAAGCGCGGGCGCGCGGAAGGAACTGGTGAAGTTCGCCGCCAACGCACCGCCATTCCACAGCCTTATATTGGCGCCCACCGACCCTGACGCGCCGGTGAAGGAACGCGGTCCACGACCCTCGTCGCGTTCCAGCGGGTTGTAGGACGAGCGCTCCACACGGGCGCCGAACTGCAATCGGAACCGTTCGAAATTGAGTTGCTCCACCCCGAACAGGGCAAAGGCGTTCTGGTCCACCGGCGGGGTATTGGCTTCCTCGCCGATCGCCTTGTAGTCGCGCCGCAACCCCCAGAAACCGAACGTGCCGGATAGCTTGCCCTTGCGCGCCTGGTCGAACACCCCGCGATAGATGAACTGCTTGTTGAAAAACTGGTTGGCGACTTCGTCCCCCTCCAGTTCACGGTGTTTCCAGTCGCTATAGGTCATCGAGAACTGCATCTGTTCAAGCGGGCCGGTGAGATTCCGGAACCCGCCGTTGAAGCGAGCCATATGACGCCGGAAGGGCAGCGATATGATTCCTTGTTCTCCTTCCGGCTCTTCCTCCTCCCCGTGCTCGTGCTCCTCAGCCGGATCGAACGGGATTCCGTAGACGCCGTCCTGCAGACCGTAAGAAAAGTTGAAAAAAGATTTCGGCGCGTAGTGCGCGATGCCGCCGCTGCCATTGCTGATCTCGCTGAACGAATTCGGCACCGGCCCCAGAGGTGACTTGTAGTCATCCATATAGATGGCGCCGCCGTTTCCCGTCAGCAGCCAGTTGCCGAAGCCGTACTCGGCGCCGCCGCTGCCGCCGCGCCGGTTGTTGTTCGATCCACCCAGCCCGGTAACGTAACCGCGCAGGCCTTTATCCGGCTCCTTGTGAAGCTGGTGGTGATTGCTCACCACATTCACCACGCCGCCAATGGCATTGCCTTCATACAGCAGCGTGCCGGGCCCGCGCACGATTTCCACGCGTTCAATCGAGTTTGGATCTACGGGTTCGCCATGGTCACCCGATTGCGAAGAGAGCGTCCCGGTGCGCAACCCGTCCTGCAGAATCAGCACGCGGTCGCCATCAAAGCCGCGCACCACGGGGCGCGAGGTGCCGGGGCCGAAGGTCCGTTTCGCCACCCCCGCCTCATTCTCGATCACCTCTCCCAGCGAGGTGGCTGACTTCGACGTCAGATCCGTTGTATCCAGGGAAGACGCCGGCAGAAAGGTCTCAAGCGTTGTTTCCTCCTTGCCGGAAGCGGTCACCGTGACCTGCTCACGCACCGCGGCGAGTTTCAGCCGGAACTCCACGTGTGCGGAGCCGCCTTCGGAAACGATCACGGTCTTTCGTTCGTCGCTGAGGCTGTGCAGGTGCGCCAGCACTTCATACGTGCCAGGAGGAACGTTCTCGAACCGGAAAGCCCCGCTGTCATCGGTTTGCGTGCCGCGGCTGAGACCGATGAGCAGCACCTTCACAAAATGCAGAGGCTCACCCGAGGAATCCAGAACGACAGTTCCCGACAAAGTTCCGGATGTTTGCGCGAGAAGGCCAGTCGCGCCGGCGAGGATGAGCATCAGAATCCGCATTCGTGCCTTGTCAGCTTAGAGTATCGCCCTCCCGTTGTGGCTGGCGCGACGGAAAAGCCATGAGCGGGCCTGGGTTCGCCGGTGAGCGGGCCTCCAGCCACCGTGAGCGGAACGGCGAAACGCTCCTGCTATAATTTTGTCCAGATGAGTCCAGCGAAGGTTTCCGACGAGATTCCGGGCGTGGCGGTCGAGCCATCGGCCAACGGATACAAGGTGTACAACCGCATCATTGACTGGATCTCCAACGAGAGGATGCAGCTTTCCAACATCACGGACCGCATCAATGACGTGGTCCGCAAGAGCGGCGTCAAGGATGGCATGGTGCATATGCAGACGCTGCACACCACCACGGCCGTATTCATCAACGAATGGCAGGACGCCCTGCTGCACGACGTCAAGGTCTTCTTCGAAAAAGTGGTGGAGCGCGACGACTACTACCGCCACAACGATCCCGAGTTCTCAGACTGTGAACGCCGCAACGCCGACGCCCACATGCGCGGCATGCTGATGGGACAGACGCTGTGCCTGCAGGTGCGCAACGCCAGCGTGTTGCTGGGAACCTGGCAGAGCATCATCTTCGCCGAGTTCGACGGGCCGCGCAGCCGCATGCTGGCTGTGCAGGTCTCAGGAGTATAGACGCGTGCCCTACTTCACCCTCCAGCAGGCCGAAGCAGTGCTGCCGGAGGTGGAACGCTCCATCCGCGCCGCGCTTGAGTTGAAGCGCTTCTACGATCAGTCCGAAGAAGTGCTGCAATCAGAAAACCGGCGCATCCTGATGAGCGGAGGCGCCCAGGTGGACTCCGGCCGCCTGCAGGCGGAAAAGTCCAGACGCGACACTTGCGCGCGGCAGTTAAAGGAAGCCATCGAGGAGATTCACTCCTTCGGCTGCGAGATCAAGGATCTGGACATCGGCCTCATCGACTTCCGCACGCTCTATCACGGCGAGGAAGTCTACCTGTGCTGGAAGCTCGGCGAAAGCGGCATCGAGTATTGGCACGGCATCCAGGAAGGATTCCGCGGACGCAAGCGCATCGACGAGGAGTTCCTGCGCAATCACCGGGGCGATCTGCCCTCCTAACGCCTCACACCCGCACCGGCACACCCTTAAACGCCGCTTCCTGCGCGGCGATCGTGATCAGATTCGCGCGGTAGATATCGTCAAACGGCAGTTCGGTCGGCTTGCCGTTGTAGACGTGTTCCACAAAGTCGATGAACACCTGCTTTTCCTCGGGCAGTTCGCCAATCACCTCGGGCTTCTTCCCTTCCACCATCAGCGTGACACCCGTAGCCGCCATATACTCCGCCACTCCCTTGGTGCCCGCCAGCCGCAGCCGGTCGTCACCATGGGTAGTGGCCGACTCGGGCCGGCAATAGTCCATGTGCAGCATCGCCACACCGCCGTTATCCAGACGGAAGATGCTGCCCGTGGTGTTCTCCATCTCGCCGATGCCAGCGGGCGGCTCCACCTGCGCACGGTAGGAGTAGGCGTCCATCATCTCCCGGCGCGAGGTGAAGCGCATGAGGTCGATCATATGAATGCCGATCCACGGAATGGTGCCGCCATAGGTGGCCATGCGCTTCATCCACTCCGGCCGGTTGCCCGCCTTGTACGATTTCTGCGAAGTGATATTGATCGCCTGGCCGATCTCTCCGCTCATCACGATCTTGCGCAGGGCGAGATACACCGGGCTGAATCGCATGGGAAGGATCGTGCCCACCTTGACGCCCGCCTTGTTCGCGGCCACGCGGATGCGGTCCAGATCGGGGCGCGTCAAAGCCAGCGGCTTTTCCGCCATCACGTGCATTTTGCGGTCCAGGCAAGCGAGGATCGCCTCTGACCGCGGGCCGTTTGCCGTGCAAACGCTCACCATGTCAAGCCTGGCTTCGTCCAGCATGCGCCGCCAGTCATTGAAATAGCGCGCCTCCGTCAGCCGCGGGTTCGCCTTCACCGTGCGCTGGGCAACCGCCGGATTCGGGTGCGCGATGGCCACCACTTCCACGTCGGGCAGTTGCGGCAGCGGGCGCAGCACGTCGCCCACATGGCCCTCCAGATCCAGCAGACCCAGGCGCACCTTGCGCGGAAGGCGAATTTCGGCCTTGGCGGCCATGGCCATGGCGGACCCGGCGATCACCTGGCGTCGAGTGGGTTTCATAGCTGCGATTGTCACATATCCTGGAAGAATGCGGATTACGGATCTCACACGCCGGACGTTTCTCGGCGGGCTGGCTGGCGCGGCTTCGGCGCGCGCGCAGCAGCGGCCCACCAACGTCATCATCATTCTTGCCGATGACCTCGGCGCGCGCGACCTGGGATGTTACGGCAGTACCTTTCATGAGACACCAAACCTCGATGCATTTGCGCGGACGGGAGTGCGTTTCACACAGGCTTATGCCGCCTGCCCGGTTTGTTCGCCCACACGCGCCAGCATCGTCACCGGCAAGTATCCCGCGCGGCTCCATCTCACGGATTGGATCCCCGGCCGCAAGCAGTGGCCCACGGCGAAACTGCTGACACCGCAGTTTGAGCAGCAGCTTCCCCACGATGAAATCACGCTTGCCGAAGCGCTCAAGGCGAAAGGATACGTGTCAGCCAGCATCGGCAAATGGCACCTGGGCGGCGAGGGATTCCTGCCCACCGATCAGGGATTCGCGCTCAACATCGGCGGGACGGAGAAGGGCTCCCCGCCTTCCTATCACGCGCCGTTCCGCATCCCCGGGCTCAAGGACGAGGGCTATCTCACCGACAACCTCACCGGCCGCGCCGAAGAGTTCCTGGAACAAAACCGGGACAATCCGTTTTTTCTCTACCTGCCGCATTTCGCCGTGCACACGCCGCTGCAGGCCAAACGCGAGATGGTGGAAAAATACCAGCGCAAGGGAAAAGGGCAATCCGATCCGATTTACGCCGCCATGCTCCAGAGCCTGGATGAAGGCGTGGGCCGCATATTGCGCAAGCTCGATTCGCTGGCCATTGCCGGTCACACGGCGGTGTTTTTCCTTTCCGACAACGGCGGCCTGCGGTTTGAAGGACGCCGCAACATTCCGGTGACCAACAATGCGCCGCTGCGCGCCGGCAAGGGCCACCTTTACGAGGGAGGCATCCGCATTCCGCTGCTGGTGCGATGGCCGGGCGTGACGCGCGCGGGCCTGTCCGGCGCGGTGGCCTCGACGGTGGACCTGATGCCGACGGTGCTGGACTTAACCGGCGCCGGAAAGCCGGCGATGGATGGAGTCTCGCTCGCGCCGGCCATGCGAGGGGGTGGGGTGAAACGCGACGCCGTCTACTGGCACTATCCGCACTATTCCAATCAGGGCGGCGTGCCGGGAGCGGCCATCCGCCGCGGCGATTGGAAGCTGATCGAATTCTACGAAGACGGCCGCCTGGAGTTGTTCAACCTGCGCGCAGATCCCGGCGAAAAGCGTAACCTGGTGAACCGCGAAAAGCGGCGGGCGGCAGACCTCCATCGCCTCCTGCGCGCCTGGCGCGATGAGACCAAAGCCGCCATGCCATCCGTGAATCCGGACTACGACGCCGCGAAATCCGATCAGGGACTGGCCGGCGTGGAGAAGCCGTCTCCGCCTGCTTAACCTACGCCGCCACGGCCGCGGCCGCCTGATTGGCAGCCAGCAGAGCTTCGGCCACCGGTTTCAAAACGGCCAACTGGTCCTCGTTGAGTGGCGTGATAAACGGAGGAATCGGTCCGGTTTCCGTAATCCCGGCGAGCGCCGTTCCCGCATGCAGCACACGCGCCGGCCCCCAGGCATCGCGCAGATCCTCATGTGGAATGAACGCTTCGCGCACTTGCGCGGCCGCCTCCCAGTCCTGCGCGTGGCAGGCGTCAAACAGCCGCAGCGAAAGATAGGGAGCGACACATCCGCTGCCGGTGGTGAAACCGGGCAGACCAAAGCCCCGCAGATGCGCGATCGCCGGCCGTTCACCGATGCCGCTCACCACCATCGAACGGTCCACGCGCTGCAGCAATCCATCCAGGTAGGCGTCCACTGCCGGATCCTTGCGCACCACCGCATACTTGATCCCAATGCACACGCCATCGTTCACCATGCGCGCCACCGCATCCAGGCCCGCCTCCAGATTCCCTCCAAAGTTGGGCTCGTCCTTCAAGTACAGGATCAGCGGAGTGTTGGCGGCCTCGGCAAATTCACGCAGTCCGCGCTCCAGCCCGGCCGCATCGCGCGGATCGCCGCTCGGCAGATGCATCACCGCGGGGAAACGGTAACGGCGCAAGAGCGGCGCCTGGTCCATCAGCCGCCCGAACGACGGGCCCGCCGAGGGAATGCACCACAGATCCTCGCCCAGCCCGTTCAGCCAGGCCAGCAGGTCTTCGTATTCGCCCAGCGTGATGTGATAGAGGAACGCGTTGCCGCCATACAGCAGATTGCGGATGCCGTTGGAGTGAAGGAACTTCACCAGCCGCTGGTTGCCGTCGAAATCGATGCTTCGCGCCTTGTCGTTGCGGCGGCAAAGCGGCGGGACGGGAAACACGCCCCGCCAGTCGGATGTTTGAACTGGAGTCGTACGCATGAGTTCTCTACTCAACGTACTACACACTCGGCCAATCAGGCGCTGCGCTCGTCCAGAATCTGGCTGATGCCATCACTGGTGCGCATGATCTCCGTCAGCACCGCGATGCTCTTGTTCGCCATGTTCCCCTTCTTCGTCCGCTCCTGCAGAATCGCCGCAAGTTCGTCCAGGTGGCGTGCCTCCTCATCGGAGATGGCTTTTAGACCCGGCGCCGGGCGGCGCTTCAGAAACGCCAGACTGGCCGCCATGTCATCGCGCCTGTTGCGCGCGTCAATCAGCAGCGCCATGGCCCGAGCGCTTTCAATCGGGTCCGGCGATTCCGCTCGTTCGTCGAGTTCCGCGGCAACCGCGGCGGTAATGGTGAACGCCGTGGTAAGAAATTCGGTGCGGGCGGTCTTGGTGAGCTTGGCCATGTGCGCTCCTATTGGCACTTCCCGCTCTTGTAGCGCGGATGCCTGGAGAGAACCTTTTCCGTATCGGACCTGCGCTGCTCCAGTGCCTTCACTCGGGACTCCAGTCCCGGTTCTCCTGTCTGAAGCTTCAGCGTGGCGATGGATCCGCCGGTAATGGAAACGGCGCGCGCCAGATCCTTGCAGCCTTCCAACTCGTAGATGTTCTGAAAGTCCTTGGCGAAAGCAACCATGTCGGCAAGCTGTGTTTTCAGTTCGGGTTTAGTGGACAGTTGAGTGAGCGCTTTTTGTAGCGCGTCCAGCTTCTTCGTATCCAGTTCGTTCTTCTTGAGCGCCGGGAGGACGGAGACCAGCAGCGACATCTCCGCTTCGTGGAACTGGCGCGTCGCCTCAAACTCCTTCGTCGAAATGTCGCGTAGCCTCTCGCGCAGTTGGGAAGGCGTGAGGCGCTCCTCGGCCAGATCGGAGGCGAGGCGAAAGCTGTTGTCGTAGCGCTCAATCTGCAGCAGTTCGTAGACGTTGCGTTCCGCCTCGGCCGCCAGCACGTCGGCCAGCGCGGAAGAAAGATCGCGCTCGGATTGAATCTGGCCGTCGACGGACTTCCGGTACTCGGCCAGCTTCGCCTGCAGGATGCGCACGTAACAGGGAACCGGCTTTTCCTTGGGCTGGCAGGGCGACGATTCCTGGGCAAGGGAGCATCCGGCGGCGGCGATGAGCAGGAGGGCTGTCTTCATGACGTGTGTACCTTACTTGAGCGCGATGGCGGGAAAGAGGCCGAGCGTGAGCATGGCCTGCGCCAGTTGCGCGACGTTGCCGGGCCGGATTCCGCCCTTGTGGTAAGCAGCCAGGGTCTCGGCTCCGCTGAGCAGCGTCATCTCATAGCCACGGGCAAGGATTGTGTCGCGCTTAATCTGATACCGGCGGTCTTCCATGGCTGCGCGAAGGTCGGCCAGGCGATTAGGCGTAGTCGCGCGGGAAATCACCGCGGCCCAGTTTTCAAGAGCGAACACCACAAACTGGAGCTTGCGTTTGTGCGCCGAGAGATCGGCTTCCTTCTCTTCGCGGTTCTGCTGCCGCTGGCTGAGCGCGGCGGTGCGGATCTGGCAGTTGCGGTCGGCGGTGTCCGGACACCTGCGCACGCCCTCCTCAGCCACCCGTTCCAGCCGCACAGCATCGTCGTTCTGGCGGTAATACCAGCGGGCGCGTACGGTGTAACGGTGCATCGTTGTCTCTACGTTCTCTTCGAGCGAAGCAAGGTCAATGCCCGCGAACTCGCGGTCTTCGGGAAGATCGCGCATGCAGGGACCGCTCGCGGTCGTCTTGCCCGTGGTGACACACGCCACACCTTCCTTCGCCTGTTGATAGATGCGGCGCAGGTCATCCATGGCCGCCGTGCGGCGGGCTTCGATCTTGATGAGGTTGGTGAGGTGCTCGATCTCAGCCCTGGCAAGTTCAGCCTGCATTTCGCCCGCAATCGCACTGGCCGTCTTGGGCTTTGGCTGCGCGAAGCCTTCCAGGATCTCAGCCAGGCGGGCGCAGGCTCCGTTCAACTCATGAATCACTCGCAGATCGGTGGGGGACAGCTTCTGATGATCGCGCGGGATCAGGCTCTCGGCCACCAGTATCGCCTCATCGGCCAGGGCGACCTCCTTCAGCAGCGACGCCAGCGCGGTTACGTCGTCTTCCTTTCCGCGAATGGCGGCCAGCGCTTCTTTGGTTCGCTTCAATTCGGCTTCCAGCGTCTGTTTTTGAGACTCCCACTGCATACGATCGGAGTCTTTGTTGAGAAAGACAGCGTCTTCCAGGCTGGCAAGATCCTCCCGGATGTCGGACCAACTGACCGTCCGGGTAAGTTTCGCGAGCGCCGCCCGCCGGGCCGACGAGAAGATGCGTTCCGAAGCCGGCCTCGACAGCGCGTTCAGGTTATCCAACTGCGCCTGGAATAACTGCCCGTTGGCGATTTCGCTGGTAAGCTTACGTACTTCCTCGGCCTTCTGGTCCTGGCGCGCGTTATAGATCAATTGCCCGTGGGCAACGGGCGCAAGGACAAGGATCAGGTGGATCATCAGTAACATAGTACTCATCTCAAAGCTTTCCGGACTTCATTTCCTGGGCGAGATAGTCCGAAGCCCGCCACGCCACGGCAAGGATGCTCAGGGTGGGGTTCTTTTCCGTCGCCGTCGGGAAAGCCGCGCCATCCACGCAGAACAGGTTCTTCACTTCGTGGAACTGGCAGAAGCCGTTCAGAGCCGAACGTTTCGGATCGGCGCCCATACGCACCGTACCGTGCTCATGAATGGCGGAGCCCATGTTGTCCAGCCAGCCCCGCTCAAAGGGCAGGATCTCGGCCTTGGCGGCGCGAAGAATGGACTCGGCGGCGTCATACATTTCCGGAATCATCTTGCGCTCATTCTCACCGATCGTATACTCGATGCGGGAAATGGGAACGCCGTACCTGTCGTTTGGCGTGCCTTCCACCGTGATGCGATTCTCCCGCCGCGGCAGCACTTCGCCATACGGGTGCAGCGCGACCAGCGCCGGGTAACGTTTCTTGATCGCGGTCTTCAGATCGACGCCGAAACCCGGAAGCTTCTTTCCGAAGGTAGCGTTCATCTGCGCGCCGCAACCCCAGAACTGCATGCCGAAACCCCGCAGATAATCGCGCTTGCGGCCGTCCTTATGGTTGTAGCGCGGCAGATAGATGTGTTCGCCACCGATGCCGTCGTCGTTCTGCGTGGCGGTTCCGATCAGTTCCGGCATGAAGCCGTACATGTGGAAACGAACCTGCTCGCAAAGATAGCGGCCTACGATGTCGTTCGAATTGCCGATGCCGTTGGGGTGTTGCCGGGATTTCGAATTGAGCAGGATGCGCGTCGAATCGACGCAGGAGGCGGCGACGATTACGATCCTGCCTTTCACCTGATGTTCCTGCCGGGTGTTGCGGTCGAAGTACTGTACGCCGGAAGCAAGCCCGTTTTCGTCGTTGAGCACACGCGCTGCCACGGCGTTGTCAATAATGGTCAGCTTGCCTGTCTGCAGCGCGGGCTCCAGCAGGTAGTCCGACGAATTGAAGAAAGCCGAAACGTCACAGCCGCGCCCGCACGATCCACAGTAATGGCAGCGGGCGCGCCCATTATGCTCCCGGGTGAGCACCGCGCGTCGGCCATTGACGATTTTCAGTCCGATCCCGCGCGCGGCTTTCATCAGCAGACGTTCTCCGCAACGCGGCGGCGGCGGTGGCAGGTGATACTTTGAGCCGGGAAGGAAGTCCTGGTCGTCACTGCCGCCGTAGACCCCGATGAGTTGCTCCACTTTGTCGTAGTAGGGTGAGATGTCCTTGTACCTGATAGGCCAGGGGATTTCCCAGCCATCGCGCGCCGGT
This sequence comes from Bryobacteraceae bacterium, assembly GCA_033762895.1. GTDB lineage: Bacteria > Acidobacteriota > Terriglobia > Bryobacterales > Bryobacteraceae > CADEFT01. Next base: position 35,305 of record JANRLE010000360.1, on the reverse strand, counting down.
TCCTCAAAATTGTGATCGGAATAGCGCAGCGACACGCGCCCCCAGACGTTCGTCTTGCCGCCCCGGCCCCACACGCGGATGAGGTCGAAGGGATGTTCTTTCGGCGTCTCATAGGGCGAATCGTGAAGGTCCACGTAAAACTGCGGCGGACGCTCACCCGCGTCGATCTTCCGCCACCAGTCCCAGGGCTTCACGTGCGTCCAAAACGAGCCGCGGCGAAACTTGGCCCCGGCATCCAACATCAGCACGTTGATGCCCTGCCGCGTCAGATTCCAGGCGGCCATGCCGCCGGCGGCGCCGCTACCGATGATGATGACGTCGTGAACTTGCGGGGGACGGATAACTTGCATGGATTAGCCCTGGTGTTCCGGATGCGTGCAGCCCTTGAATTCGGGCAGATAGGTGTTGCCGTGCCAGCCGAGTTCCTGCGCCAGCCCTTGCTGGCTCTGGTAGTAACCGTCGATGGTAAGGTCCTTGATGAGCGTAAAGAACCGGCCATCCGCGGTGTCCGGCTTTTCGGCGGCATGGCTCAGCCAGGAGGCGCGGCCCGCGGGCTTCACTTTCGCAATGCGGCGCAGGCCCGCGCGCAGTTCTGCCTGGCGCTTTCTGTCCGATTGCAGGGTATAGTCGATAAATTCGTTGACTCTGGCATCGGCGGCGCCCGGGGTGTCAGTCTTCGGGATGATGATTTCCGAAACTTCCCCCAGCAGCTTCATTTCCGCCGGAGTCGCCCACTTGGCTTTGTAGGGGCGGGCGGGTTTGCCGGATGCGGCCTGTGCCTGGTGATGCTCCTGCGCGTTGGCAACGACCGGAAGAAGAGTGAGGGCGGCGGCGGATTGAATCGCTTGGCGTCGGGACTTCATTTATCTGGCTCCGTCGGTGGCCCGGGCATCGCGTTTACTTCGCACTTCGCGCACGGCGTAGATCCGCCGGCCCTGGCTCTCAAAATAGGTTCGAATCAGCACTTCACCCAGGATGCCGGTTGAAAACATCATCAGTCCGGCCAGCAGCAGCAGCGCCCCGGCGATCATCAGCGGGCCATGTTCCAGGTAGATCTCATAGCCCATCAGCTTGCGCACGAACAGGTAGAACATGATCATCGCGCCTGTGCCTGTGCCCAGCAGCCCGATACTTCCGAAAAAATGCATGGGGCGCGTGAAGTAGCTGAGCAGGAACTTGATGGTGATAATGTCGTAGAGGACGCGGAACGTCCGCGACAGCCCGTAATGCGATTCGCCCGATGCGCGCGGCACGTTGCGGATGGGCACTTCGGCCACGCGTGCTCCATAAAAACTGGCCAGCGCGGGAATGAAGCGGTGAAGTTCGCCGTAGAGATTGATGTCCTTCAAAATCTCCGCGCGGTAGGCCTTAAAGGTGGTGCCGAAATCGTGAAGCTCGATGCCGCTTGCCTTGGCCATCAGCCAATTGGCGATGCGCGAGGGAATCTTCCTGGTCACGGCGTTGTCCAGCCGCCGTTTGCGCCAGCCCGAGGCGATGTCGTAACCCTCGTCGAGTTTGGCCAGCAGCACCGGGATGTCTTCAGGCTCATGCTGCAGGTCACCGTCGAGTGAAACGATCACCTCGCCCTGCGCTTCGTCAAAGCCCGCTGCAAGCGCCGCCGTCTGACCGAAATTGCGCCGCAGCCGGATCACCTTCAGCCGCGAATCGGTTTCCACCAGGTTGGCCAGCAGCTCGAACGAACGGTCAGTGGAGGCGTCATCGACGAAGATGATTTCGTAGGGCTTACGCAGGCTCTCAAGAACCACTGTTAGGCGGTCGTAGAGCGGCAGGATGGCGGGCTCCTCATTGTGAATGGGGATGACGATGGAGATCATGGAAGCCTACTTCAGTCTATCAATCAGCCGCTGGCGCCGTAGGGAGAACGCCTCTTCGCCGAGTACCGGTGCGGCGGCGTCCACGGCAATTTCCTCGCTGAGGTTGACCCAGCTTTTACAGCCGGCATACGACGGACGGTTGGGGATGACCGTGGGCGGAATCGTGTAGGCGCGAATCAGAATGAGCCAGAGCGGCAGATCGGGACGGTAGTCGTAACGTTGGCGCACAAAGGCTTCATTCCAGATGAACTCGTCTCCCATGGCCAGCAGGATGCCAGGATCGGAGGGCGCGGCGAAGATGCCGGCGGCTTCCGCCAGAACCTCTATGGTCAGCGTCTCTCCGATTGCCGGTGGCGCGGCGGGCGTTTTCAGGAAACGTTGCTGCTGGTGTTCGAAGGTTGGGAAAAGCAGGAATCGGGAATGGCGCAGATGAAATCCGCCGCGTTCGGCTTCCACGATGCCGCCCTTACGCAGCAGGGCCACCTGCTCGCCCCGCCTCAGAGCTTCGCTGACAGCGCTCCACTCCTTCAGCGCGGCGTTCACTGTATGTCGTAAAGGACCGCCCCGAACTTCTTCCCCGTGAGCAGCCCTTCGATCGTGGGCCAGGCCTTCTGGTGATCGGGCGAGGCCACCCACGTCGTGCGCTGTTCTTCGGTCTTGAAGCTGATCAGCAGCCGGTATTTGGTCTTCGGCGCGTCGCCAACGGGAACCGTGCGCAGCTTCAGCAGCTTCACATCGACAAAACCGGGCTGCCTGGAAATGGTGGGACGGAACACCGTCTTGAAGTTCTTCACCAGATCGGCTTCCTTGCCGGCGGCTACTTCCAGATCGACGTGGAGTTGGATGGGTTCGGGCATGGCTCCCTCCAGCGAAGCGGCCGCGGAGAGAGCGGCAAGGGCTTCGAGCGATTTTCTACGGGTCATACGGGGCGATTGTAACAGGAAGCGGCAGCCTCAAGGAAGACGATGGTTCAGTTCGCCTCACAGCGTTGAAATATCCCGGCGCTACACTGAAACACAGCGCCCTTATGCCACCCACTCGCAGTTTCGTTCTCCGAACCGTGGCCGCCGCCTTCTTCGCGGCGTTATTCGCGATTGCCCAAATCGCGGCCGATCCCGAACCCCGCTGGTGGCGGGGCAATCTGCACACCTACACCCTATGGTCAGACGGCGACGGCTTCCCCGAAATGATCGCCGAATGGTATCGCGATCACGGCTATCACTTCCTCGCGCTTTCCGATCACAACGTCCTGAGCCAGGGCGAACGCTGGATGACGGCGCAGAGCATTGACCAGCGCGCAGGTGTCGATGCCGTCGCCCGCTACCGCAAACGCTTCGGCGAAAAGTGGGTGGAAACGCGCGGCGCCGAAGTGCGGCTGAAGACGCTGGACGAAGTGCGCACCCTGGTGGAGGAACGGAACCGGTTCCTGATGATCTCCTCCGAGGAAATCACCGGCGCGGCGGGCGACGGCCGCACGCTGCACATGAACGCCACCAATCTCGGCGAAGCGCTGCCGTTCCTGATGGGATCCACCGTGCGCGAATCGATGGTGCGCAATCTGCAGGCCGTGGAGGACTCAGCCAAACGCACCGGGCGGCCCGTGATGTTGCACGTCAACCACCCCAACTACAAATGGGGCGTGACGGCTGAAGATCTGGCCGCGGTAGTGAATGAGCGCTTCTTTGAAGTGTGGAACGGCGTGGACGGCGACAACGACCCCGGCGACGCCACACGCCCTTCCACCGATGCCATTTGGGACATCGCCAACGCGTTGCGCCTGACGCGCTACAACGCCGCCCCGTTGTTCGGATTGGGCACCGATGATTCGCACAATCACCACGGCAACAAGACGCATTCCCCGCCGGGCCGCGCCTGGGTGATGGTGCGCGCGGCGCATCTCAGTCCGGAATCGATCATTCGCGCCATGCGCAACGGCGATTTCTACGCGTCCACCGGCGTCGAACTGGAGTCGATCACCTTCGACAAAGCGGCGCGCAGTCTGTCGCTGCGCATTAAGCCCACCCAAGGCGTGGAATACACCACGCAATTCGTGGGCGCGCGCAAAGGCGCCACCGCCGGCGAAGTGTTTGCCGAACAGAAGGGCGCCGCGCCCTCCTACCGCTTGCGGGGCGATGAGTTGTTCGTCCGGGCAGTGGTGAAGTCGAACGCTACGCCCGCCGTGCCCAGCCAGGAGTATCCCTATCAGCGGGCCTGGACTCAACCCGTGGGCTGGTAAGCTTTAAACGCTTTGCAGCTTTTCCAATTCCTCGCCGGTGGCCTTCTCCACGTCCGCGTGCAGGCTGTTGCCATGCGCATCCATGGTGACGATGGCCGGGAACGCCTCCACCCGCATGTGCCACATCGCTTCGGGAATGCCGAACTCCATCAGGTTCACGCCCAGCACTTCCTTAATCGACTGGGCGTAGAACTGCGCGGCCCCGCCGATGCCATTCAGATACACGGCGCCATGCTCTTTCAACGCCGCCAGCGTCTTTGCGCCCATGCCGCCCTTGCCAATCACCGCGCGCACGCCGTAAGCGCCAATCACATGCGCCTGATACGGCTCCTCGCGAATCGACGTCGTCGGCCCGGCGGCCTTGGTCACCCACTTCTCCCCTTCCTTCAACATCACCGGACCGCAGTGATACAGCACCGACCCGTTCATGTCCACCGGCGGCGGATTCTTCATCAGGTAGGCATGCACCTGGTCACGGCCGGTGAAGATCTCGCCGGTCACCAGCACAATATCGCCCACCTTCAACGCCCTCACCTGCGCTTCAGTTAATGGCGGACGCAGCACCACCTCGCGTCCGGTGAGCGGCAAACCGGAATCGGTGGCAAGCTTGTCAACCGGCCGGCTGGGATCGCGATACAGCCAGTTCGTAATGGCGCCGCTTGATGCATCCAAACGAACGCCCAGCCGGCGGAACGCCCAGCAGTCGTATGCGACGGAGACAAAGAAACTCGCCGGCAGCCGGTTCGCCGCGCCAATCTTACAGCCGATCAGTGTGGCGCGGCCGCCAAAGCCCATCGCCCCCACACCCAGCCGGTTGGCCTCATCCATGATCTCGGCTTCCAGCTTCGCCAGATCCGCGTTCGGATTCACATCATCCAGCGTGCGGAAGAGCTGGTTCTTGGCCAGCACGTAACCGTGCGCGCGATCGCTGCCGATGCACACACCCACCGCGCCCGGCGCGCAGCCCTGCCCCTGCGCCTGCCACACCGCATGCAGAATGCACTTGCGCACACCCTCCAGATTGCGGTCGGCACGGCCCAGATGATCGAGCGAGCAAGGCAGCGAATACTGGATGTTCTTGTTCTCGCAGCCGCCGCCCTTCAGAATCAGCTTGACATCGATGTCATCCTCTTCCCACTGTTCAAAGTGGATCACCGGCGTTTCCTCGCCCAGGTTGTCGCCGGAGTTCTTGCCCGTCAGCGAATCGACGGAATTCGGACGCAACTTGCCGCGCCGTGTCGCTTCGGCCACCGCGTTCTGAATCGCCTTGCGGATTAGAATCTGGTTCACGCCCACCGGCGTATGCACGACAAAGGTCGGCATGCCGGTGTCCTGGCAGATGGGCCCTTCGTTGCCGGCGGCCATATCCACGTTCGTGGCAACAATGCTCAACGCCTGCGCCGATTGCGTCCCGGGCGTCTCGGTTTCCAGAACATGACGCATGGCATGGCGCACATCCGGCGGCAGGTTGGTGGAAGTTTGCGTGATCAGTTCAAGGAGGCTGGATTCTAGGAATTGCATGAACCCGTTATTTTATCTCGGGCGGTTGCTCGACAGGGATCAGCTTGATCCGCACCCCGGCGACCATGCCATGTTTGATGGCTGGATTGGGCGAGGTGAACTCCACCGTCACCTGGTTCTCCTTGATCTGCCTCACCTCGCCTTGCAGGCCTTCGTTCATCACCTCGGCCACCGTCACCAGCGCCGGCTGGCCGGGTTGCATCATTTTCAGCGCCGGCGGATCCGGCTCAATGATGACGTTCAGGATGGCGGGATCGACGGCCAGTTGCACCAGATCCTGCATGCCGCGATCCACTTCCCCGCCCGCCTCCACCTTCAGACTCAACACCGTGCCATCCACCGGAGCAGTGATGATGCTCGCCTCCAGGTCGGCCTTTGCGTCCTCCAGAACGGCGGCGCCATCTTCCAGCGCCTTCTTTGCCAGTTCCAGGTCTTTTTCCAGTTTGGCTACCCGCTCAGCGGTCTGCCCAGCCAGCGTGGTGGCGGAAAGCGACTCCTGCTTGGCCGCCTGATAGTCCTTTTCCGCCTGCTCGAACTTGACGCGTGGAGTGGCGCCTTCGGCAAACAGGCGCTGCTGCCGCTGGTAAGCCTTCTCCAGTTGATCGGCATCGGAACGGGCGCGCTGGGCGTCGCCATCGGCGCGGGCCGCTTCCAGCCGTGCAGCAAGGATCGAAGCTTCGATGTTGGAGACGCGCGTCTGGGCCCGTTCCAGCTCCATCTGCGCGCGTTCCTGGGCTGCATCAAGCGCCGTATTCTTCACCCGGCCCAGCGCCTGCCCTTCCAGCACATCCTGCCCGGTCTCCACATCCCAGGATTCCAGGAAACCTTCCACCGGAGCAGGTACCGGCACCACGCGGGCGGCTTCAATCTTGCCGGTGAAGCTGACCTCGTCGCCCACGGCTAACTGCGGGGCGGCGGCTTCTTCTTTCTTGGGAACAGGCGCCGGTTTACGCAGGACGGAAAGCGCACCGGCGGCGATCGCCAAAAGGATTACGGTGCCGGAGAACAGCAGCCATTTGCCGCGCATTACACCGATGATAGCTTGAAGAAGATGGCAAACACGGAGAATCGGCCCTCACTGGCGGCTTTGACGGGCGTCTTCCTCAAAATCGCGAACCTCACGTTCGGCGGCGGCGATCCGACAATGGCCGCCCTGCAGCGCGAGTTCACAGGGCAGCGCAAGTGGCTGGACATGGAACGCCACACCCTGGCTTACTCGTTGGCGCGCATCACCCCAGGCACCAACGTGCTGGCTTACTGCGCCGCCTCGGCATGGCTCATCGGCGGCCTCCCTGCGGCGGTGGCTGCCGTGATCGCCGCCAGCCTGCCGGCCTCGCTGATCGCGCTGTGGCTGGTCATCGGCTATCAGGCTTCCACCTCCAACCGGTTCGCCCAGGCGGCCGTGGCATCGATGATTGCGGCGGTTGTCGGCATGATGCTGGCCGCGGCCTGGGCCCTGGTGAAACCGCACTGCACCCGGCGGAACTGGCCGCGCATCGTGCTGTACGCCGGTGGCACGCTTCTGTTGCGGGAGTGGCTGGCAATCGGCCCGGTTCAGCTTGTGGGCATTTGCGCGCTCGCCGGCGTGCTCTGGGTGGAGGGGGAATGAACCTGCTTGTGGTCTACCTGCTGTTGCTGAAAGCGACGGTGACATCGTTCAGCGGACTGGCGTCGCTGCCCGTCGTGCATGCCGATTTCGTGGAGAAATATCACATCCTCACAGAGAGCCAGTTGAACACCGCGGTGGCGGCGGGGCGTACTTCGCCCGGCCCGGTCGGTGTCTATGTGGTGAACGTCGGGTATCTTGCCGCCGGCCTCCCCGGCGCCTTCGCCGGATGGATTGCGATGATCACACCGGCGTTCCTCATTCTGCCCCTGCTGCAATACTGCTCGCGCTACTCCGCCAGTCCCAGGCTGCGCAGCGCCATCCGGGCCATCATGTTGTCATCGGCCGGCCTGCTGCTGTCTTCCACCCTGCCGTTGGGCAAGGCGGCGCTGGTGAATGCGCCCAGCATCGTCATCGCCTCCATCAGCCTCGCGTTGCTGGTGTTTACCCGTATTGAGACGTTGTGGGTGGTATTGGGCGCGGCCTCGGTGGGGCTGATCCTGGCGGCGGCAGGCGCTTACTGACGCACAAGCTCGTCCACTTTGCCCGCGATCACCTCTTCCACCGCCCACCCATAAGGCGCCGGCAGCCCGTATTCGGGAATGCCCTCGGTGCCCTCGTAGCCGCCTTCCTTTAACACCCGCAGCGACGGAATGTAGGAAAGAAGTTCGTTGTTGTAGCCCGCCACCCAGGTGTTGTCGAAGCCGTATTGCTTCTTGAAGCGCAGGCAGTAGTCGACAACCGGCTCTCCCGTCAGCCCGATCAGCGTAAGGTCCGTCCCGAAGCGCCACACCTGCACGGGATAGGGATAGCCCTCCGGGAGCTTTCCTTCGCGATTTAACTGATCGAGCAGATAGTTGTTGTAGCGAAGACGCGCGCCGCTGAACTTCTTCTGATTGGCCTGCAGTTGTTCGCGCGTGGGAGCCTTCTGGAAGGGTATCTCCGCAACGCCGAACGCGATCTTCAACTCTCCGCTGACCGGCCGCATCTTCGAAGCCAGCACCTGCCCGGCCGCCGTCGCCAGAATCCTGCCGTACATCCGCGCCAGGTCCACGGCTTCAGCATCCGTGCTCTGCATAATGCGCGGCAACGGATTCGCATCGCCGCCGCAGCCCATCATAAAAAGCGCCACCGCGCCCGGATAACGCCGTTCCAGTTCTTCCTGCGCAAAGCCGGGATAGTCGCCGTTGATCCGATAGCCGGAGATGGCCGTGGCGTGGCAGGAGTAACCGAACAGCACCGCCTTTAACCGATTGTCCGAGGCCGATCGCGCCGCAAGCACCGGTACATCGTGATCCACCGGACCGGGCAGCGAACGTCCGCCGGGCCGGGCGCGGCGGCGGTTCCCGGCAAAACCCGCCAGCCCCTGTTCGAACGACAACCCGGCGGAAGCCAGATTCGAAATCGCCGCCGAAATCACTTCCGTGTAGCGGTCATACAGCCTGCGCGTGTAACGGCCAACCGCCGCCGACTGCGCTTCGGACAGCGTGTAGTAGAGCTTCAGGACATCGCCGGTCACCGGACAGGAATGGTTGTGCGAGTAGTTGAACAGCAGGCGCTCGCGCGGGATCCCATGTTTGGCCGACACGCGCCGGGAAACCTCGTCCACGGTTTTCGTGTCCAGCCCCATCAGATCCGAAGTGGTGATCACCGCCGTCACGCCCTTGGGATCCTGTACCGCCAGCGCCTTCACCCAGATGTCCTGCAATACACCTTCCGAAGGGCGGTCGCGATTGCCATAACCGGCAAGCCACACCGGTTCATCCGGATTGATGTTCACCTTCGCCGCGCCCGCCTGCCACTGGGCAAACACAGCCGGCGGCAGCAGCATCAGCAGAGCCGCCCGGCGCATCAGTGTGCGGCTTCTTCAAGCGGCGTCACCGGATCGATGAACGGCCACACGATGGTTCCCAGCAGGTAGGCGCCCGCCATGATATAGAGGAACTGATTGTAGTCGGCTACGCCGGTGGCCAGTTTGGTCTGTTGCAAAATGATGCCCGCCACCGAAGGCGCCACAAAGCCCGCCATGTTGCCCATCATGTTCATGGACCCGGCCAGCGTACCGGCATACTTGCCGCCGATATCCATGCAAGCCGCCCATGCGCCGGGCATCACCAGGTCATTGAAGAAGCTGGCCATCGACATGAACACCACCGCCAGCAGCGGATCCTTCATTTGGATGCAAACCACCAGCATGATGCCCGCACCCAGGAATCCAAGCGAGGCCAGGATGCGGCGCGTGAAACGAAGACTGCCCGTCCAACGCTCCACCAAGGGCGAAATCAGGCCTGAGAACATCGACCCGAATCCACCCAGCAGCAGCGGGCCCACCGCATAGAAGCTGGCTTCGGTTGCGCCAAGCTGATGATGCTCCTGCAGGTAGGTGGGCAGCCACGTGATGTAGAAATACCAGGGGAAGCTCAGCAGGAAGTATTGCACCCAAAGCAGGTAGACGCTCTTGTTGGTCAGCAGCAGGCCCCAAGGCACGTTGCCGTGGCTGCCGGCGTTCTGCGAGGCGTACTTCAGCAGTTCCATCTCTCCCTTGTTCACCGACGGGTGATCCTTCGGGTTATCGCGGAACCACCAATAAAAAACCACGGCCCAGATGACGCCCAGCGCGCCGAATAACACGAACGAACCGCGCCAACTCATGAATCCCAATACCGCCATCACCAGCGGAGGCGTGAATGCGCCACCCCAGCGGGCGAATGTCCACATGATGCCCTGCGCCCTCACCCGCTCCTCGGTGGGCAGCCAGACTGAAAACGCCTTGGTAAGATTCGGGAAGCAGCCGGCTTCGCCCGCGCCAAACAGAAACCGCGCCACCAGCAGAGAACTGAAGCTGCGCATGAATCCAGTGATCGCCGTAAAAACCGACCACCAGATGACGATGCGCATCAGAACCTTGCGCGGCCCCATCCAGTCGCCCATCCACCCGCCGGGTATCTCAAACAGCGCATAGGCCAGCGCAAACGCGGAAAAAATATAACCCATTTGCTGCTTATCGAAGCCCAGGTCTCTCGATATCAGCGGCGCTGCCTGCGAGATGCAAACGCGGTCGATGTAGGCGAGAATCGCCAGTGTGACCGCGAATACCACAACCCAGTAACGGGCTCGCGTGGGCTTTTCGGCCGTGAGGGGGACTTCGATACTCGGGGAAGCCATGATGAAGGGATATCACACCACGGAACCCTGGTGCGGCGCAAGGGGTGACGGTACCAGCCCACAAAACGTGCGTATCAAAGTGCGTATCATGGGACAACGAATGATCTGGCTCTACCCGCTCCTTCTCGCCTCCGCGGCCGCGGCCCAACCGCTGGTCATCGCCCACCGCGGCGGCATGGCGCACCGGCCCGAAAACACGTTGGCCGCCTACGAACATGCCCTGCGGCTTGGCGTCAACATCATCGAGTTCGACATGGGCGTCACCTCGGACGGTGAAGTGGTGATCCACCATGACACTCATGTGAACAAGGAGATCTGCCACAGCCCCTCCTCCCCTGCCGGTCCGATTCGCGCACTCTCGCTCAAGCAGATCCTTACTTTTGATTGCGGCTCCCGCAGGCCGGCCCGTTTCCCAGGCCAGCAACTCTCCCCAGGCGCAAAGATGCCCACGCTCGATCAGTTCCTCTCGCGCATGGCGAAGGAGAAGGTCCTCCTGCTTGGAGAAACCAAAATGGACCCGGATTCTTCGCCCCACTTCGTCGATCCCCAGTACTTTGTCCAACGCATCGCCGCCGCCATCGCCCGCCATCAGGTGGCAGGCCGGTTCATCCTTCAGTCGGGAGACTACCGCACGCTGGACGCCATTCGCCGTCTGGAACCGCGCGTCCGGCTCTGCCTGCTCAACGCCAGGCGATTCCCGGGACGCTACGCGGAACTGGCGGCAAAACACCACGCCACTTACCTCATGCTGCGATTAGATGACGTGAGCGCGGATCAGGCGCGCGCATTGAAGGCGGCCGGACTCAAGCTGTTCTCCGGCACGTCCAACAACCCGGCGGAATGGACCGATTATCGCGCGCGCGGTTTCGACGGCATCCTCACAGACGCCCCGGCCGATCTCATTTCTCAACAGGTGAGCGCCGCTAGGATGTCTCTTCCGTCAACCAGTCCAGGTACGGCTGAGAGCCTTCCACCACCGGCAAAGCGATGATTTCCGGCACTTCATAGGAGTGCACGGACTTCAACTCCACTTGAAGCTGCTCAAACAAAACACGCCGCGTCTTGATGATCAACAGCCACTCTTCCGCCTCTTCGATGTTTCCTTTCCAGCGATAGACAGAGCGGGCGCCGGCGACGATGTTGACACACGCCGCCACTCGCCGGTCCACCAGGTGGCGGGCGATTCTGCCGGCCTCTTCCACAGAGCCCGCCGTGGAGAGCACCGCAATTTTCTCAGTCATCCCCTCCATTTTCGCAAACAAAACTGTAGCGAAACTTGAAGGTTTGGTTTATAAACGTATGATAGGGTCACATTGATGCCGTTGATGCGCGCAATCCTCGTGTTAGCCTGCTTGACGCTGGGGGGCGTCTATGCCGTGCTTGCCATGCGCGGTCCCATGGGCATCCCCGCGCTGCAGAATAAATGGCAGCAGATCCGCGCCAGGCAGCAGGAAAACGCCGACCTTCGCCGCGACATCGAACTGCGCCGCGATCACATCCAACGCCTGCAAAAGAACGTGTCCCAGCAGGAACTGGAAATCCGCAAGCAGCTCAAAATGCTGCGGCCGGGCGAAACGACGTTTATTCTGCCGGAAGCCAGCAAGCCGGAAGCCGCCGGAAACTGACGTTTCCTAGCAAACGTGGGGCGCCGGCGCCACCACATCCACCGCAAAACCGTCCCAGCCTCTTATGTGATACGCGCCTACCACCCAGCAGCGCCGGCAGTAGTGGAACATCACCTGAACCTCGGCGTTCTGAGTGAAGCTCTCGGCGTATCCGGGCCGCACGCCCGCGCCACCCGCGTTGTCGCAAACGGACGCCAGCATCGGCATCTTGTGGCCGCACTTCTGGCAAAGCACGTCATTGAGCGGCGCAATCAGGTGCGGCTCCCCGCCGATCTGGTGCAGCGGTTCAATCAGAAGCTCCTCCTCGGCCGTGGGCGCCAGAATCGAAGGCGTATTGAAAACGCGCATCACAGTCTGCTGCCGCCGGCTCAACGCCCTCAGGCTCACCCGCCGTCCGGGGAAATGGGGCGGATAGCCGGCATAGGGCTCCCTACCGGCGCCGCGGCCATAGTAGTGCAGATCCAACCCTCCCGCAGGTGACATGCGGTAGATGAAATAGTCCGAGGGGATCGCGCAGGTCCAGCAATACATGAGGTGCAGATACGGAAACCCGACCCGCCCCAGCCGCAGCCGCTCATCCCGCGTATCCAGCGAGAGAAGCCGCAACAGCGGCTTGTGGCAATTCGGACACAGGCCGCCTTGAATGGAGTGCGGCCCGCAAAACTCATGCTTGAACCCCTCCCGCGCCCCGAAATCCAGGACATAACCCTGCCGCGGCAGTCCCTCCATGGTCCCAAGTCCGGAGACAATCCGCCGCATCAGCATCCGGCGGTGCTCCCGCCGCCCCATCGGCGCATGACGCAGCCAATCAACCACTTCTTCGATGCTCTGCCGCCCGCCACCGATCTCGCGCAGCGCCTCAGCCTGCTCAGCGGTAAGGGGATCCGACAACAGGGTCCGCAACTCGCGAATGTGCGCAAGCTGCTGCTGCGCAGTCAGTAGAGACCAGCCGGGCAGGCAGCCCTCGCACAGCCAATGCAGCGCTTCCTGGACGGAAATGCCAGGGGAAATCCGATCGAGCTTCGACGCCTGTTCCACCAAATTCGCCGCCTATCATGGTAGCGAATTACCTGCATTAAAGGTTACCGGGTCCCCCCGGATGCGGCCTCTTTCCGGCGGGAAATCTTTTCGAGTTCCTTGCGGAAGAGCGGATTCTCCGGGAACTCCCGCGACAATTCGCCCAGCAGGCGCTCCACCTCGGCCGGACGCTTCTCGCGCAGGTGAATGATCGCCAGCAGCACCTTGGCGAACGGCCGCAGATACCGCCCCGAGGCAGCCACCTTCTGCAGGTTTCGAACGGCCGCGTCTTTGGTGCCTTCGGCCTGTTCGAACTTCAGAAACCAACGGACAAAAAATGGCACACTGCCCAACAAATACTCGCTTAATCCGGTGGTCAGATGCGCGTCATGGAAAGCGGGATCGATGGCCAGCAGCTTCACCGCCCAGGCATGCGATTCTTTTGCGTGGGTAAGACTGCCAAACTGCCGCTTTTCCACCAGCGCCAGGTAATCGGTCTCCACTCCAGCCGCAAGGCAAAGCGCGAACAGCGCATTCGTGTCATCGGGCTTCACGCCCAGCCGCTCCCGCCCCAGCCTGCGTGCGATTTCTAACGATCGGAAAATCGCTCCCTTCAGCGCAAGGTCGGGTTTCGGCTTTCGCTTATCGGTAATTCGCTTGTTGTTCCCGAAAAACTCGCTCTCCAGAATCTGCAGGCGATCGAGTTCCGAGAACAGATGCGCCGAAGCCCTCACCGTGTAGCCCAGCGGATCTTCGGGATGCTGGCCGATGAAGGTGTTGGCCGCCTCCACCGCTCCGCTGAAGTTGTGGCGGTACATGCGGTCGAACGTCACATCCAGCAGCGTTTCGGCGCCAAAGGCGCCGCCTGTCAAAAGCGTCAACAGTAGCAACACATTTATCCCGCAAACAGGCGATCGAAAAATTCCCGCGTCCGGTCCCGGATCTGCTCCAGTTCCTCCTCCAGTGGCTGGTCATGCAGATGTTCCGGCGTCCAGCGGCTTACCAGAGACGATAGCATCTCCATCTGCGCCTGCGACTTGGGCAGGTAGCCTTCGGCATTGCCCGTCAGCACACGAAGGCCGTGATCCAGCGCGCGGTAGAACGCCGCCGCATCCCTCAGGAACGCCGCGTCAGAGCGCTCCAGGTGTCCCATCTTCTCAATCACATCGATCCGCTCGGGCGTATTCAGCACCTTGAAGAAGATCCCAGCTCCCTTTAACCGCAGATACATCAGCGCGAAGTCAATGTCGTAGAATCCGCCGCGGCCCGCCTTCAGCAGATTCTCCGCTCCCTGCTCCTTCTCCAGCCGTACCCGCATCTGGCGCAGTTGTTTCTGCGAACGGCCGCTTTGTCCGTAACGGCGCCAGTCCAGGTCCTGTAACTCGTTCAGAAAAGTGGTGGCATGCTCGGGATTGCCGGCCACCGCACGCGACTTCATGTACGATATGCCTTCCCACGCCTCGGCCCGCTGCGAAAAGTAATCCTTGTAGGACGCCTCGGTTTGCACAAGCTGGCCCTCTCTGCCGTTGGGGCGCAGCCGGGTATCGACGGCGAATATCACTCCGTCTCGCGTGTGCGCCGACAACCGGTCAATCAGCTTGGTGGCAACGCGCGTCCAGAACTGGTGCTCCCGCCCATCGGCGTCGGGCAGTACAAAAATCAGGTCCGCATCGGAGGCGAGGTCGAATTCGCGAAGCCCCAGCCGCCCCAACGCGATCACCATCATCTGGTCTTTCGGCTCGTAGCCCGCCTCCACGGGTGGATGCGAGTCCCACACTTCTTTCAGCGCCAGCGAGTAGGATACCTGGATGGCCGTATCGGCCAGCGCCGATGTACGCGCCAGGGTGGTGAAGATCGGCGTGCCCAGGCAGATGCTCTCGCACTGAATGCGGAACATTTCTCTGCGGAAAAACCGCCGCAACTCATTGCCGTCTTGCAATGCCGCCGCGTCGGCAAAAGACTCATCCCTGCCCGGATGCTCTCTCACCTTGCGCAGCCATTCGATCAGCTCCGGGTACCGCATGAGTTGATCGGAAAAGAAGGTGCTGTGTTCGAACACGTCCAGCAGATAGCCGGTCAGCACGCTGTCGGAATCCAGCAGTTTCAGCCAATCGGCATGCGGCACCACCCACTCCAGGTAGCGTTCCAGCGCCTTGGCGCCACGCCTCAGCCTCGTGCGATTGATCACCGCCGCCAGATTGGGCGCCCGCTGATCGAGAAAGCGGATCAGATTGCTGTCAAAGACCTGTTCGGAGCGGGTCTGCTCGGCCGCTGCGGCCGGCGTGGGCGCGCCCGCTCCCCCGTTCACCGTGCCGGGCTGCGCGGCCGCGGCATGCCCATAGTAGTAAATCGGCTTCTGGGAATGAATCACGCGCTCATAGATCTCCCGCACCTCTTCCAGATGGTCGTCCAGTTTCTCCAGCAACTGTTCGCGCGAGGGAGCGCTGCCCAACTCCGGCGCCGGCATCCGCCGCGCCAGCAGCATCTGTGCCTCGGGCTCGGACGGCATGACGTGCGTCTGCCGGTCATCCTCAAACTGCAGCCGATGCTCCAGGTGTCTCAGGAAATCGTATGCCGATGCCAGGTGCGAATACTCCGAATCCGACAGCAGATTCTTGTCCCGCAGCCGGAACAGCGCCAGCATTGTGCCGCCATGCCGCACCCAAGGCTCCCTTCCCCCGTGCAGCCTCTGCAGGCATTGCACCAGAAACTCGATGTCGCGGATTCCGCCGCGCGCCAGCTTCACATCCAGTTCCCCGGTATGCCCACGCCGCTGCCGCAGCTTTTCCTGGATCCGCTCACGCGCCTCCGATACCGCTTCGACGGCAGAAAAGTCGAGCGTCGTCGAATAGATCAGCGGCTCCACGAATTCCAGCAGTTCCCTGCCCGGCCCGCGGTCCCCGGCCGCCACGCGCGCCTTGATCAGCATCTGCAATTCCCAGTCGCGCCCACGCGTCTGATAGTAGTGCTTCGCTCCATCAAGCGAGATGCAGACTTCACCCAGCTTGCCTTCCGGACGCAGCCGCAAGTCCACCCGGTAGCAGACGCCTTCGGCCGTGTGCGTGGAAAGCAGCGCCGTATACTGATTCGCCGCCTTCTTGAAAAATTCCTTGTTCGTGATCGGCCGTTCGCCGTCGGTTTCACCGTTGGCGGAAAAGACGAACATCAGGTCAATGTCGGAAGAGTAGTTCAGTTCCTGCCCCCCCAGCTTGCCCAGCGCGATCACGCTGAACTCGCAGGCGTGGGTCTCCCCGTCGGCGTCCTGATACCGGGGTGTGCCGTGTTTCTTGATCAGCTCATCGCGAATGTGACAGTAGGTGACGTTCAGGATCGCGTCAGCCAGGTTGGAAAGCTCTTCGGTGGTCTCCGCCAGCGTGCACAATCCGGAAATATCCCGCAGCAGGATGCGCAGAATCTGCTGCCGCCGGAATTGCGCCAGGTACAGGGCCGTCGGCGCGCCGCTGCCCCGGGCCAGCAGGAAGGCTTCCAGGCGCAGTTCCATCTCGCCGGCGCTCAACAGCGAATGCAAATCGCCCGAAAGCACCGCGTCCTCAATCCATTCGGGCTGGCGGAGGATCTCCTCGGACAGAAAGCGGCTGTGAGAAAACACCGTCACCAGCGGCAACAGCAGCGAGTTGTTTTCCACGATCGAGCGAAACTCGGCGGGTTTCTCGGCGTGAAGCCGGGTCAGATAATGCAGCGCGCTGTCGGGATCGGCTGAGGCGCCCACCAGAAAGAAAAGCCTCGCGTGTGTGTTCTCCGACAAATGCGGCGCCAGCACGGTGGCATTTGCCAGCGCCCGGTCCCGGTTGCGGAACGAGGCGATCTCGATCAGTTGATTCATCTAGCGACGTGGCCCGACGACTGCGATTTTATCACCAGCGCGGATCCATCCCTCCTGTTCCACTGAGGCGTAGAACCCGCTCAGTCCCCAGCGCCGCGATTGATTCTCGCCCGCCTTTACCCGCCGGTCATACACTGCGGCCTTCAGTCCCGTCCCATACACATTCAGCGCGTTGCACGGCGTGCGGACCTTGGTGATCTCGATCATCGCGCCACCCGCCAGCAGCCGCATGCCCGGCCGCAGTTGCCGCCGGTCGAGCCCGCGGACGGTGAGATTTTCGCCCAGCGCTCCGGCAAACAACGCGTACCCCGCCGCTACCAGTTCCTCAATGCCTTCCACAGTGACCAGCAGCAACGCCTGCGCCGGACCGCCGTGAATCTTCGGATGGGCGTGCGCGTCGCCGCCAAGCCCCAGGCGCGTCGCCATGGCCGCCCCCAGGGACTGTTTTGGCAGCCCTCCCGATGACGCGCTCACCTGCTCAATCACGCCTTCCAGGCTCATTCCGGCTTTTCACACCCGTATATGATGTTCTCATGCACGCAGCATGGCTCCTTTTCGCTCTCTGTGTCTCTACCCCGCCAGCCGCATTCGCGCAAAGTGACGCGCGGGGAAGCTCCGATCACCCAATTCTCTCACGCTATCCCGGTTCGATTATCCGCTTCTACAGTCAGCAGGAGTTCGACAAGTACCCGTTGGCGCTGGCCGTCGAGAAAGGGAGGCCCGCCAGCGTCAAAGACCTCGAGGGAAAGGTTACCAAAATCACCTACCAGAATCCCCCGGGACGATCCGCTTACGAAATCTTCGCAAACTACCGCGATGCGCTCGCCAAGGCAGGCTATCAGACGCTATTCACCTGCGAAGCCGCCGCCTGCGGGATGGCGATGTACTGGCAGCAGCTCAATGGGCTCTATGCCAGCGGCGGCCCCAAGGAAGCCCGGTTTCTCACCGTGCGCGGCAAAACCGGCCAGTCCGATTACACGGTTGCGCTTAGCGTCAACACCGGCTACGCCATCCTCCACATCGTGGAGCAGAAGGCCATGGAGGGCGGACTGGTAACGGCATCGGCGGCGGAACTGGCCGAGGGGATCGACCGGGACGGCCATATCCCGGTGTACGCCATCTACTTCGACACGGCCAAGGCCACGCTGAAACCCGAGTCCAAGCCGGCACTCGAGGAAATTGCCAAGATGCTGAAGAACAGGACGGGCCTGAAGCTTCACGTGGTCGGCCACACCGATAACACCGGCGGCATGGCGATGAACATGAAGCTCTCAGCCGGCCGCGCGGCAAGCGTGGTCACCGCACTAAGCACTGTACATGGCGTCGCCGCCAGCCGCCTGGAAGCGCATGGCGTGGGACCACTGGCGCCCGTGGCAACCAACAACACTGAAGACGGCCGGGCCAAGAACCGTCGAGTGGACCTGGTGGCGCAATAGGGCTTCCGCTGGGTGGGGGATTTTTCGCAACTGGGGGTTCTGCCCCAGACCAAATCCGGCCAATTCGGGCGAAAAGCGCGGTTTTCTGGGGCTTCTGGTTTGGCACGATGCATGCAGTATTAAAGGCAATTCGTAATAAGTCGTCATCGACTTATCAGCATCCTCAGGCGGCAGGGCCCAGCCTGCCGCTCATAGCCCCTCTAAGCCCCGGGTCCCAGCCCGGGGCTTTCACTTTGAAGAATCGGATTTCGAAGAAGAAGACGATGTAGTCGGAGACGATGTCGTCGAGGATGTTGACGACGAGGAGGAGGACTCGGACTTGCTCTCCGGTTTGGACTCGCTCTTGGATTCCGCCTTCGACTCACCTTTGGAATCGCCCTTGGACTCCCCGTTCGCGCCTTTCCCGCCTCCGCCGCTGCGGGCGTAGTCGGTGACGTACCAGCCGGTTCCCTTAAACTGGAAAGCCGGCGCCGAAATCAGCCGCTCCACGGCTCCCCCACAATCGGCATGTTCGCTCAAAGGGGCGTCGGAGAACTTCTGCATCACTTCAAACACACGTTCACACTTGCTGCAACGATACTCGTAGATGGGCATAGCTGATTACTTCGATTGAGAGTTTACTTGGGCTGCGCCGTGGCGACAGCCTTTCCGGAATTCAGGACTTCGATCGCTTTTTTCAGCAGGTTATCCTCGCCCGGCTTTTCCTGCGGCTGAGGCTCCGGCTGCGTGTCGTCATCGGGATCCACGGGCGCTTCCGTTTCCGCCAGCGGTACCGAAGGAACAACACCCGTATCCTGGATCGCCTTGCCCGATGGCGAATAGTACTTGGCCACCGACAGGATCACTGCCGCGCCATCTTCCAGCAGAATCGGCTTGCGTACGGCCGCATCTCCGTAGGTTCGTTCCCCCACCACCTCGCCGCGTTTGGCGTCCAGCAGCGCAGCCGCCGCCAGTTCCGCGCCATTCGCCGTGCCGCGGTTGGTAATCACCACCAGCGGCCCCTTCCAGACGGCCTTGGAAGCTTCCGCCTCGAAGTTCTGGCGGCTGGTCTTCTGGCCCTGCAGATAGCTGATCAGGCCGCTCTCAAGGAACAGGTTCGCCAACTGCACACCCTCTTCCGGTTCGCCCGTCGCCGAGTCGCGGAGGTCGAGCACAATCTTCTTTGCGCCCTGCCTGGTCAACTCCGCCAAAGCGGCCGCCACTTCCTTCGCCTTACCCGCCTCGAGGCTCCCCACCTGAATGTGGCCTA
The DNA here is from genome assembly GCA_033762895.1 of Bryobacteraceae bacterium. GTDB lineage: Bacteria > Acidobacteriota > Terriglobia > Bryobacterales > Bryobacteraceae > CADEFT01. Next base: position 15,771 of record JANRLE010000360.1, on the reverse strand, counting down.
CCTGATCGGGCAGAGTTTTCGAACTCACCGCCGGCAACTTGGTCTGCGCCCGTACCAGCGCCACCTTCTGCGGTTCCGTAGAGCGCCGCACGCGCAACACCGTCAACTCAACACTGGAGCCCGGTTCGCCCTGCAGCAGCATCTCGGCGTAAGCCAACGGCATGTCACGCGTCGAAACCCCGCCGATTGCCTCCAGCACGTCTCCGGTGCTCAAGCCCGACTTCGCCGCCGGCGATCCCGCAATCGCATCCACCACGTTCAGATAGCCGAATTTCTTGGACAAAACCAGCCCTACCCCCGCCCGCTTGGCGTCCTTCAGCTTCAGATATTGCTTGTACTGGTCCGGAGAGAGATAGCTGGCGTAGGGGTCCAGCGATTCCAACAGTCCGTTCAGCGCCCCCAGAGTGACATTCTTCATGTCCGGCTCTTCCACGTAATCGCTCTTAATCCGCGAGAGCACTTCCGTGTAAACCGCGATTTGCTTGTAGGCGTCCTCGGCTGGGGCGCTACGGCCCATCACCGCGCCGAACATCAACAGTACGACAAGCAGGCTCGACGATGTGACGACGAACAGTTTGAACCGGCTATTCATCTGGGGACACAGCCTTTCCGATCTCAGCGGCCCAGTACCCTCAAGAGGGCGGACCTCGACGGAGATACGCTTTCAGTATAGCGCAGCCACCCGTTGAACCAATCTCAGCGCTTCGCCTTAAAACCTCTCGGTTTAATCCGAGGGTAAATCGGTTCCCCAATCCCCCCGGAATCACGGTCCGGTCTCTCAATCGAGCAGTCCCCCCTTGTACCGTCCGGCGAAACCTTATATCGTTGAGTGCATGAGCCGTTGGATAGTTCTGATCCCCGGCTTCCTCCCAATCGCGCTTGTGACCAACGCATGGCTGGGCAGGGGAGCGCAGCAGCAGGCGGTAAGCACGCCCGCGCCCGTGCTGAAGCAATATTGCACCGGCTGCCACAACACCAAGTCGCGAACCGCCGGGCTGGCCCTTGACGAGTTGAACCCGGCCGAGGTGGGACGCCATCCGGAAGCCTGGGAAAAGGTGGTGCGCCGGCTGCGCGCCCGTTACATGCCGCCGGCCGGACTTCCACGCCCCGATGAAGCAACCTACCGCAACGTGGTGGCATCGCTCGAATCCGCGCTCGATCAGGCCGCCGCTGCCAGACCCAACCCCGGCCGCACCGGCGCCCTCCGCCGCCTGACACGCACCGAATATCGGAACGCCGTCCGCGACCTGCTGGCCGTAGATGCCGATGTATCGTCCCTGCTGCCGGCCGACGAATCGAGCCACGGCTTTGACAACGTGACGGTGGGAGATCTGTCCCCCACGCTGCTCGAACGTTACCTCTCTGCGGCCCGTAAGATCAGCCGTCTGGCGGTGGGCATCGCCCCGCGCTCTCCCGGCGGCGACACCGTCACGCTGCCGCCCGATCTGACGCAGGAGGAACACTTCGACGAGCTTCCCCTGGGCACGCGCGGCGGCACCATGGTCCCTTACACGTTTCCGGTGGACGCCGAATATGAGATTCAGATTCGGCTGGCGCGAGATCGCAACGAACACGTGGAAGGACTGCGCGACCAGCATGACATCGAACTGAGCATCGATGGCGAGCGGCTAAAGACCTTTACTGTGAAGCCTCCGCCGCCCGGCAAAGACTACAGCCAGGTGGACACCCATCTGAACCTGCGCGTGCCGGTAAAAGCCGGGCCGCACGTGGTGGCCGTATCGTTTCCCAAGTCGCCGTCGCTGGTGCTTGAAACCGAGCGCCAGCCCTATGAAGCGCATTTCAACATGGATCGGCATCCACGCATCAACCCGGCGGTTTATTCGATCTCAGTGAACGGACCGTACCAGGCAAGGGGGCCCGGCGACACCCCCAGCCGCCGGCGCATTTTCGTCTGCTCCCCAACCGGCGCAAATGAAGAGGAGTCCTGCGCCAGGCGCATCTTCGCAACGCTCGCGCGCAGCGCTTACCGCCGTCCAGTCACCGAAGAGGACCTGCGGGCGCCGTTGAAGTTCTACCGGGAGGCGCGGGTGGCCAACGGCTTTGAAAACGGCATCGAGATGGGGCTGCGCGCCCTGCTGGTAAGCCCCGAATTCCTGTTCCGCGTGGAGCACGATCCGCCGGGGGCGGCGCCCGGCGCCAATTATCGCATCAGCGATCTGGAACTGGCTTCGCGCCTTTCCTTCTTCCTGTGGAGCACCATTCCCGATGACGAGTTGCTGCAGAGCGCCATTGAGGGAAAGCTTCACACGCCCACCGTTTTGCAGGCACAGGTGAAGCGCATGCTGGCCGATCCCCGCTCGCGGGTGCTGGTCAATAACTTCGCCGGACAATGGCTGCATCTGAAAAACCTCGCCTCCTCCACTCCGGACATGCGGCTCTTCCCGGATTTTGACGACAACCTGCGCCAGTCTTTCCGCCAGGAAACGGAACTGCTCTTTGAGGACGTGATGCGCCAGGATCGCAACGTTCTGGATTTATTGCGGGCCAATTACACGTTCGTCAATGAACGGCTGGCCAAACACTATGGGATCCGCAACGTCTACGGCAGCCGCTTCCGCCGTGTCCTGTTCAATGAGGGCGATGCGCGGGGCGGCCTGCTGGGCCAGGGCAGCATCCTCGTGGTGACTTCCTACGCCACGCGCACATCGCCGGTAATCCGCGGCAAGTGGATACTGGAAAACCTGCTGGGCGTGGTGCCACCCCCGCCGCCTCCCAACGTCCCGGCACTGAAAGAAACCGTATCCATCAGCAAGCCAGCCACCATGCGCGAACGCCTCGCCCAGCATCGCGAAAAGCCCGCCTGCCGCGGCTGCCACCAGTTGATGGATCCAGTGGGCTTCTCGCTGGAAAATTACGACGCCGTGGGACGTTGGCGCGATTTCGAGGGCAACAAGCCTGTGGATGCTTCAGGCGGCCTGCCCGACGGCAGCACTTTTGAAGGCGTCAACGGACTGAAGAAGGCCGTACTGGCCAACCCCGAGATGTTCGTCGGCACTTTGACCGAAAAACTGATGACCTACGCTTTGGGCCGCGGCGTGGAATACTACGACGCCCCGGCTATTCGTAAAATCGTTCGAGAGTCTCGCGAGAACGATTTCAAGTTCTCATCCCTGGTCCAGGGAATCGTGGCCAGCACACCGTTTCAGATGAGGAGATCCCAATGATCATCACCAAGAAAGCTCTTCCGCGGAGAACCTTCCTGCGGGGAGCGGGGGCCGCGCTGGCCCTGCCCTTGCTGGACGCCATGGTGCCTTCCATGACCGCGCTGGCGGCAACCCAGGCCAAGCCGGTGCGCCGCCTGGGCTACGTCTACATGCCCATGGGCTCCAATATCTCCCAGTGGACGCCCGCCGGTTCGGGAACGCTGGGCGAACTGTCTCCTTCCCTGAAATCGCTGGAGCAGGTGAGGGACTACCTGACCGTAGTCACCAACCTCGAACTGAAAAACTCCTATCCCGGCACGCACGCCACCTCCAACGCCGGCTTCCTGAGCGCCGCTAAAGCGAAGTGGACCGAGAGTTCGGATTATTATCTGGGCACCACTGCCGACCAGGTGGCGGCCAAGCAGATCGGCCAGCAGACCCGCCTTCCCTCACTTGAGATGGCGATGGACCTGTTGACCACCGTAGGACAGTGCGACAACGGTTACGCCTGCGTCTATCAGAATAATTTGTCGTGGTCATCGCCCACCTCGCCGCTGCCCGCCGAGGCCCATCCCCGCATCGTGTTTGAACGCCTGTTTGGCGACGGCGGCAGCGCCTCTGAGCGCCGTTCGGAGCTGCGCAAGGAAGCGAGCCTGCTTGATTGGGTGAAGGAAGACATCGCCCGCCTGCAGCGCAAACTGGGCGCTTCTGATCGGGTCAAAGTCAGCGAGTATCTGGACACCGTCCGCGAGGTGGAGCGGCGCATTCAGAAAGCCGAAGCGGCCACCACCGATTCCGCTCTGCCGGACCTGGACCGCCCGGTGGGCGTGCCGGCAGCCTATGCCGATCACGCCCGCCTGATGTTCGACCTTCAGGTGCTGGCCATGCAGGCAGATGTGACGCGCGTCATCACATTCCAACTGGCGCGCGAGACCAGCACCCGCACCTACCCCGAAATCGGCGTGGCTGACCCGCATCACCCGCTTACCCACAACGGCGGCGATCCCGAGAAACTGGCCAAGGTCGCCCAGATTAACGCATTCCACGTGTCCCTGTTCGCTTACTACCTGGAGAAGCTGAAGGCCACACCCGATGGCGACGGCACGCTGCTCGATCATGCCATCGTGCTCTATGGAAGCGGCATGGGCAACCCCGATGTGCATGATCATACGAACCTGCCGATTCTGGTGGCGGGCGGCCTGGCGGGTAAGCACAAGGGCGGCCGGCATATCCGCTACGCCGAAGCCCAACCGCTGGCCAATCTGCACCTCACGCTGCTGGACAGGGTGGGCGTGCGCATCGATTCTTTCGCGGACTCCAAGGGCAGGGTGCCGGAACTCGCCGTATGAAACTGACCATCGTCTTGCTTGCCGCGGGCACGTTGTTCGCCGCCACATCGGATTCCCGGCTGGCGAACGCTGCGCGGAAAATGGATCGCGCCGCCGTCCGGGCGCTGCTCGAAGCAAAGGTGGACGTCAATGCGCCGCAGGTGGACGGCACTACCGCGCTGCACTGGGCCGTGGATCGCGATGATCTGGAAACAGCGCAAATGCTGATCCGCGCCGGCGCCGGCGTGAAGTTGGCAAACCGCTACGGTGTGACGCCGCTTTCGCTTGCCTGCACCAACGGCAACGCGGAGATGGTGAAATTGCTGCTCGATTCGGGCGCTGACCCCAACGCCGCGCTTGCTGGCGGCGAAACCGCATTGATGACGGCCTCGCGCACCGGTCAGGTGGCGGCGGTGAAGGTGCTGCTGGCCGCTGGCGCTAATGTCCACGCCAGGGAGAACAGGCGCGGGCAGACCGCGTTGATGTGGGCGGCGGCCGAAGGCCATGCGCGCGTGGTGGAAACCCTGATCGAATTCGGCGCGGACTTCCGTACGCGGCTCGATTCCGGCTTTACCCCTTTTCTGTTCGCCGTGCGCCATGGCCATCTGGAGGTCGTCAAGTCACTGCTCAAGGCCGGTGCGGATGTAAACGATACGATCCCGGTAGGTGAACCGGGGCGGCGCGCCCGCCTGGCCAGAGCGCCGCGCGCTGGCACCAGCGCGTTGCTGCTGGCGGTAATCAACGGCCACTTTGAACTTGCCTCCTACTTACTCGACGCGGGCGCCAACCCCAATGCCGCCGAGGCGGGCTGGACGGCGCTGCACGCCATCAGCGGCGTGCGCAAGCCGGGCGGCGGCGACAATGATCCGGCCCCCTATGGGTCGGGCAAGATGACCAGCATCGAGTTCGTACGCAAAGCAGTGGCCCGCGGCGCAGACGTGAACGCGCGGATGACGAAGAAGATCAATGTGGGATTGACGAGTTTGAATACCGTGGGCGCGACGCCGTTCATGCTCGCCGCGCGTTCGGCCGACGCCGAACTGATGCGGGTGCTCGCGGAACTTGGGGCCGATCCGAAGATCCCCAACGCCGACAACGCCACCCCATTGATGGCCGCCGCCGGCCTCGGCACGCGCTCGCCCGGCGAGGACGCAGGCACAGAGGAAGAGGTGCTGGAAGCGGTGCAGGTGGCGCTCGATCTGGGCAACGACATCAACGCCGTGGACAACAACGGCGAGACCGCAATGCACAGCGCGGCGTATAAGAACCTGCCGTTGGTGGTGGAGTTACTGGCCGCCAAGGGCGCCGATATCAAGGTGTGGAATCAGAAGAACAGGCAAGGCTGGACGCCGCTGACCATCGCCGAAGGGTACCGGTTTGGGAATTTTAAGCCGTCAGCGGTGACCGTGGCGGCGTTTCACAAGGTGATGCGCGCGGCCGGGGTGGAGCCTCCAGTGATCACGCAGGGTAAGGGGATCAGCGACTACGTCAAGCCGCCGCGCACGCGGCCGGTGACGCCTCCGTAGAACTCACTTCCGGCTGAGGATACTCACCAACTCCTCCCCGCCAAACGCCGTCCTGCCCACCGTCATCCCCAGCAGGACAAACCCGTCCTCACCCGCCGCACGGAGCTCTTTCTCCATCGTCGAGGTCCGCGTAGTCGCCAGCAGCCGGTACCGGATCGCACCCGCCGGTTTGGCCAGGTCCTTCTCCATAATCACAGCCACTTCTTTCCCGCCGAACGTCGACTCAAACACGGTCTGCCCCTTGTACTCGAATCCCTCGTCCCCCAACTGCTGCATCTCCTTCTGCATGGTCGAAGTTTTCTTGGTCGCCAGCAGCCGGTAGGTCCGTTTCGCCGCCTCGCCGCCACCGCTGCTCCGCGCCATCACCACCACCACTTCCTTCCCTCCGGCCGTATCCCCGCCCATGACGGCTGAAAAGGCGAAGCCCGCCGCGGCGGCCTCGTTCATCTCCTTCTCCATCGTCGATGTCTTGGTGGTAGCCAGAACCCTGTATTCCACAGGGTCCGCGGGCAGTACCGTCGAAACCACGGCCAGCAGCAAGGTGCGCCACATTCTTACAGCTTACTCTGCGTCACCAGGAACGCGCTGAAGAAAGTCAGATTATAGGTGGCGTGCGTCAACGTCGCCGCCGCCGTCGATCCGGTAATATGCCGCACCCGCCCAAACGCCGCCCCGGCCAGCACCAGCAAAATCAGGTGCCGCCAGGACCACGCATACTGCGGCCCATGTAACAGCGCAAACGGCGCCGCCGCCATCAGGATCCCGCCCCACACCCCAAACTTCTGATTCAACAACGGCATCAGAAACCCGCGAAAGGCCAACTCCTCGCACACCGGCCCCACCGTCGTCGCGAACACCCCGATCAGCGCAATCGAAACCGGATCGGACAACAGCTTCGTAAACGGCATCTCAATCGCCGGCGTCTGCAGGAACAAACCCAGCCATGCGATCGCAAACGCCAGCATTGGCCCTTGAAAGATACTCCGCCAGAATCCCTCCCGCGGCCAGAACCAAGCCAACGATTCCCAGAACGGCGCCTCATAGCGGAGCCGCAGCAGCAGCACCAGCGCCCCGAACCAGAGCAGATACCCGATCAACTGTGCGCCCAGCAGCTTGAACGCGCCATCTTTCGGCAGCGGCAACAGCCACGCCGCCGCCTCCATCACCACCACCGACAGCACCAGGCACGGCAGCCCCATCCCGAAAAAGATCATCACGTCTTCCCAGGTCCAGAAAGGATAGGGAGCGGGTTCCGGGGGAGCGGGCTCGGGCGGTAGCTGTTCCAGCGGTTCGCTCATGGAGTCCGTTCAATCAGCGCCGCGGCCAGCAGTGGAATCATCAATTCGTGGTGGCCCGTGATGCCATAGCCTTTCCCGCCGCTTTGCGCGTGCGGCCGGTCCACCACGTTCATCTTCGGCCGGTAATGCTGCAGAAAATCGAGATTCACCGTGGTGAACCGCGCCAGCGGATGACCCAGATTTCTCACCACAGAAACGGCCTTCAGGAATACCTCCGGCAGCACCACCGCCGAGCCGACGTTCAAATACACGCCGCCATCGTCCATCTCGCGCAGCATGGAGCAAAGCAGGCGGAAGTCGCGATGCGTCCCCTGCCCGATCGCAGAAGCATCGGCCGCCGGATGCGTATGCGGCGTATCGGTGCCCACCGCCACATGCACGGTCACCGGCACGGCCGCCCGCCATGCTTCTAATACCAGACAACAGGGTGCGAAATCGGGCACAGCGATCTCCGCCAGCCGCGCCCCCAGTGATTCGCCCATCCCCAGCCCCCGCGCCACCCCCGCCGCGATCGCCTCGTTCATCTCGCGCCCGGTCTCCTCCGCCGATCCGAAACGGCCGTCGGGCAGAACCGCCTCTACATCTTCGCTCGTGTGGCCGGCGATGCCGATCTCGAAATCGTGAATCGACGCCGCGCCGTTCAGCACAAAGCCGGTTACAAAGCCGCGGCGCATCAGATCCAGCAGCACCGGCGCCAGGCCGCACTTGATCACGTGCCCGCCAAGCCCCCACAGGATGGCCCGCTTGCGCTCACGCGCCTGGACCACCGAATCGATCACCCGCAGCAGCGAAGGCGCCGCCAGAACGTCCGGCAGCGACGCCAGCAATCCGCCCACCCCGGTCCCCTTCTGGTAGGGCCGCGCCATGTGCGGGATGCCTACCTTGCCGCCGCGCTCGGCGATGGGAATCGTCTTCATCGCCGAAAAATCCATCGGTTCCAACGGGTATTTGCTGGCCAACTTAGCGTTTTCCTTCCGCCTGCATGGCGCGCAGCAGCGCCTGTCCGGTGTGGCTCTTTTTCACCCGCGCCACCTGTTCGGGAGTGCCTTCGGCCACAAGCTGCCCTCCGCGCTCGCCGCCTTCCGGACCCAGGTCGATGATCCAATCCGCCGCCCGCACCACATCCAGGTGATGCTCAATCACCACCACCGTATTGCCCAGGTCCACCAGCTTTTGTAGCACGTCCAGCAGCTTGCGCACATCGTCGAAATGAAGACCGGTGGTGGGCTCATCCAGAATATAGAACGTGCGGCCCGTCTGGCGCTTGGAAAGCTCGCGGGCCAGCTTGATGCGCTGCGCCTCGCCTCCGGAAAGCGTGGTGGAGGACTGGCCCAGGTGAATATAGCCGAGCCCTACTTCCACCAGCGTCTGGAGCTTGATCTTCAACTGCGGGATGTTCTCCAGCACCCCCACCGCTTCCTCCACCGTGGACTCCAGCAGATCGGCAATCGAGCGGCCGCGATACTTCACCTGCAGCGTTTCGTGGTTGTAGCGCTTGCCGCGGCACAGGTCGCAGGTGACAAAGACATCGGGCAGAAAGTTCATCTCAATGCGCTTCATCCCATCGCCCTGGCACCCTTCGCAGCGTCCCCCCTTCACGTTGAAGCTGAACCGGCCGGGCTTGTAGCCGCGCTCGCGCGATTCCGGCAGCATGGCGAAGATATCGCGGATCGGCGTGAACGTGCCGGTATAAGTGGCTGGATTCGATCGCGGCGTCCGTCCGATGGCGGACTGATCAATCTCAATCACCTTGTCGATATTCTCAATCCCGGTGATGCGCTCATGCGCGCCCGGCGCCTGCCGGGATCCGTAGATCTCCCTGGCCAGGGCGCGGTAGAGAATGTCGTTCACCAGCGTCGACTTGCCCGAACCCGACACGCCCGTCACCACGGTCAAAGTGCCCAGGGGAAACGTGGCGTCGATATCGCGCAGGTTGTGCTCGGCGGCGCCGTGAATCACGATCGCGCTGCCGTTGCCCGGCCGGCGCACTTCAGGAACCTCAATGCGGGCGCGGCCCGAAAGATATTGACCCGTCAGTGACTGCCGGTTGTTCTCAATGTCCTTGGGCGTGCCCTGCGCCACCAGTTCGCCGCCCAGCCTTCCCGCGCCTGGCCCCAGATCGATCACATAATCGGCCCGTTCGATGGTCTCGGCGTCATGCTCCACCACCAGCACCGTGTTGCCCAGATCGCGAAGCTGCTCCAGTGTATCCAGCAGCCGTTCGTTGTCGCGCGGATGCAGACCGATCGACGGCTCATCGAGCACGTAAAGCACGCCGCGCAGCCGGGATCCGATCTGCGTGGCCAACCGGATCCGCTGCGCTTCGCCGCCCGACAACGTGGCCGCTGACCGGCTCAGGCTCAGGTAATCCAAACCTACCGCCGAAAGAAACTCCAACCGGTTTCGGATCTCCTCCAGCACCCGGCCGGCCACCTGCGTCTCCCGCTCGGTGAACCGCCACCCGCGCGTCAACGGCAGCAGCCGCATCACCGGCATCGCCGTAAATTCACCAATGGAGATGTCCTTCACGCGCACCGAAAGCGACGCCGGACGCAGCCTCGCGCCGTGGCAATCCGGACACGCCGTGGGCGTCATCTGCTCCATCAGCCACTGCTTGTAATCCTCACTCGGCGTCTCATCGTAAACCTGCTGCAGGATCTTGAGAACCCCAGGAAATCCCCCGCCGCCCTCAATCAGCAGCTTCTGCGTCTTGGCCGGCAGATCTTCGAAAGCCTTATCGATCCTGATCCGCTGCTTGCGCGCCACCTCATTCACATGAGTGGTCATCAGCGACGTGCTGGCGCCCGCACTGAGCGCGCCTTCAAGCAGAGGCTTCGAAGGATCGGCGATCACCTTGCCCGCATCGAACGCATACTGGCTTCCCAGCCCATGGCAAGTGGGACAGGCGCCGTAGGGGCTGTTGAAGGAAAACGAGCGCGGCTCAAGCTGCGGTACGCTTTCCCCGCAATTCGGGCACGCCAGCTTCTGCGAATAGAGCCGCTCCTCGCCATTCACCACCGCGATGATCACCAGCCCGTTGGCAAGCTTGGTGGCCGTTTCCACCGACGCCTCCAGCCGCTTTTCCAGCCCCGGCTTCACCAGCAGCCGGTCCACCACCACTTCGATCGTGTGATTGCGGCGCTTGTCCAGCACGATCTCTTCATCAAGCGAGCGAAGCACGCCGTCAATGCGCGCCCGCAGGAATCCCTGCTTCCCCAGTTTCTCCAGGTCCTTCTTATACTCGCCCTTACGTCCCCGCACAATCGGCGCCAGCACCATGATGCGCTCGTCCTGCCGGAGAGCGACGATATGCTCCAGGATCTGCTCAGTGGATTGGCGCGAAATCTCAATCTGGCACAGCGGGCAATAAGGCGTGCCGATGGAGGAATAGAGCACGCGCAGGTAGTCGTAAATCTCGGTGATCGTGCCCACCGTCGACCGGGGACTGCGGCTGGTGGTCTTCTGCTCGATCGAGATCGCCGGACTCAGCCCGTCGATCGAATCCACCTCGGGCCGCTCCATCTGGTCGAGAAACTGCCGCGCGTACGGAGAGAGCGTCTCCACGTAGCGCCGCTGCCCTTCGGCATAAATCGTGTCAAAGGCCAGCGAACTCTTTCCCGAACCGCTCAAACCCGTAATCACGGTGAACGAATTGCGCGGGATTTCGACGTCGATGTTTTTCAGATTGTGCTGGCGCGCGCCATGCACGGTGATGCGATCAAGCATGAACTACTTCTGGATGACGCCATTGCGCTCCAGGAACGCAAAGATCTGCGGGTACAACTCATCCAGCTTCTCTTTGGGGAATCCGTGCCGCCCCGCCGGCACGCTGATCATCTCGGCCTTCGCTCCCGCCTGCACCAGCGCCTTGGTCAACTGAATCCCATGTTCGTAGGGCACCGTCTGATCCTGATCGCCATGCAGCGTGAGTATCGGCGGCAGGTTGCGCCGCACGTAGGTCATGGGCGATACGCGCCGCGCCAAGTCCAGCCGCCCGGCCTGCTCCGGAACCCACGTCACCGCGTACTTGCGCATGTTCGGTCCGCCGAGTTGATCGCCCACGTCCGTGATGCCATAAAAATTGACTACCGCCGCCACCTTCGCCGGCTTGCCCAGCTTGGCCGACTTCGGCGTCATGCCCACCATCAGCGAAAGATGGCCGCCCGCCGATCCGCCCGTGACCACAATGCGCCTGGCATCGACGCCGTACTTGGAAGCGTTGCGCGAAAACCACTCCGCCGCTTTCAGTGAGTCTTCCACCGCCGCCGGCGCCGGCGCCGCCTTGGCCAGCCGGTATTCCACGTTCGCCACCACGAAGCCTTTTTCCAGATAGCGCCGCACGAAGTTCTCATACTGCGATTCCTTCGTCCCCCCCGTCCAGCCGCCGCCATGGATCACCAGCACGCCCGGACGCTTTACCCCGCCACCCTCTGGCACAAAAACATCAAGGACGGTTTCCGGATACCGGTCATAGGCGATGTTCGCCTCCATGCGCACCCCAGCCGGAAGCGCGGGATATTTGGGCGGCTGCTGCTGCGCCGAGGCGAAGCAGGCGATCAGTAGAAGCCAGATGCGGGCCATTCCGTTATTCTAACGGATGGGCATCCCGTCTAAGATCACGATGTTAAGATGGCGGAAATGGGGACCCGCCGATGGCTCTGGTCAGCCGCCGCCGCGGCCCTCATCCTGATTGCGCTTCCACTGCTCCGAAACAGCGCCGCCGATACCGTCACCCCTCCCGCCTACCCGCCGCCGCCGTCGGTTGCCGCCCCGCTTGCGCTCAGCCAGATCCAGCCACCGAAGTTCTCACCGGATGGCGCGCGCGTTACCGGCGGCCTGGCAATGACGGCTTTCCACCGCGCAATGCGGCCCTACTCCCACGCCGACTGGCACGGCGCTGAGATGGCACTTGCACGGGTCGTCGAAACGTATCCAGGACACTATGAAGCGGCCTACTTCCGCGCCATTTGCCAACTCCTGCTGGGAAAGACGGATCCCGCCATCGCCGGCCTGGACCGCATCATCGCGCTCAGCGGAGCCACTCCCTACGAGGAGCAGGCCCGCTTCTATCGCGCACAGGCCCTGCTGCTGGCAAACCGCACCGCCGAAGCCCGCGCCGAACTCGAACGTGTCATCGCCCTCCACGGCGAGAGCGACGCCAAAGCCGCCGCCCTCCTGCAGCGGCTTGGGAGCCAATGGCCCGAAACCAGATGAGGCATGTCTTAACCTGTTAGCTTGATGAGGAAAGCCGCATGCCGCCCTCAATCCATACCACCCCTTCCTGGCGCACCGTGCCGGAAGTTCGCGCATACATCAGGGTCAGGCGCACCAGTTGACCGGGATGCGTCGTCTCAAAGTCCAGGATCCCGTCCTGCCTGTCGCCGCCGGACAGATACGCGCGCGTGCGGCTCGGCGTGGCGCCTTCGGCGGTCCAATAGACACCCGATTCCCGCGCCAGCCCTTCGGCACGGAAGCGGTAGTGGAAACGGTAGACCCCGGGCTGTCCAACGTAGACATATTGGCTGAGAAGATCGACGATCTCGGGCTGGTTTCCAGAAAGGGCGATACGAAACCGCCCGGGCGACCATACTGTATGGACGCCGGCGCGCCAGTGCGGCCGCCAATCAAAACCCTGGTTCAAAGGACGGGACGCCAGATCGGCGTTGGTCAACAAACCGGAGGAATCCGGATAGAGCGCCCTCCAAAGCTCGTGGGCCAGCGCGCCTTTTTCCGACGCCAGAAGGCGGTCAGCAAGAGCAAGAAGAATCCGGCGTTCTTCGGCGCCAGCCTTGCGCGCGATCCGCACGGCCGCCGCGGCGGCGCCTTCAAGTTCGCCTTGCTTAGTAAGGAAGGCTACGTAATCTGCAAGGACCGCGGGAACCGGCGGCAAGATTTCGGCGGCGATTTGCGCGGGCGTGTGATCCATCCGAGCCGCAAGACGGAAGAGTCCACTGCGATCCGGATAACTCCGTTCTGCCGCCAGACCTAACCACTTGACGAACTCCCCCTTACGGTTGCGGCGGAGATAGAAATTCGCCAGCGCCCAGCGCGGCTCGAACAACTGGTCGATTTCGGCCGCCCGCAGCAACAGGCGTTCGGCCTCGGCGAAATCTCCGGCCGTTTCAGCCTGCACCGCCAGGCGGTTCCAACCTTCTGAATAATATGGATTTAGCTCCACTGCCCGGCGCCAGTTGCCGAGTGCCGCCTGGTAGCTGGCGCGAAACGGCACCAGAGCCGCGGCGCGCTCGGCGTTGCCAGTCCGGAAGAGATAGTCGGCCCATGCCAGGCGCAGACACCAATAGACGGCAATCAGGGCGGTGGCGGCGAGGGCGATCCGCACGATCCGTTTTACGTTCATCAGACCTCCGTAATATATTGTGCGAAAACGAGTTATTTTTTCTCACCCGCTCAAGTAGGAAAATACTTTCGCCGAAGAAATAAGGGAACGCCTCACGGCGCGGGAGGCCAAACGGAGCCTCAAACCGGCGTGGGATAGCTTACAAACTGCATAGGAAAAGACGACAGGCTTAACGTCAACCGTGGAGGTTAATACCCCTTGTACCCGACAATTGTTGAAACACACGAATCACGGCTCGATCGCGTATCGAGCTACTTTCCGGCGGCGAAGATCCAGAGCGTGATAGCGCTGGCTCTCGTCGCCAACATGGCCATCGCTCCGGCGGCAGCCCCTGCCATTGGGGTCGCCGTTGCGCGTGGAGCGTTTGAACTGGACGCTTCGCGGGTGGCCGGCAACGGCACGTTGTTTGAGGGCTCAATCGTTGAGACCCGGAACGCCGTGTCGGAATTGAAACTGAACACCGGCGTGCACATGCTGCTGGACGCCGGCTCCCGTACCCGTGTCTACCGCGACCATATGCTGCTGGAAAAGGGCACCGGCCAGGTGGTGGGCGCGGCCTACCGCATTCAGGCACGTTCACTCGAAATCGAAGGCGCGTCCGCGCAGGCGGCGGCCCGGGTGTCGATGACGGCGGGCAATCGCGTGCTGGTGGCCGCGGTGAATGGCCCGGTGCGTGTCAGAAACAGCCACGGCCTTGTGGTGGCCAGCCTCAGCGCGGGCCGGGCCGTGGAGATGGAAGCGGCTGGAGATTCCAGTTTCAGCACGGTGAACGGAGTGATCCACAAGAGCGGCGGCCGCTATCTGTTGACCGACGAGGTGGCGGGGGTCACGTTTGAAGTGCGCAGTTGCGATCTGGACGCCTTCATCGGCCAGAAGGTGGCGGTGGCTGGCAGGACCGAAGCGGGCCGCAATGGTGCGCCGGCCGTGCTCTTCGCTTCCAAGGTGAACGGCTCGGATGTGGACAACTGCCGCGAAGGAGCCGGGGTAATCAGCGGCGCCGGCACAGGCAAAGCCAAGGGTGCCGCGGGCGCCGCCGGAAAAGCGGCCGGCAAGGCCGGGGTCTCCGCGGGCGCCAAGGCCGTGATCGCGGGTGTGGTTGTGGCCGGCGCGGCAACCGGCACCGCCGTTGCCCTGACCAGGGAGGAATCGAAGACCTCCATCAGCAACTGATCCTGCTCGCTATGATAGAGGAGGCTTCTTTTGTGGAAGCCTCCTTATGTTTCCCCGCGTTCAACCGATACATGTTAGGGGACTTGTGTTCAAAATGTGGATTGCGGGCCTTTGGCTGGCGCTCAGCGCCGCTTTCTGCGCGGAAATCGTGCCCGGCAGTTTTATCCTGGAACTGGCCGAAGAACCTGTCGTGACAGCCGCCAAACCGGCCGAAAGGACCGCGCGGCGGATGCGCCAACAGGAAGCTGCCCGCGCCGAGTGCGCCCGGCGCAAACTGCGTGTGCGCGCCTCGGTAGATACGGTGACAAACGCTTTGCTGGTGGAGGCGGCAAACCAGGACCTGCTTCGCGGCATCCCCGGCGTCCGCAGAGTGCATCCGGTGAAGCTCTTGTACAAGTCGCTCGATCACGCCCTTGCTCTCATGCGCATCCCCGAAGCCTGGCAGATGATTGGTGGATTCTCCAACGCCGGCCTCGGCATGCGTATCGGCATCATCGACACCGGCATCGATCCCTACCACGCCGGCTTCCAGGATCCCTCCCTCACCGTGCCCGAAGGCTTTCCCAAGTACTCCACAGACAGCAACCGCGCGCTCACCAACAACAAGATCATCGTCGCCCGCAGCTACGACGATTCGAGTGCGATTGACCGCGAAGGCCACGGCACCGCCGTCGCCATGATCGCCGCCGGAGTCCGCCACGCCGGTCCGCGCAACCTCCTGCTGAGCGGAGTGGCGCCGAAGGCCTTTCTTGGCGTCTACCGGGCCAACCAGGGCGCATCAGGCACCTTTCGCACAGACACCATTCTCCAGGCCATCGACGATGCCGTAAAAGACGGCATGGATGTCATCAACATGAGCCTGGGAGCTCCCGGCGTTACGCTCACTGAAGACGAAATCATCACCGTCGCCATCAACCGTGCCGTCGA
>JANRLE010000359.1:0-33597 GCA_033762895.1 Bryobacteraceae bacterium | reverse complement strand
ACTATAATAGTCCCAGCGGATGGCCAGCCCGATTCGCGTTCTCGTCGCAAAGCCCGGTCTTGACGGTCATGACAGGGGCGCAAAGGTGATAGCCCGCGCCCTGCGGGATGCCGGTATGGAGGTCATCTATACCGGACTCCGGCAGACCCCCGAAATGATCGTGAACGCCGCCTTGCAGGAGGACGTGCAGGTCATCGGATTGTCCATCCTTTCAGGAGCCCATAACGCGATTGTTCCTCGTGTGATGGAACTTCTCCGGGAAAAGGAGATGGCCGGCGTGCTGGTCATCGTTGGCGGCATCGTTCCCGATGAAGATGCCGAAAACTTGAAGAAGCAGCACGGTGTAGCGGCTGTGTTTCAGCCTGGCGCGTCGTTGGAGGAGATCGTGGAGTTCATTCGCTCCTCGGTAGAACAACTTGCCTGACTGGAATCCGGCTGCGCGGCGGACAGGTCCTCCGCTGGTTCGTAACAAACCAAGAGTGTAAGTAACATGCAAGAAAAACTGAACATCGCCGTTTTCGTGGACTATGACAACATCGAAATCGGCGTGAAATCGACTCTGCGGCGCGATTTTGACGTCGCTCTGGCGCTCGATGCGCTCAAAGAGCGCGGCGATATCGTCGCAAAGTTCGCCTACGCCAACTGGAGCCGCCAGGATATGGCCACCCGCCAGATGGCGGAAAATGCCGTTCAAATGGTGCAACGCAATCCGTCGCCGCGGGGCGACAAGAACGGCGCCGACATTAACCTCGCGCTCGACGCTCTCGAGATGGCTTTCACTCACCCGCACGTGAATGCCTTCGCAATCGTGAGCGGCGACAGCGATTTTATCCCACTGGTTAACAAACTTCGCGAGTTCGGCAAGAAGATCTTCATTGTCGGCGGCAAAGCCTTCACCAGCACCATCCTTCAACAGAATTGCCACGAGTTTGTCAGCTACGAAGGTCTGCTCGACAGCCGCGGCGAAAAGGTCATTCCCGTCCCCGACGCGGTGGAAAAGGTCGAGCGCCGCGAAGGCGACCGCGGCGACCGCCGCGAAGGTGACAAACGCGATCGTGGTGGCGACCGTGGCGGCGACCGCCGTGACGGTGGCGACAAAGACAAGTGGCAGCGCAACAAACCCCAGCCCCTTGAACTCCAGCAGGCCATGCCCCTGCTCGAACGCGCTCTCCAGGTGCTCGAACGCCGCGAGGTTAAGCCGCAACTCGGCCTCCTCAAGTCCACCATGCTCCAGCTCGACCCGGCCTTCAACGAAAAGGCCTACGGCGCCGGCAGCTTCTCCGATTTCGTTGAGAGACTCAAAAAAGCCAACCTCATCGAAACCCGCGGTCACGGCGGCCACTACACCATCGAACGCAAAGGCGGACCCGGCGGCGCGCCCATGCCCAAGCGCGAAGATGCCCTCCCCACCCTGCGCGAGGTTCTCGAAAACCACCGCCTCGAACTCGAAGACGGACAGCCCTCGGCCAACCTCGAAGGCTGGCTCGCCGACGAGTTCCCCAAGTTCGACTTCAAACAGTTCGGCTTCCAGGGCTTTGGCGAATTCCTCAACTTTGCCCAGGACGTCTTCGTCGTGCGCCTGGAACAGGATGAGGAGCGCGGCACCATCGTCTCACTTGGCGCCGAGTTCTATCCGCCGGCCCCGCCGCCTACGCCCGAACCCGAGCCCGTTGAGGAAGAGGACGACGGTCCCCAACCCTACGTCGCCGGTCAGCCGACCATGATGGAGCCCAATCCTCCGCAGCCCAAGCCCGCCCCGGTCCGCAAACGCGCTCCCCGCAAGGCCCCCAGCGGCGACAAACCGGCCCGCAAAACCACCACCCGCCGGAAGAAGGACTAGGCTCACATGATCGACCGTATCTTTCCACCGGATACACCCAAGCCGCGCGGGCCCTATTCGCCCGCCGTCCGAGCCGGAGACTTCATCTATGTCTCCGGCCAGGGGCCCATTGACCCGGCTACCAACCAATTCTCTCTCGGCGACGTGAAGCATGAGACCCGGCTTGTGCTCAAGAACGTCAAGCGTATTCTCGAAGCCGCCGGCGCCTCGCCCGTCGATGTCGTCAAATGCTCCGTCTTTCTCAAGGACGTTGCCGACTTCACCGACATGAACGAGGTCTATGCCGAGTTCTTCGGCGATACACGCCCGGCCCGCACCACCGTCCAGGCCGTCATGCCCAACCCGGCCATGAAGGTCGAAATCGACTGCGTCGCCTACAAACCCAAATGACCCGCCGGCAATTCGTGGGACAGGCCGCAATGCCTGTCCTCGCCGCCGCCCAAACTCCGCGGCCCAACGTCGTGCTGATCATGTCGGACGACCAGGGTTACGGCGATCTCTCGCTTCACGGCAATCCGCACTTACAAACGCCCAACCTCGATAAACTCGGCAGGCAGGGTGTCCAGTTCAGCCGCTTCTATGTTTCGCCCGTTTGCGCTCCCACCCGCGCCAGCCTGCTCACCGGCCGCTATCACCTCCGCTCCGGCGTCCATGGCGTCACCACCGGCCGCGAAACCATGCGGCCTAACGAGGTCACCATCGCCGAAGCCCTGAAACCCGCCGGCTACCGCACCGGCCTCATCGGCAAGTGGCACCTCGGCGAAAATTATCCCTACGTCCCCCATGCCCAGGGCTTCGATGAGTTCATCGGATTCCGCACCGGCCATTGGACCGAATATTGGAATCCGCCGCTTGAACGCAACGGTGTGCCCTTCCGCGCCGAAGGCTTCATCGCCGACGTATTTACCGACGAGGCTATCCGCTTTGTCGAGGCCAACGCCCAGCGCCGGTTTTTCCTCTATCTGGCCTATAATACGCCGCACTCGCCTTACCTCGCGCCGGAACGTTACTGGGAGCAATACCGCTCCCTGGGCTTGCCGCCCCAGGTGGCCGCCGTCTATTCCATGGTGGCCAACCTCGATGAGAACATCGGCCGCTTCCTCCAATCCCTGGACCGCCTGGACCTCGCGTCCAACACCGTGGTGATGTTTCTCACCGACAATGGGCCCAACGGGCAGCGCTACAACGCCGGCATGCGCGGCGCCAAGGGCTCAGTCTATGAAGGCGGCGTGCGCGTCCCGTTCTTCATCCGTTGGCCGCGGGGTTTTGAAGGCGGCCGCGAGATTGACCGCATCGCCGGCGCCATCGACGTCCTGCCCACCGTTCTCGACCTGTGTGAACTCCGCCGCCCGCCCGCGCCACCTCTGGACGGCGTGTCCCTGGTCCCGCTGCTCGAAGGCGCCGTCGAGCATTGGCCTGAGCGCATGCTTTTCACCCACCGCGGCGAACGGGACAACCCAGGCGCCATGTACAACGGAGCCGTGCGCACCCAGCGTTACAACCTCGTCAATGGCACGGAGCTTTACGACGTTCTTGAAGATCCCGGCGAGAAGGACAACATCGCCGCCGGACAACCCGAGGTCGCCGCGAAACTTCGCGCCGCCTATGAGCGCTGGTTCAAGGTGGCCGCCAGCCAGTGTGGCTTCAGCCGCCCGGTCGTCCCCGTTGGATACTCCGAAGAAAACCCCGCCAGGCTCACCGCCGCCCAAAGTTATCTCACCGGCGGAGTCACTTACTCGCGCGGCAACGGCTTCGCGCACGAGTGGGTTTCCAACTGGAAGTCGCCCGCCGACGCCGTCCACTGGGAGGTGGAAATCGTCCGCCCCGGCCGCTACGAAATCTCCGCCCGTTACCTGTGTCCGGCCGCCGATACCGGCTCTAAAGTGCGTCTCACCATTGCCGGCCGCACCCTCGAAGCCGTGGTCGATACACCCACTTCGATGGAACCGGCCACCCACCGCGACCTGATCCCCAGGACGTTGGAGGCGCCTCAGATGGACTGGGGCACGCTGACCTTCGGCTCGGTGCAACTACCCGCCGGCCGCGCTCAACTGAGGCTCCAGGCAGTGGAAAAGCCCGGCGCCGCCGTTATGGAGCTGGAAGCCATCGAGTTGAAACGGTAAGCGAAATCCGCCCGCCCCGCTAGGAGCATTACCGTAGCTCTTTCTTCCCCTACCGATGGCATACTGGGGCTGAGCTCTCCTGTGGGTGACCTACTTCTTAGGCTGATCGTGGCTGTCCTGGCCGGCGCGATGACGCGTATGCTGGTGGCCTTCGGTGTGTTCCCGACCCAGGCCGCGCTGTTGGCGCTCGCTGGTGCTGCCGGATTCCTCAGCGCCCGGCTGAAGGCCACGCGATTCGTCGTGCCGCTGATCACCTCTATCGCTTACTTCGCCACCTGGATGTTCACGCAAAACCCCGAACAGGCTGTCGCAGTGAACCCCGGCCCGTGGGACCTTGCGCGCAACAGCGCTGATCTGTTCATCCCGTTTGTCGCCCCCGCGCTCGGCTCAGCCTTCGGCCTGTGGCTCGAACGGTGGAAGGACAGCCGGGCCCAGGCCGAACTCGATAAGGAGGTGACTGAGGAAAGCCTTCTGGCCGAGAAGCTCCCCGAGGTGCCCCAACATCTGAAGTACGATCTCTCCGATCTGGAATAGCCTCCCGCCTGTTATCATCAGAATCGAAGGTCCGTTCTTCGTGGAATGATTGTCGACCGTCAGAGCGTCCGTTTCGATTCGCTTCCTCTTGATTGCGGTGTCACCCTCGCGCCGGTGGATGTCGCCTACGAAACCTACGGCGAGTTGAACGCCGCCAGATCCAACGCCGTACTGGTGTGCCACGCCTTCTCGGGCGACGCCCACGCCGCCGGCATCAGTCCGGAAACCGGCCGCCCGGGCTGGTGGGACTCCATGATCGGTCCCGGCAAGGCCTTCGACACCAACCGCTATTTCGTCATCTGCACCAATGTGATCGGCGGCTGCCGCGGCACCACCGGCCCATCTTCCATCAATCCCGAAACAGGCAGACCGTTCGCCATGTCCTTCCCAATGGTCACCATCGGGGACATGGTGCGGCTTCAGAAAAAGTTGGTGGAGTACCTGGGCATCACCCGCCTGCTCGGCGTGGCGGGCGGCTCAATGGGTGGCATGCAGGTGCTCGAATGGGCCGTCCGCTACCCCGGCGCAGTCGCCGCGGCGTTCCCCATCGCCACAACGGCCCGTCACTCAGCGCAGCAAATCGCTTTCAATGAGGTCGGGCGTCAGGCGATCATGGCCGATCCCGACTGGAATGAGGGCAACTATTACGGATTGAAGCCGCCCGCGCGCGGCTTGGCTGTCGCTCGGATGGTCGGCCATATCACTTATATGAGCGACGATTCGATGAAGGAGAAATTCGGGCGCAGGCTGCAGGGCAGAGAGGGCCCGGCATTCAACTTCGAGGATACCTTCGAGGTGGAAAGCTACCTCCGCTATCGGGGCAGCCAGTTCGTCGACCGTTTTGACGCCAACTCCTATCTCTACATCACCAAGGCGATGGATATTTTCGATTTGGCGCAGGGCGGGTCGCTGGCCTCCGCGCTCGAAAAGGCCCAGGCGCGATTCCTGGTGATCAGCTTCACTTCCGATTGGCTCTATCCCACCTACCAGTCCCTGGAAATCGTTTCCGCGCTGCGCGGCCGCAACCGCGATGTCGCCTACTGTGAGCTATCGTCCAACTACGGCCACGACGCCTTCCTGGTGGAAGTGGGCGAGCAGACCGAACTGGTGCGCGGCTTTCTCGCCCGTGCCCAGAAGGAGGCGTTATGACGGTTGAACCGGCGGACGCCGCGTCGCGCCAGGCCCTGGTCCGTAAGGTCCTCGGCCGGGGTGACTACGCCATCATTGGGGAGATTGTCGAGCCGGGTTCAAAGGTCCTCGATCTCGGTTGTGGTGAGGGCGAACTGCTGGAATGGCTGGCTGACAACAAGAAGGTCCAGGCCCGAGGCGTCGAAATCTCACGCACGAAGGTTCAGCGCGCCATCGCCCGTGGCGTCTCGGCCTACCAGGGCGACATCGACAACGGGCTGGTGGACTACCCTGACCAGGCTTTTGACTACGTAATCCTCAGTCAGACCGTCCAGCAGTTGCACAAGCCGCTGAAAGTGATGAAGGAGATGCTGCGGGTGGGCCGCAAACTGATCGTGGCCTTTCCCAATTTCGGTCATTGGCGCGTCCGCCTGTCCCACCTGGTGAGTGGACGCGCTCCACGCACAGGCCTGTTCCCCTATGAATGGTACGAGTCCCCGAACATCCACTTCCTCACCGTGGAGGATTTCGAGATCTTCTGCAAGGAACAAGGCTGGATCATTGAGAAACGTTACTACCTGTCGGGCAACAGGCGCATCAAGGCCGCCCCCAATCTGATGGCTGAAGTGGCTGTCTATCTGCTGCACTCCTGAGGCTTACGCGTTCTGGCTTGCGAGGCTGGCCATCTCCGGCTGCAATTGGTGAATGGCTGACTCCAGGGCCGACAACGCGGCATCCACACCATCCAGATTTCCGGCCCTGCCCAGCATTTCCAGACTGAGGGCGGCGTTCAGAGCCGCCTCCGCACCAAAGTTCCCCACCGAACCTTTCAGACTATGCGCCGATCGCTCAATCGCTTTCGGGTCACGCTGCCCTACCGCCTCCCGGATAGCCTCCATCTGCGAGGGGCACTCTTCCAGGAAGAGCTGCGCCATCTCCTGCAACAGTTCCGAATCTCCTCCGACTCGGGAAAGAGCAATCGCACGATCCAATACGGCGAGCTGGTTCGACAAGTTCAAAGTTCGGTCTCCATCACCTGCGCGCTCTATCGGCGCTTTTCTCAGCTACTTTATAGCTTACAAGTGGTACTGCCATGACCCGCAAGACTCCATAGAGGGGTGCTTCAGTTCTTAAGACGCGGGTGCGCTCCCACCGCTCCTGCTGTTGATTGTCCGAATACAGCCGCGTGCGCTTGCCGGATATTCTCCGGAAAAGACGGAATTAACCGGGCGATTCGGGCTTGAATCTCCTTCACGATCTCCCCCCGTTCCGGAGCAATATCGTAGCTCTCTTCCGGGTCCGCCGAAAGGTCGTATAGCTCCGGCTGCGGCAATGGCAGATTGACTCTGCCTGATGCCGGCGCCGGGCTGTAGACGGCGGAATTGTACCGTGCGATGTGCAATTTGTAGTTGCCCCACCGTGCGCATTGCAGATAAAGATTGTCGAAATAGAGCAGAATTTCCCGTTCGATCGCTGCCTGCCGGCCGGACAATAACGGCCAGATATCGATACCGTCCAAGGGCCGCGGCCCAGGCTCCGCTCCGCAAAACTTCGCCACCGTCGGCAGTACGTCCATCGTCGACGCCAGGCCCGAACAGACCTTGCCCGCCGGAATCCGCCCCGGCATCCGCGCCAGAAACGGCTCCCGCACACCCCCTTCGTAGGTGGTGCCCTTGCGCCCGCGCAGCCCGCCGGGGCTGCCCTGATACCACGGTCCATTGTCGGAAGAAAACAGTACCAGCGTATTGCGGTCAAGATTGTTCTTTTTGAGAGCGGACAGTACCTCGCCCACGCTCCAATCCAGTTCCGCCACCACATCCCCATACAGCCCGTGCGGAGACTTGCCGCGGAATCGCGAGGACGCCCCCAGCGGGATGTGCGGGAACGTATGCGGCATGTAAAGGAAAAAAGGCGAACCGCCGGCTCGCGAACTGCCGGAACGATTGATGAACCCCACCGCCTGCTCCGTATACTGCATCTGCAGCTTGGCCATATCCGCCCGTTCCGCCACCGTCTCCACCTTGTCCCTGGTGGCGTGCAGCAGCACGGGCGGATTCATGTCGTTGCTGTACGGGATGCCGAAGTACTCATCAAAGCCATGGTTCACCGGCAGAAACTTCGGCAGATGGCCCAGATGCCATTTGCCCACGCACATGGTTTTGTATCCCCTGGGCCGCAGCACATCGGCAATGGTGCGTTCGCCCTCCGCCAGACCCGTGCTGTCCTGGGGAAACAGCACCCGTGGCACGCCGACCCGCGTCGGATAACGCCCGGTGAGCAGAGCGGCGCGGGAAGGCGAGCATACCGGATTGGCCGAAAGGAACTGGGTGAAGCGCATACCTTCGGCCGCCATGCGATCCAGGTTTGGTGTCCGCAGCTTCGATCCGTAGCAGCCCAGGTCGCCATAGCCCATGTCATCGGCGTAGATCAGTACGACGTTGGGCGGCGTCTGGGCAGCGGCGGGCAGCGAAACCGCGGCGGCCGCGCTGGTCTGGAGGAAACTCCGGCGTGTGGGTGTGTTCATCTCGATCCTCCTAATGTTGTACACTATTATTTCCGGGGGGTGACGCCTTCTCGAGTAGATGGCCACTAACTGACAGACCGCCGGTCCCTCCAATTCTCCGCAGCGCGTGCGGAAGCCTTCTTGCGGCCTTTTTTCCAGACCAATGCCGGATTTGTGAGACTCCTCTGAAGGAGTTCACCCGTTACCCGGTCTGTTCCACCTGCATCCATTCGCTGGAACCGATGGAGGCCGGGTACATGTGCGCCGGCTGCCACACACCTTTCGTTTCGCCGTTTCCCCTGGATGAGGCCGGGCTGTGCATGATCTGCCGCCAGGGGCTGAGAGGCTTCGATTCAGCCTACTCCTTCGGATTCTACGACGGTGCGCTGCAGCGCCTCATCCACCTGCTGAAGTACGAGGGCGTCTACACGCTGGCCGCCCCGTTGTCGGACTATCTGGTGCGCGCGCTGCCCCGGCATCAGCCGCTGGACGCCATCGTTCCGATGCCCATCCACTGGCGCCGGCGCTGGCATCGGGGCTTCAATCAGGCTGAGATGCTGGCCCGTCCGCTGGCCCGCCGTGCCGGTCTTGTTTTGCTCTGTTCCGCCGTCGCCCGCACCCGCGGAACCTCTCCGCAGGCGGGCCTCAGCGACAGAGAGCGGCGGCTCAACGTCCGGGGCAGCTTTTCCGTCCGCAAGCCGGAGCTGGTGCGAGGCCGTCATCTTCTCCTGGTGGACGACGTGTTGACGACCGGCGCCACCGCGTCGGCCTGTGGCGCGGCATTGAAGCAGGCGGGCGCGGCAAGCGTTTCCGTACTCAGCCTGGCAAGGGCCGATCGAAGGTTCTCCCTGCCGGAGTTATTCGCTCCGGCGGCCAAATCCGTTCCAAGTGAAGGATGGTCATGACCGGACACAACGGACTGCACAACCCGGTGTTGGTGCTCAACGCCAGCTACGAACCGATCAACGTGTGCGCGGCCCGCCGCGCGCTCGTGCTGGTGCTCAAGGGCGTGGCATCCGCCGAGGAGCATCACCCTTCCCACATCAATTCGGCCCGCCGGCAGCTTGCCCTGCCGTCGGTCATCCGGCTGCTGGAATACCGGCGCATACCGCATCAAAGCCGGGCGCTGTCGAGGAAGAACATCCTGCTGCGCGACCGCTACACCTGCCAGTATTGCGGCAAGACGCTGCCGGCCAGCGACCTCACGCTGGATCACGTCATCCCCCGTTCGCGCGCCGGGGAGTCTTCGTGGGAAAACCTGGTGGCCAGTTGC
Source organism: Bryobacteraceae bacterium (assembly GCA_033762895.1). Classification (GTDB taxonomy): domain Bacteria; phylum Acidobacteriota; class Terriglobia; order Bryobacterales; family Bryobacteraceae; genus CADEFT01. Next base: position 24,196 of record JANRLE010000359.1, on the reverse strand, counting down.
AATCCCTGCAACAACCGCAAGGGGAACCGCACGCCCGAAGAAGCGGGAATGAAGCTGCACCGCGCCCCGCGCCCGTTTACGCTGCACACCTCACGGCACCTGATGCGCATGTTGGCCAAGGGTGACGATCTTTGGCGTAAGTATCTGTTCTATTAGCCTTGTGCGGTGCGCATCGGGCCGCTGCTTACTGGAAATATCCGTTGACATCCAGGATCACGTCGGTTTCGTTCGTCACAAACACGCTCACCGCGCCGCCCGTCCCCGCCGGAACAATCGCGGCGTTCGCCACCACCCGGCCCAGGAATGAGTTTAACGTCGAGACAAACGGCTGCGCCCCGCCCGCCGGCCACAGCGTCAGGAACCCGAGGGCGCCTTTCGGCACCACCGTCACGTTCATCGCATACGCTCTGGCCCCCGCGGGCACACCGCACTTACCCGCCAGCGTGAAGTTGCGTGTTTCGTTGCCAGCCATCACCGGGGCTCCGTTCCCCGCCGATCGCGTGTCCGCCACCCGGCATGGCGTGACCGGAAAGAACGTCAGCGCCCCCAGGCCCCCCGCGGCGCCGAAGTAGCCGTTGGTGTCGATGATCTGATCGGCCGCGTCGGTGACAAAGGTGTTGATCGAACCATTGGTCCCCGCCGGCACGATCGCCGCATTCGCCACCACCGCGCCATCAAACGAATTCAGCGTGGAAACGAACGGCTGCGCCTGCCCGGTGGGCCATGCCGTGAGAAAGCCCAGCGTGGTGGCAGGCACGACAGTGAAGTTCAGCGAGTAAGCCGCGGCGCCCGCCGGCAGGCTGCAACTGCCCGAAGGAAGCGGGAAGGTGCGCGTGGAATTCGCTGCCGGGGTAGGAGGTCCGAAGGCGCCTGCGAATCCGCCGCCCGCCCGGGTATCCGCCAGCCGGCAGGGATTCACTGTGTAAAACGCGAACCCGCTGGCCGATTCAAAGTAACCGTTGATATCGACAATCACATCTGCCCGGTTCGTGACAAACACATTAATCCCGCCATTGGCCCCCGCCGGAACAATGGCAGCATTCGCCACCACACCCCCGTGGAAGGAGTTCAACGTGGAAACCAGTGGCTGCGGCTGTCCCGTTGGCCACAGCGACAGGAAGCCCAGCGGCTCATGCGGCACCGCGGTCACATTCAGCGAATAGGCCTGGGCTGTGGCGGGAATACCGCACCGCCCCGCCGGAAGCGGCAGTTCGCGCGACGTATTGGCCTCCAGCGTGGGCGGGCCGAAGTTGCCCGTGGTCCCCTGTCCGGCGCGCGTGTCGGCCACCCGGCAGGGGGCGATGGGAACAAAGCGCAGTCCGCTGGGGGCCGGAGTCGCAAAAACATAGGCGGCGCCCGAACTCTCGACAGTGTTCGTCTCGCCATCCTCCAGCCGGGCGCCCACCACCAGCGTGCCGCCGTTCATGGCGATCGCCTCGCCGAAAAGATCCTCGCCGCCGATGTTGGACGCCTTCACGTACTCCTGCTGCGTCCACGCGCCGGCTGCCCGGCCGAACAGATACACGGCGCCGGAGTTGGCCGCGCTGTTATCGCTCTGGCTGCCGTTGCCGCTTCCTTCCTGGTAAGCGCCGACGGCCGCGGTATCTCCATCCAGAGCTACCGAGACCCCGAACCGGTCCCCGGCGCCGGTGTTGGATGCTTTCAGATACGCCTGCTGCGTCCAGACGCCGGAATTGCGCACGAAAACATAAGCCGCGCCGGCCGTAGCCGCGCTGTTGTTACTCTGATTCCCATTCACCCCTGTCGCCGAACTGCTTTCTCCGAATGCGCCGATCAGGATGGTGTCGCCCGAAACGGCGGCCGACGATCCGAACACATCGCCGTCTCCCGTGTTGGATGCCTTCAGATAGGCCTGCTGGCTCCACACACCGGCGTTGCGGACGAAGACATAGGCCGCGCCTGCAGCAAAGGCGTTGTTGTTGTTCGCTCCATTCACCCCGGTGGCCGATCCACCTTCCAGCGGGGCGCTAACCACCACGGTGTCGCCGGAGATCGCCACGGCGGTGCCGAATTCGTCAAAGGCCTCCGCGTTGGAAGCCTTCAGATAGGCCTGCTGGCTCCAGGCGCCGCCTGTTCGCACGAAAACGTAGGCCGCGCCCGCCGAGGGAGCGCTATTGTTGCTTTGATTGCCATTCACGCCGGTGGCGGAACTGGCTTCCTGCAGCGCTCCCACCACCGCCGTCTGGCCATCCAACGCCACCGAGATGCCAAACCGGTCTCCCCCTCCGGCGTTTGACGCTTTCAGATAGGCTTGCTGCGTCCAGACGGCGCCATTGCGTACGAACACGTATGCCGCCCCCGCCGCGCCTGACTCGCCGATTGCGCCAACCAGGATCGTATCTCCGGAAATCGCCACTGACCTGCCAAAGGTATCGCCCGCGCCGGTATTCGACGCTTTCAGATACGCTTGCATCGACCACACGCCGCCGTTTGAGACAAATACATAGGCGGCGCCCGAGTCCAAGGCGCTATTACCCGTTTGATTTCCGTTCACCCCGGTTGCACTGCTGTCCTCCCCGGGAGCGCCAATTACAACCGTGTTACCGGAGACGGCGACCGAGGTTCCGAATATATCGCCGGCATCGCCGGGAGAGGCCCGAAGAATCGTCTGCTGCGCCAATGGATCGATGGTGATGGGATAGCGCGCTCCCGATTCCTCCACTTCCAGCAGCAATCCAGCGCCAACGGGAATCATGCGCGCCGCAAGCGTTTTCCCGTCCGCATCCCATACCTTCAACCCGCCGTAGCGCAGCACGCCGCGCCCCGCCGGGTCGTGGAAACGAACCTGAGCGCCACCGCCATCCGGCCGCAGGCTCCCGCGTACTCCAAGCTGGAACCGCAACTTGCCGCCGCCGGCGGGCCGCTGAGACAAGGTGAAGCCATGCTCCAGCCCGCGCGCGTCGTTTACATACCATTCCGTAAGCGCGGCATCCCATTGGTAGCTCACACGCTGGCCGCTGGCGGTGACCCGCGGTTGTCCGGTGATCGATGGCGCGCTGCCGGCGCGCCCGTAGCTCCGCAACTCCAGCCCCCAGGTCCAGTTCCCGGCCGTAGGAGTAACCTCGAAGCCCCGTCCGTCAAAGCGTGTCACCCATTGCTGGCCGGGGTTGCGCGCCTGGTGGCCGCCGCTCACCGGATACGCCGCATGACGGTGTTGGTCATACCCGGCCCGGATACCGCGCCAGTCCGAAGCGCTAAGTCCTTTGGAAAGACCACCGGCCCCGGCCTGTGAGACGCACAGCAGCGTAGTGAGGGCCAGCAATGTCGGAACGTGGTTGGATGCCATAAAATTCCACCGTTTTTTGGGAATTAGCCGTCGATTTATTCAGGATAACGTGAGACTGCTGTCTCACAATAGACCGCCCGCGCAGCTCAGTACCCGAGGTACCAGAGCAGCAGCGGTCCGGACCCGGTGGGCGTTTCTTCAGTATCCCGCAAAAACCGCGACCCCGCGACAAACCACCTATTGTCCGTGGCTGGCCAGTGCGCGGCCGATGGCGAACAGCAGGTCCTGCACGCCTTCTCCCGTAACCGCGGAGATCTTGAAGAACGGCATCTTGCGCCGCGCGGCGGCACGCTTCACCTTCTGGATCCGTTCGGGGTCCTGTGTCACGTCGAGCTTGTTGGCCACCACGATCATGGGCTTCTTGGCCAGTTCTTCGCTGTAGCTTTCCAACTCTTTCAGAATGACCTTGAAGTCGTTTAGCGGCTCACGGGCGGAGAACTCGGAAACATCCACCAGATGCACCAGCAGCTTCGTACGCTCGATGTGGCGCAGGAACTGGATGCCCAGGCCCGCCCCTTCATGCGCCCCTTCGATCAGGCCGGGAATGTCCGCCACCACGAAGGTCCTGTCGTCGGGCAGGCGCACTACGCCCAGATTGGGCTGCAGTGTGGTAAACGGATAGTCGGCGATCTTTGGCCGGGCAGCGGAGATCACGGAAATCAGCGTAGACTTGCCGGCATTGGGGAAACCCACCAGGCCGACGTCGGCCAGCAGTTTCAGCTCCATGCGCAGATGCAGTTCGTCACCCGGACGGCCCGGCTCATGGCGTGTGGGCGCCTGATGTGTGGAAGTGGCGAAATGCTGGTTGCCGCGTCCGCCGCGTCCGCCGTGGGCGACGATGTAGCGGTCGCCGGCGGCCGTAAAATCGTGCAGCAGCTCGCCGGTGTCTTCGTTATAGACCACGGTGCCGATGGGCACCGGCAGTTCGGTAGGCACGCCGTCGCGGCCGGTGCGGTTGGAACCCTCGCCATGACGTCCGCGCTCGGCTTTGTGCTCCGGGTTGTAGCGGAAGTGCAGCAGCGTATTGTGATGCGGACTGGCGACGAGGACGATATCGCCGCCGCGTCCGCCATCCCCGCCTGAGGGGCCGCCTTTGGCAACGAACTTTTCCCGCCGGAAGGCGAGGCAGCCGTTGCCGCCGTCGCCCGCCTTTACGCGGACTCTCACCTCATCGATGAACATAGGAGAAAAACAAAAACGGCCCTGTGGTTCAGGGCCGTCGCAAAGTCAGGTTGAAAGGAATGAGGACAAGATGCTGCTATTGCACGGCAGCGGGAATCTGGTCCTCGCGAATGCTGATGAACTTGCCCATCCGGCCCCGGTCGCGGAACACCACCACTCCGGGAATCTTGGCGAAAAGCGTGTCGTCCTTGCCGCGCCCCACATTCTCGCCCGGTTTGAACTTGGTGCCGCGCTGGCGCACCAGAATCGAGCCGCCAGTCACAAACTCGCCGCCGAAGGCCTTCACGCCGAGCCGCTGCGCATTGGAATCGCGGCCGTTTTTCGAACTGCCTAATCCTTTTTTGTGTGCCATGAAGCCGCTCCCCTATACTACGATTTCCGAAATCTGCACCGCGGTGAGATTCCGGCGATGCCCGATGGTGCGCTTATATTGCTTCTTGCGCTTGAACTTGAAGACGATCACCTTGTCGCCCCGGTGGTGCTTCTGGATGGTGCCGCGCACGCGAGCCGCCGCGGCGGCCGCACCAGCCAGCATGGCGCCGCCATCCTGAGAAACGGCAAGAACACGGTCGAATTCAACCTGCGCGCCGTTGTCGCCTGAAAGCGTGTCGATGTGAATCACATCGCCGGGCGTCACGCGATACTGTTTTCCGCCCGTTTCGATTACTGCGTACATAAGAACCCTCAGTCGGTCAAAAAGTGGGAGGCTTCAGGAGGAAGGGCACACCGCAAGGGTGTGCCATCGTCTGCCACAATTCTTGAGTATACACAATTTTCAGCCGACGGTGGGCTCTTACCGGCTACGCGCGCCGCCGGGGCTCGACTGCGCCGGGGCCGCCGCCGGCGCCGATGCGCGCGCCGCGCCGCCGGAATCGCTGAAAACCGCCCCGCTCGACGAGGACGAGGACCGGTCGACCCCGGATCCGCGGTATCCGCCTCCGCCGCCATTCCATCCGCCCCAGGACGAGTCCCCGTTTCCACCGTAACCGCCGCCCGAAGACGCCTGGCGGCGCGCATCCTGATCGGCATAGTAGCGCCACAAACCGCCCGGGCTGTAGTAGCCGAAGCCGAAGGGGCTGCGGATATAGCCGTTATAGGGCAGGAAGGTCATCAGCCCGAGGGCCGGGCACCACGCCCACCCGCCGCTGTAGCCCCGGTAGCCGCTGCTGCGAAGATCCCCGGCTACCGAAAGATTGGCGGTGGCCAGCATGTTTGACCGCACCAGGCTCCATTGATAGAGTCCGTCGGTCTTCTTGCGGTCGAACTTTGCGGCGATGATCTCCGGGCCCAACCGCGCCTCGCGGCCCCTGGTCAGCGTCAGCATGGCGCCGCTCATCCGCATCTGCGCCTTGCCATCGAATACGCGCACGGCCCCGCGTGTGGCATCGAACATGTAGAGCCCGGCCTTGAGCAGCGAGGTTTCCGAATCGCCCACCTTCACCGCCACGCGATGCTCCTTGCTCAGTTCGGCCACCTCCACCAGCGCCGCGCCGCTCACCAGCTCCACGATGGCGTTGGAAAGCGAACTGGCGTGCATCTTTACTGAGCTGTTATCGGCCAGGCGCAGAAACGCGCCGGGAGTCAGCAGCAGTTCGGCACGGCTGTCAGCCGCCGTGGCCAGCGTCTTTCCGATCTCCACCATCGGAAACTTGCCGGTTTCGATCTTCAGCGGCCTCTCATCCAGCAGCACCTTGCCTTCCACGTGATGGATCAGCCCCGAACGCACCGAAAGAACCTGCTGCGCAAAGGCGCCAGGCAGACTGAGAATCGCCAGCGTAATGGCCAGGGGCCTGATCATGGTGAATACTCCTACCGGTAGAGTCGTTGGTTTTTTCGTGGGTGTCAAGGGCGCCGCCTTTGCCCAACGCCAGGGCGGGGCGCCATTCGGGGCCGCGTACGGAGCAGTCTGCCCGGCCGCTCAGCCGCGCGCACATCGCCCGCGGTCGAGGCGCCGGCGATCGGGATCTGCACTTGCGAACTATAGGAATCCGGGCCGGCCACGTCGAGGTAGCGGTTGCCGTTGCGTACATCCTGCGGGATCTGAAGATCGATGCGGTAGATGCCGATGAGGCCTGGCGCAAGCCCCGCAAATTCCACCGTGGCGCGGCGGTTGTCGACGAAAGCCGCAATTTCAGCTTTCGCGCGGCTGCGCGGGTCCTCAGGCGCGGCCACGCCATCGGCGATTGCCGGATCGACAATGCCCAGCCCCGTCGCCATCGCGCTGATGGTTCCTCCCGGCCGCGCCGGGTTTGCCGCCGTCACCGGCGAGCCGTCCGGGTGAAAGGCCTGCGCAAAGCCCGCCCCGCCGGCAGGTTCGGTGAACACGCCGGGCGCGGTGGTGGCGGTGAACATCGTGACCGGCTTCGATTCACCTCCAGCCGTGATCACCTGCACGCGGACGATAGGGCCTTGGGTTTCAAACGGTACAACGGCCACGATCTTTTCAGGACTCACCTCACGAACCGCAGCGGGCCGTCCATTGAACATCACCTGCACACCGTCGGGAGTGGCCGGGAAACCGCTGCCCGCCAGGTTCAGCAACTCACCGGGTACGATGCCGACTGTCAACGGCGTGCCGCTGGCGGCGTTGCGGATGCCGGCCGGGTGCAGGAAGACGCCTTCGCCGCTGAGTTCGGGAGCCTTCAGCGCGACGCTGATGCCGGGAGTGGTCTCCACGCCAAATCCGATACGGATGCCGCCATCTGAGCCGATGATGTTCTGAAAGCCGAGAAAATCCTCGTAGACGCCGCTCGGGTTGACCTCGTAAGTATCGGAAAACGTGTAGTCAACCGGAAGATCGTCGACCCCGTCGAGCAGCCTCTGGTGGTTGATCTGTACGCCGGCGCCGGCGGTGAAGGCCCCGTAGTAGGTGTGCAGCGTGGCGCGTCCACTTGCCAGATCGCCGAGATCGGCGTCCACGCCCGCCTGGTAGTAGAGCCCCTGCAACGCGTCATTCGACGCGGCGCCCGACAGCGGCCGGACACCTACAAACATGTTCCAGCCGTTGGTGGCCCCTCCAAAGATGAAGCTGCCATCGGGCGAGGAAAACAGCGTGCGCGAGCCGGCCAGCAGGTTTGAGTCAGTGAGCGTGCCGCCAAACGAGATCGCGCCGGTTCCGCCGGTGAACGTGTAGCTGGCGCCGTTGATGGTCTGGCTCACCCGCCGCGCGTTTCCGCCGATATAGCCGGTGGCGCTCACCGTGCCCGTGCTTCCCTGCCCATCGAAGTTCAGGTCGTAGAGGGCGTCGCGCGCCTGAGACATGGTGAGCGAAGGAAAATTCATCTCCGCGACGCGGTAGCGGCCTTCGACGCCCGTAGCCCCGGCAGGCGCGGCGATAAACAGGTCGTTGATCTGGCTGTCGGTACTAGATCCGATAAAGATGCCGCGCGAAACCAATCCGTAAACCGAACCATCCTCCCGGACAGGCGAGGTGAGAAAGCCGAATCCGCTGGCGGCGATGCGGTAGCTTCCCGTGGTGTTGTAGTTCTGTTCCACTCCTTCGCGCGAATCCATCACCCGGGCGCTCAGCGTGTAGCCGCCCTCTCCATCGAATTCGATGGTGCCGGTGAAGGCCACAGAGCGCTCCAGGTTGCCGGCCTCGTCGGCCGCGACCCACACCACCTCCCTGTAGTTGTAGGCGCCTTGCAGCAGACTGTTGCCGCTGTTGTCCCATGAGACTTCGTCCTGGGCGAAGGCCGGCGCGAACGCGAGAAGGAGAAAGCCGAACAGCCGCAGCGGTTTCATACGCGCCTTTTGGACGTGGCGGTGGAAGCCGCGGTTACTTCGAAGTTCGCCCGCCGAAGGCATAGAGAGCTTGCGTTGTACGGATGTAGATTCGTTCATGATCAAGTGCAGGCGTTGCGTAAATCTCTTCCCCCAGGTCGTTGACAGCCAGCGTGTCCAGTTCGGGGCCGGCTTTCACAACCGCCACCTTGCCCGATTCGCCGGCCAGATAGATCCTTCCGGCGGCGGCCACCGGCGAAGCATAGTAGTCGCCCAGCCCATCTCTGACGCGGACGGATTTTATGGCTGTGCCGGTCATAGGGTCATAGCTGGTGACGATGCCGCCGTTGCGAATGGCGTAGAGAACGTCCTTGTACACCAGCGGCGCGGGCACGTTGGGGTAGGTTTTTTTGTTCCGCCACACGATATGCGAATCCGTGACATCGCCCGCCCCACCCAGCCGGATGCCGCACATGCCGTAATCGCCTACGCCGAGGCCGCGGATGAAGTTCCACTCCGCGGGGGTGGCGTAGCCATCGTGGTTGGTGTCAACGGTTGGGAAATGGCCGCGCAGATCGTCGTTCCGGTCAAATTCGGCGGGCGTGATACGCCCATCCCCGTTTGCGTCGAGCGCCTGGAACGTAGGGTAGACCGGTTGATCGGAGCCAGAGGCCGAGGCGATGAGTAAGTCGCGGTAAATCACCGGCGTGCCCTTGGCGTTATATCCCTGGCGGCGGGCGTGCCACACAAGCTTCCCGGTACTGAGCGAGTAAGCCTCCACGCGGAAGGAACTGTGTACGATGACCTGGCCTTGATGCACGATGGGCGTGGAGTAACCTTCCAGTTCGAGATGGCCGCGATCGGCCTTCCACCGGATTCGGCCGGTGTCCTTGTCAACCGCAAGCAAGTAGGAGTCCTTGCGCTGATCGGCGCTCAGCAGCAGCGTGGAACCGGCGATGACAGGAGATGCCCCCATGCCGTAGAAATTTTCGAACGGGCCAAGCGGGAGCCGCCATCGTTCAGCGCCATCCGCGGTGTAGGAGATAAGTCCGAAATCGGCGAAGAAGGCGTAAACGTGTTGGCCGTCGGTGGCGGGTGAGGGTGAGGCGGCGTCGTTGGACTGGTAAATACGGTGCGTGTGGCGCGGCTTCAGTTCGCGCCGCCAGCGGATCCCGCCGGTGGCCGCATCAAGGGCAAGGGTGACCAGCAAGGCGTTGCCGCTGGCGGTGAGAAAGACCGCGCCGCCACCGAGAACTGGCGAGGACCGGCCGAAGGGAACCGCCGTGCGCCAGGCCAGATTCTCCTTGGGCCCAAACCGCAGCGGCGGGTTCGTTTCCTCACGAATGCCGGACCCGTTCGGACCGCGGAACCGGTCCCATTCGGCGGCCATCAAAAGGATCGGAAGAAAGACGAGAGCCTTGCGCAGCACGTCCTAACAGCATACATGCCCGGCTACTCGCCCCGGACGGCCTCCACCAGATCCGCCATGCGCGCGGCGCCGGAATCGGCCAGCCCTCGCAGGGCAATGGCCACACTGGCGCGGTCGGCAGGCGGCCGATTCTGGCTGACCTTCCATTTGCCTTCCATGCGACCGATGGCCAATTCCACTCCCACGATGCCGGCGAGCAGTCCTTCAATGAACTCAGCCGGTGCGTCGTCCACCGTCCAGGGCTCGGGCATTCCCGCCTCGCGGGCGGCGGTCAGCTCCCGCACGTTGTGCAGCAACTCCCCGCGATCCTCAAAAACGCGCAGCGTCCCATGCACATGCACCGTCGCATAGTTCCACGTGGGAACCACCTTGCCGTGCGCCCTCTTTGACACATACCAGGAGGGCGAAATGTAGTGCTGTGGTCCGTGGAAGATGGCCAGGGCCGCGGCGCCGGATCCGATCTCACGCCGATGCGGATTGGCGCGCGCCATGTGGCCGCGCAGGGTTCCGGCCCCCGCATCGAGCAGCATCGGCAGGTGATTGGCCGTCAGCCCGCCTTCGCCATGAGTGACCAGCGTGGCAAGGCTGTATTCCCGGATCAGCCGGTGCAGCAGTTCGGGACGTTCTTCTCGAAAGGCGGCTGGCACATACATGGGCGCTTCTCACTGGCCGTCGCCGGCGTCGTATGCCTCAGTGGCCGAGAGCGTCACGCGATAACTGCCCAGGTTGTTCTGCCAGTGCCGGTTGTCATTGATGGAAAGATAAAGCCGTCCCGGGCCGGCGCCGGCCTTGCGGAACCGGCTGCCCATGAAGAACATCTCACCGGCGGCCGTCAGGCGGCCCACCAGCGCCCCGAACGGGTGCCCGTTCACCAGGTTGGTCTTGTAGTTGGCCGCCGGCTTCTTCAGCCCGTCGGCGCCGGTGGCCCAATCGTCGGTGTCCCAGGAAAGGCGGACAAATCCGCGCGCGGTGGACTCCACCTGCGAACCCGCCGTGAGGATGATCCCGGTATCGAAATACTCAATCTGGTTGGAATGATGCAGCGAATGGACCTCGGCCACGCGTTTCACGATCTTCTGGCGCACGGCCACGCGCCGCATTGAGGCGGCCGGAACAGACTGCCCGTTCACCACCCAGGCCTGCTCATCGAGCTTGCCGCGGACCGTTTCGCCGCCGGCCAGCCGGACCAGGCTCAGATTCCGGCCGATTTGATCGGAGTGGCTTGGCATGATGCGCGGGAACAGCCGGTAGAGCGGGTTCGGCTCCCGGGCATCGGTATCCTTGTAAGTTTTCAGCAGCGGGGTGAGCACCGGGATGCCGATGGCGGTAAGTTCCTCGACGGCCAGATCGCGCCGCGCCCGGTCAGAGCCGGCTACGGCGATCAGCCCTGCCTCGATCCGCGCGCGCTCATGCTCGCTGGCCGGCTCCCCGCTGTGAATGGAGAGCACACGTGAGAGGGGAATCTCCCTGCGGCCCTGCTCTGTTTCAACGGTAATCTTCTTGCGGCTTGTTTCCCCTTCCACGGCCGCGCCGCTGGTGGTGAGCAGGGAAACGGTTGCCGCCATGGCGGGAAGAACCGCGGCCAGGGCGGCCGTGAACAGGAATCGCATAGGTTCAAACATTACCACGGGCGCCGGGCTGCCCGGGCGGCTGCCGCGGTTCCCGCAAAGCGACTATGATGTATGTTCATGTACCGCAGAACTTTTCTTGCTTCCAGTGTCTCTGCGTTGGCCGCGCCCAATCGCACCACGATCGCCATTGACGGACAGGGGTTCCTGTTGAACGGCAAGCCTACCTACGCCGGACGCAGCTACAGGGGGATGAAGATCGAAGGGCTGCTGATGAACTCACGCATGGTGCAGGGGATCTTCGACGACAGCAATCCCGAGACGCGGAAGAAGTGGGCCTATCCCGATACCGGCAAATGGGATGCGGAACGCAACACGCGCGAATTTCTGGCCGCCATGCCCGAATGGCGCAAACACGGCCTGCTCAGTTTCACCATCAATCTGCAGGGCGGCAGCCCGGAAGGATATTCGAAGGCCCAGCCCTGGGACACATCCGGCATCGATGCGAACGGCGCCATCCGGCCGGCGTTCCAGAAGCGCCTGGCCCGCATCCTTGACCGGGCCGATGAACTGGGCATGGCGCCCATCGTGGGAATCTTCTACTTCGGCCAGGATCAGCGAGTGAAGGACGAGGCCGCGGTGAAGCGCGCTGTTGAAAACACCGTGAAGTGGATCCTCGATCGCGGCTACCGCAACATACTGCTGGAGGTGAACAACGAGTGCAACGTGCGCGCCTACGATCACGAGATCCTGAAGCCCGCCCGCATCCACGAACTCATTGAGATGGCCAAGGGAATCACGAAGAACGGGCGCCGCCTGCTGGTGGGGACCAGCTATGGCGGCAACGCCATTCCTCTTGCGAACGTGGTGAAAACTTCAGACTTCCTGCTCATCCACGGCAATGGCGTGAAAGATCCCAGGCGGATCACCCAGATGGTGGAGCAGACCCGCCAGGTGGATGGTTACCGTCCCATGCCCATCCTGTTCAACGAAGATGACCACTTTGACTTCGACAAGCCGGAAAACAACATGCTGGCCGCGCTGAAAATGTACGCCTCGTGGGGTTACTTCGATCCGGGCGCCAGCGATTACAAGGACGGCTATCAATGCCCGCCGGTGAATTGGGGCCTCAGCAGCGAGCGCAAGAAAGCATTCTTCGGTCTGCTTAAGGAAGTGACAGGCGCCTAGATTGCGCCAGCACGCGCCAGAATCCGCCCGCGGCCTGCGCGCGGAACACCACAAGCTCCAAGTCCATTTCCTGGTTCTGCATCGCGAACCGGAATCCACCCCAGTGGGGCCTGGCCCCAGCCAAACCGCGTAGTTGCAGTCGCGGCCGATCGTTGATGAGCCTTTGCAGCGTAGCGAGCGCCGCGTTGATTTTGCCTCCGATCAACATGCACACCCTCTTTCTCAGGTTTTGCCGGAACCGATCCGGTGGAAACGTTTTTGCAATTCCCGCGCCAGTCTGTAAACGATTGATTCTTCATCCGTGAGGCATGTCCCCTCGCACCCGGGCGGTAACTATTACGGGAAGAGATTTCCCAGTACGGTAGCGCCATAGTCGCGATGCTTTCATAGAACTGTGATAGCGTCGGAACGTGAACCGCAGGGGTTTCCTCACCGCCACGCTGGCCGCCGGGATGCCAGCGCAAATCGCTAAGACCCGGTTTTTCACCGTCGCCCAACGCCGGTCCCACTGGTTCTTTGTTTCCCCTTCCGGTGAACCGGTGTTCTCCATCGGACTGAACCACGTCGACTCGGCCACGCTTCGATTCGCATCGAGCGGCGGCGTCTGGCGCGACCGCTTCGGCAACTCCGAGGAGCGGTTCATCAAAGAAGGTGTGCGCAAGGACCTGCTGGCCTGGGGTTTTAATTGCCTGGGCTGGAATCAGGAAGTGGTGATCCGTGGAGAGACGCTCACCGAGGGCGGAATTCTCCATCGCCACTCGCGAAGCTGGACGCCGGAAGAGTACCGGTGGCTGGGCCTTCCGTATTGCCACCTGCTGCCGTTCATCGAGTCGCACCAGTGGGAGTATGAGTCCCGGCTGCCCGACCTGCGAAGCAGGGAGTTCGAAGAGTGGTGCGATTATGTGGCGCGCACTGACTGCGCCCGCATGGCCGATGATCCGAACCTGATCGGTTATTTCTACACCGACTGTCCGATCTGGGTACACACGCGGCGCCCGGCGGCCAAGCCCCCGATCTTCGATCCGGCCCTACTGAAGACGGATGCGGGAAGGAAGGAGCTGTTCGACCTCGCCACCCACTACTACCGCACGCTGCACTCGGCCATCCGCCGCTACGACCCCAATCATCTGATTCTGGGCGACCGTTATGAAGCCCGCGCATTGCTTGCCGAACCGGTGCTTCGCGCCGCGGTCCCTTACATTGATGTGCTCAGCTTCCAGGACTTCGGCCCCATCACGGAGGTGGCCGCCAATTTTCAGCGCTGGCATGAGATTACGGGCAAGCCCGTGCTGCTGGCCGATGCCAGCGCGAGACAGAAGGATGCTCCCCGGCTGCAGCCGTACGCGCTGAAAATCCGCACGCTGCGCGAGTTGGACTGTTGTGTGGGCTTCCACCTGTGCGGCGCGTATTTGAAGAACACGGCGCGGGCGCGCGGACTGCGCAATGAACGCTTCGAGCCGGATCAGCCCTTCATCGGCGAGATTGTCACGGCCAACCGCGAGACCGCCGCTTTCGTCCGGACTTACTAAGCCACGCGGAATCTGTCAACCGCGTCCTCATCCAGTTCGATGCCGAGCCCGGGTTCCTGTGGAATCTCGAGGTATCCGTCCTTTGCCCGCAGCTTCTGCCTGGTGATCTGTTCACGCAGGTTGGTTTCCTCCTCGGCGACGAACTCGCAGATCAGCGCGTTGGGGATCGACGCCAGCCAGTGCAGAGCCGCGGTGACATTGATGTAGGTGGTGAAGCCGTGATTGGCAACGGGCAGGCCGCGGTCGTAGGCAAGCGAGGCGATTTTCATGGCTTCGGTGAAGCCGCCGCAGCGCGTGAGGTCCACCTGCACCACGTCGACGCGGCCGCGATCCATCAGATCCAGGTACGATTGGCGCCCGCTTTCTTCTTCCCCGGCGGCGATGCGCACCGGCGTGGAACCGGCCAGCCGGCGGTAGCCTTCATAATCGTCCGGCCGCAGGGGCTCTTCGAGCCAAAAGATGTTGTAATCCGAAAAAGCGATCGCCCGTTGCAACGCGGTCTTGGAGTCCCACACCAGGCCAGCGTCGATCAGCAGGTCGGCGTCTTCTCCCAGTCCCTTACGGGCCTCGCGCACCAGGGCGATGTCGGTTTTCTCGTTTTCACCCATGGGATGCCAGCCGAACTTCACCGCGTTGAATCCCTGATCACGGTAACGGCGCGCCAGCTCACCGGTGGCTTCGGGCGTGTCGCCAAACAACGAACTGGCATAGCAGCGCATCCTGGTGCTGAAACCGCCGCCCAGCAGCTTCCACACCGGCAGTCCCAGCGCTTTACCCTTAATATCCCAAAGCGCCATGTCGATGCCGCTCATGGCGTGGAAGGCCACGCCGCCGCGTCCGGAGTAGATGTTGGCGCGGTACATCTTGTACCAGATCTGCTCGGTTTCAAACGGATCTTCGCCAATCACCAGGCGCGCCAGGCCGCTGGTGATGGAATGCGAGTACGGTCCTTCGATCGCTCCCTTGACGGCAAGCGGGCTCGAATCGACTTCGCCGATGCCAGTGATGCCGGCGTCAGTAGAAACGCGCACGATCAGGGCATCCTGCCCGCTGTCACATTGATCCTTCACCTCCGGCTGGCGGAGGTAGATGGCTTCCACATTGGTAACTTTCATTATCGCTTCAGCCTATCGCAGAAGTACGTCGATTTTCCTGAGATTTTCACCGCCCGAAATGCACCTATTAGTAGATGTTTCGTTTCCTCGACTGGCTGCGGCACTGTGTGCGCCTCAGGGCGTGGAACGCAGACCGCGCGTGGGGCCGGCGCGGCGAGGATCTGGCGCACCGCTTCCTGCGCCGGAACCACTACACGGTGGTGGCGCGCAACTACCGTACGCGATCGGGCTCTGGAGAAGTGGACCTGATCGCCTGGGAAGGCGAGACGCTGGCATTTGTGGAGGTGAAGACACGGCGAAACGCGGAGTTCGGCACGCCGGATCGTGCCGTGGACAGCGAGAAGCGGCGCAAGCTGATCATTGCCGCACTGGACTACTGCCGGCGCTCGGGCGTTGCCTGGGAACGCTCGCGTTTTGATGTCGTCGCCATCGTGATCGAACCGAATACGCGTATCTCGTTGATTCGGGATGCCTTCGAGAGACCCGTCCGGCGCGCAGCGGGCGCGCGGGCGGCGGCGGTATAATGCCAGTTCCTCCTCAAGGGAGTGCCAGTCTTGCCTGAGCTAAGAAAAGATCCCATTACCAGCAGTTGGGTGATCATCGCCACCGACCGCAGCCGCCGGCCCAGTGACTTCGCCCGTGAATCCGTCGTGATTCACAGCAACCGGTTCTGTCCGCTCTGTCCCGGCAACGAGATGAAGACACCGCCCGAAGTGTTGGCCTATCGCAACGGCGGCGGGCCCAACCAGCCGGGTTGGTCGGTGCGGGTGATTCCCAACAAGTTCCCGGCGTTGCGCGTGGAGGGCCTGCTTACCCGCGAGGGCGAAGGTATGTACGACAAGATGGCGGGAGTGGGGGCGCACGAGGTGATCGTGGAGACGCCGGACCACAGCCTGACTTTGGGGGAGCTTCCGGAAAAGCACCTGGAGAGCGTGTTGTGGGCCTTTCGCGACCGCACGTTCGATCTGAAAAAAGACACGCGGCTCCGGTATATTCTCTTTTTCAAGAATCATGGCGAAGCGGCCGGGGCTTCTCTCGAACATTGCCACTCGCAGTTGATCGCGCTGCCCGTTGTTCCGCGCCAGGTGCAGGAAGAGATGGACGGCTCCAAGCGCTACTTCGATTTCAAGGAACGGTGCGTCTATTGCGATATGGCGAGGCAGGACGCCACTGCCAGCACACGCGTGGTGCTGGAGACCGACCACTTCATCGCGGTATGTCCCTACGCGCCGCGCTTCCCGTTTGAAACCTGGATCATGCCCCGGCGCCATGCGTCACACTTTGAAACGGCCGAGCCGAAGCAGCTTGAGAACCTCGCATGGATCATGCGCACGCTGATCCGCAAGATTGACCGCACGCTGGAGCGGCCGCCCTATAACTGGATACTGCATACCGCGCCCCTGCATGAGCCGCAGATGGCGCACTATCACTGGCACATAGAGGTGATCCCGAAGCTGACGAAGGTGGCGGGGTTCGAATGGGGCTCGGGATTTTATCTCAACCCGACTCCGCCGGAAGAAGCCGCGAAGTTCCTGCGGGACGCCGGGTTGAGCTGAGCGGGCGCAAGTCCGGGAACTGGTTCCGTGCTAGACTGGGCGCGGATTTGCGCTATGCCAACACGTCTTCCACTTGCCGCCTTCTTTGCGCTGCTCCTGATCGCCGCCGCGTTTTCGCAGCAGGGCAACCGTACCGATCGATTTAAACAGATGTCGGCGCAGGCCGAAGCGAAGGGTCTGGCGCAGGCATACGTGGGGATCACCTCGGGCGGCAAGATGCAACCGGGCTTGTTTCCCATCCGGTCGACGGGCGTTTCCACGGCGCCAATGCGTAAGGCGGCGCAAGGGTTTCTGGCGGCGCTGACTGCGGAGCAGCGGGCAAAGACCAGGTTTCCGATCGAGGATTCGGAGTGGCGCAAGTGGATGAACCAGCATTTCTACATCCGCCAGGGGACGAGCTTCAAGGAGATGTCCGAGGCGCAGCGCGAGGCGGCGTTCGGCCTGCTGAAGGCTTCGCTCTCGGCCAAGGGGCTGAAACTGACGCGCGACATCATGAAGCTGAACCACACACTGGGCGAGTTGAACAACAATAACTTCGAGGAGTATGGCGAGTGGCTGTACTGGATCACGATCATGGGTGAGCCTTCGGCGGACAAGCCGTGGGGATGGCAGCTTGACGGCCATCACGTCATCATCAACTACTTTGTTCTGGGGGACCAGGTGGTGATGACGCCGCTGTTTGTGGGTTCCGAACCCGTGATCGCGAAGGCGGGTAAGTATCAGGGCCTCAGCATTCTGCAGGATGAGCAGGACAAAGGTCTGGAGTTACTGAAGTCACTGAACGAGACCCAGCGGAAGCAGGCGGTATTGGAAGTATCGAAGACGGCGAATCACAATCTGGGCGAGGCCTTCAGGGACAATTTCAATCTTGACTACGCCGGCGCGCCGGTCTCTTCGTTCACCGCGGCGCAGAAGAAGCAGCTATCCAGCCTGATCGAGATGTATGTTTCGAATATGGACGGCGGCCATGCGCGGGTACGGATGGAGGAAGTGCGGCGGCATCTGGACAAGACCTACTTCGCCTGGATCGGCGGATCTGAGCAGAGCAGCGTGTTCTATTACCGGATCCACAGCCCGGTAATCCTGATCGAGTTCGACCATCAGCGGCCCGCGGGCCTGCGGCATCTCTCAAGCGATCCGGCCAAGCCCGAGAGGCAGCACATACACTGTGTGGTGCGCACGCCGAACGGCAACGATTACGGCCGCGATCTGCTGCGCCAGCACTACGCGCAGCATCCTCATTCGAGCAACTGAGGACGGATGACGCCCTTGCCCCACACGGTCTGGCGGCCGACGCCGGTCCAGGCAGCGGCATCGAGGTAGGGAACAAACTCACTGAGTTCGCCCTGGTATTCGGCCCAGCCGGTCATGCCGCCGAGGGGGTGCGTCTGGCGGGTGCGGGTGCTGAAGCGCTCGGCGGTTTCCCACTTGAGCTGATGCAGGGAGAGGTGGACGAGGGCGGCGCGCGCGGCCATTTCACGGAAGGCGATGGGCAGCGGGCCATCCTGGTAGAGCTTGCGGAGGGTGCTGAGGCGGTCCCTGATACGAGAGAACAGGATCTGAAACACTGGTTGCCGGATCACCTCACCGCCGGCCTTCAATTCGGTGGGCGTTTCGAAGTTCACCCGGAGACGATGTGCCGGCAGGGGCGCCGCCAGATCGATTGCAACTGGGACGCCGCCAGAGTGGCGCAGCGAGGCCTGGCCGCGGCCCGGCCCGATGCCCTCCTGGCCGATGCGGGCGAACGTTTCGGCGAAGCAGGCCGCCGCGGGAAAGTTCAGGTCAAACACGTTGACGCCAATGGAAAATTCCTCGCCGGGCTCCAGCCGGCGGCCATCGAGAGGGGCGGCGCGGATGACGAACGGGCGGGGCCAATCGGCCAGGCCGCTGGGACCATGTGAGCCTGAAGGGGCGAACAGGTGCGCGTGGTGCGGAGCTACCTGGGGCAGGATCATGCCCAAGGCGCCGCGCAACACATTACCCGCCTTGCCCTCCGGGAAAACGATGCGGCCCTGGGCGATGAAATCGAACTTCAGCGGCAGGACGCGGAAAGTCAACGAAGCATCCGTCCCAGTTCCGTCAGTTCGGCGTTGAGTTTTCCCTTCGCCATGGCGGCGAGGAAGTCGATTTGCTCATGAACGGAACTGAAGGCGCCGTAGCTGACACGGCTCTTCTTGTCCCGGTATTTTTCGGCGATCTTGTCCTTGTCGAAGGTGTTGTGAGCGAGAGCGCGGATCAGCCTGGCGTCGACGGCCATGAGGAGGCTCCAGCTATCGGTGCCGCAGCCGGAGTCGAGCGTGGCGGACTGCTCATCCAACAAACGATCGAACTCTTCGATGCGGTTGGTTACCCTTTTGCCGCGGGGTTTCTGCCAGTCGCAGGCGATCTCGGCGGCCAGCCAGTTGAGCAGCGGGTAATCCTTTTTCGTCTTTTCGTAGGCCTCTTTGTAGCGTCTGGCCATTTGCTCCAGGGCGGCTATGCGTTCGTCGCCCTCGCAGACCATGGCAAGGCGCTTGTGGGCGCTGGCGAGGATGGAGAGGCGTTCGCCGGTGAGCGTGAGGTAGTCGCCCTGGTCCACCAGTTGTTCCATGTGCCGGATATGATCGCGGATGGTTTTCAGATGCCGGGCGCCTTTGGCGGGGTCCTGCTGAAATAGTCCGGCGGCTTGGCGCACTTCGAGGTTCACCACCTGTTCGTAGTCCTTGAGTGACCCGCTGCCATCCTCGGTGTTGAGCGCCAGGCGGAAGTACCGGATCGCCTCGGCGCGCAGGCCCGCTTCGCGGTATGCGCGTCCGAGGGCGCTGCAGATGGAGCCGCGTTTCAACCAACCGGCTTCGTCCACCGCCTTGGCGATGGCCGCCAGTTTTTCCCGCTCCGGGTCCACGTCGTCGCCGGCGCGGCTGCTAAGCCTGGAGACGGCCAGATCGAGTTCGGCTTCCGCTTCGGAGGGATGGGCGAAGGCGTAAGTCTGATGGTTGCCCAGTTGGCCGCCGGTGGCTGGCTCGAGCTGATAGTCCGGGTCGCCATAACATTGATAAGCTCCCCAGGTATTGGTGGAGCCGTGGGACTCATAGGTTGCCTTGCGCGCTTCCAGCACGGCCGGGCCGAAGCGAAGGCCGCGCAGCATGGCCTCATAGAAGACGCGGGCGAAGGTGCTGGCTGCCTGATCGTCGACGGCCCATCCGGCCGCCACGACGGCGCGGACGCCGATGCGGATGAACTCAGTGGCTACGTTGGCGGCAATGCGATGGGAATGGGAAGGCTCGATGTTGCCGAGATGGCAGCAATTGAGGAAGACCAGTTCGGGCACCATGCGCATCTGTTGCACTTCGTGGGGAGAGAGAACGATGCCGTCGCCCAGAATCATACCGGTCACGGGTTTGTCTCCGGGTAGGCTATTGTCCGGCAGATACTTGTACACGCCATGACCGGCAAGATGGAGAACCCGGTATGGCTGTTTGTAGAGGCCGCGGATCACCTGTTCGGCGGTAGGCCGGATGAGCGTCTCCGCCGCATCGAAAGCACCGGCGCGGAGAGCGCGGCTGACCGCCAGGGCCTCCTCCTGGGCTCCTTTTAACTCGGCGAAGCTGCTGAGCGGATCACCGACCACAAGCGCGGTGCGGGCCTGGGTGCCACGGGGATGCTCCCTGTACACCTCAGACTCAAGCTGCCTGACCAATCCATGTTTGACGGCGAAGGGTTTGCCATCGCCGGCAAGGCCGTCCTGAAGCAGCTCCCACGGATAGGGCGCGGACTGTTCGTCAATGATGAGGACCATGTCATCCTGGTCAGGCGCCTGGTCCTTGAGTGGATTGGGCAGCAGCAGTTCGAAGAGGGTTTTGGCGACCTCGCGATTGTCCTGCGTGGTGGAGACGGACTGCTCAATAAACTGATCCACGAGTTTGCGCTGCGTCGCCACCAGGGTAACTTCGCTGCGGGCGCGGCGGGTGACGGCGGTGAAGCGGAGCGTGCCGTTATCGCCGCGGATGAGCAGGCGCTGCCACCAGCCGGCGGGCTCTTCGAAACGGACTCGGTAACGGCCGCCATCGACGGACTGGACACGGCCTGCGAAGCGGAAGGATTCCGCATGGACGCCCGATTGCAGGGAGCAGAGCGCGGCCGCCGCCTGCAGCGCACGGTCTTCCCAGATTTCGACAAATTCGATTTCGGCGATGCGGTGCTGATTGCCGGCCGACTCCAGCGCTTCGTTGGCCGATTTCGCGGCCTGCAGAAGGGAGAAGACGGAATCGGTAACGGAGACGCCGCCGGCGTTGGTGCCGATGAGCAGGGCTGAGATTCCGAGATGCTTTTCCATGCCGCGCTGGCCACAGGCAACGGCGAACTCGAGGAGGGCGCGAGTAAGGCTGCGGATGAGGGATGAGGTGGTGAGGTCACCAACCGTACCGAGACCGACGACGATGGCTCCGCTGGGACAGGCATCGCGGCCGGCGCCGGAGAAGATGGCGTTGGTGCCGATGGGCCCGGGATACAGCCCGAGGTTCTGCTTTTCCACCAAGGCGCCTTTGAGCGCCCAGTTGACATGGGATTCGGCACTTACGATGGCGTCGCCCGCGTAGTGACCCACCACGACGGGATGGCGGGCGTACTGTAAGTGGCCATGCACGACACGAACCTGGACGGGCGGGGCCACCTTGCGCGGCTCCGCGGTGCGGCCCGCAGCGCCGAGCGCGGAGGACACCAGCACCTCGCGGGTGGGATACATTTCGTCTTCCGGCGCGGGCATGTCGAACAGAAGTTCGGGGCCGCGGGCCACGGCGGGCTCCTTGGTGAGTTGGGCAGTCTGTCCGCGCTCCAGCAATTCGCGAATGGGCGCGAAGAGGTTGATGTCCGCGGCCAGGTCGCCATGAACGGTGTTGCAATAATAAGTGGGGATCTCAGGAATGATGCCGCTTTCCCAGGTGACGGAACCATCGCCGCGGGCGGTGGCGAGGATCTTTATCTTCCCGTTCTCCAGCTTCATGGCGGCGGGAGTGGCTCCGGCGCGGCCGGCCAGGTAGACCATTCTGGAGGGATCGACGGGTGCGGTGTCCATCAACTTGCGGAACTCCCGCGCGGCCTTCAGGTCGGCCGAATCGGGCGCCAGCCAATCGTCCTTATCCTTGTCCTGGGTCTGGTAAGCTGCCCAGGTCTCGGGGGCGAAGTAGTCTTCCCGCTGGTCCTTGGGCAACATGGCCAGAACGCCGGGGAAGCGGCTGATGACTTCCAGCAGTTTCTTCTTGTCATGGCGCAGATCGATGAGGCTGAGCTTTTTCAGCGTGGACGACCTGGCCACCAGCAGTTCGGTGATGCAGTGCGATCCGCCGTTGGGGGTCCCCAGCATGACGAGGCGCGCACCGGGATGGCCGCAAATCTCACGCCACAGTGACTGGTGTCTGGCGGTCATGGTGCGTGCGACCAGGCCGCCCATGGAGTGCGCCAGGATGCGTACGGGCTGGTTGTGGCGGCGCGCCAGGTCGAATTCGACCTGCAACGCTTTTGCCAGGCGGTCCGCTTCCTGCTGCACAGGGAGCCGCCAGTCAAAGGGAAAGGGGACCACCTTGTGCGTGCCCGCGAGAAATTCAATGAGCGATCCGTAAGCCTGTGACAAGGGCTCAACGGGCCGGACGTTTTTCGCATTGATGTGGAGTTTCTTGAGGCCGCCAAAGACAAGGTCGGGAATGTCCAGCCACACCTGGTCGTCGTCGACGGCGAGTTCGCTGCCCATGATGCCAGGCAGGACGAAGACGACGGGCAGGGGTTCACCGGAGCGGCGCTGGATGGCGCGGGCGATATCGACTCTGGGTTTGACGAGCGGTTCGAAACCGGCGAGGTCTTTGGAGGAGAGCGCCTCGACGATCTTCTGCAGACTGGCGTCGTTGCGGAAGTAATTGAAGTGGCTGACTTCATGACCTTTGTGAAAACTCTTCACGGCGCTGCCGGAACGCTTGACGCCGCCGTACATGGAAGCCGTGTTTACGACAAGGTCGTGATCGCCGTCATAGAACCGGTCCGTCACCCAGATGAGGAGTCTGGCGGCAAGGGACTGTTTCTCGATGTCTCCCGAGATGACGGCAAGATCGCCGGGCACTTCGGTGTTGGGCCAGTTCACGAGCTGGATGAAGGGTGATTCGGGCATCATCGCTTCGAGGCCGGGGAGCGTTTTGGGATCCGTACGTTCGTGGATGACGGCGGTGATGAAATCGCCCATATCGCTGATGAACTCGCCGGCCATGGTGCCGGGGAGAGCATTGCCGCAAACGCTGCCGATGACGGAGAACCAGCGGTCCAGGCGGCCGCTGGCGAGTGTGGTGCCAAGAGCCGGACAGGCGACGCGCACAAAGCGGTCCACTGCGACTTTCTTGACGTTCATCAAGGCGGTGAGGTCGCGGAGCTGGTCCGGGTAAAGTTCCCTCTCCTGCGCCGAGAAGGGGGTGTCGAGCGCGGCGCGGCAGAGAATCTCGCCCACCAGGCCCCCTCGCGAGTGAGTCAGCAGGTGGAGTTTCGCTTTGGCCGGCAGTGCTTCGAGCAGGGCCAGCACGTTCTGGATGGGGCTCTTGGACAGGGTTTCATGGTCAAAGGCCAGCACGCGGTTGCCGTAATTAGTCAGTAACTTCGTCCAGCGGGGGTTCTTCCAGAGCTCAGTGAAACTGCCGGCGGTGGAGGAGCCGGTGCCGTGGATGAGCAGCAGCCAGGGGTCATCGGTTTCCGGCAGATCCCTGGCGGGCTCAAGGGAGAGGCCGTTGGCTGAGCCGGTGCAGCGGACCAGACCGGCGCGGCCGGCTTCGATCTTGTGCGCGATCTTTTCGGCGGTCTCGCCGGCAAGGTCGACGCCGAGGACTTTCAGCGCCTTGATGGCGAGCTTGAGGGGGCCGCGGGCGAGTTGCTGTCCGGCGGGCAGGGGTTCGATTTCAGCGCCGATGTCGATGGCGCCGGGGGCATCGCGGGAGACTTTGCCGAAGCGATCGCGGTAGTCAGAGACGCGCATCCAGACACGCTGGCGGTCTTCGAACTCGATTTCCAGGATGTCGTCAGGAGCGGCGGAGACGGTGGTGAGCTGTTGGGCGGCGCGTGAGGCGCCGGGGGTAAATTCGCCGCGCACCTTTACGAACTTTGATTTCAGCAGGGGCTCGCCGGCGGCGCCGGCGGGACCGCGCAAGTCAATCATGGTGTCTGCTTTTTTCTGAGCCATTGCCGCTCCTTCTGGTAATAGAACGTCCAGACTTGCCAATATACCGGAATTGATGGGTTGGGCGTGCGGGGCGTTTTGCGGGTGGACGGGTCAGGTTCCCGCATATTGCTCCCGCAAAATTCTGAGAGTTTCGGCGTAGGCGTCCCGCGCGTCGGGGAAGGGGTCGAGGGAACGGAGCAGCTTCCCGGTGATGATGTCCCACATGAAAGCGGAGTTAGCCGGTGGCGTCTGAACGGCGCCGGGTTTCGGCCTGGGTTGTGTGTCCGGAGCTACGTGATAACGCACGGGGAGCTCGAACGGCTTGTTGGAGTAATTCATTTTGCCGACGTCCTTACGTGATCATGATAGCTGGTGGGGTGGTAATTTCGGGGGGCGCCGGGGTGGGGGATTGGTGGGGTAAGTGTATGGCG
>JANRLE010000358.1:0-25002 GCA_033762895.1 Bryobacteraceae bacterium | reverse complement strand
TGACAACGACCTCAAGTTCGGGATCCTCACGGCCGTGCGCCGCCGGGAGCCGACCATGGATTTCGCGTCTGCTCAGGAGGCGGGCCTGGATGCCGTTCCCGATCCGGTGTTGCTGGACCGCGCGGCATCGGAAGGCCGAGTCCTGGTATCTCATTGATCGGCGCGCGATGATCGACCACTTTCGCGCCCACTTGGCAGCGGGCAAGTCCAGCCCCGGGGTTGTTCTAGATCAGGTCTATTACCTGCCGTCGATATCGCGGCACTTCTTTAAGCGCTGAACCATTTGCGCTCATGACAACTGGCAACACCCACGGTTTTCGTGGATGAAGCGCACGCGATGTCTGTGTACTAACAGAAGGATCGAAGCAATGGTGGTACAAGCTCACCTGGCGGGCGCCAGATCCACGAAAGCCCGAAGCAGCCGAACGAACGCGTCGCCGAGCGGATGGAAAACGCGCACGAGGCGGGCCTGCGAAAGCCGAGGTTGCCGACGTTGCGCGAATTCATCGACAACGATTCTTGCGCCATTAGTGGAATCGCGGTTCGCCAGCAAGCCACCTCGAAGTGGCCTATCTCGCCCGGCCATAGCGACTTCTACCACACGCCGCTACATAGAATTTGGTCATAGCAAAAGCGAAACGGCCGAGAGCCCCCGGCCGCGAAAAGTCCAAATAATTGCAATGGGGTGAATGGTCGGGGCGAGTGGATTCGAACCACCGGCCTCCTGGTCCCGAACCAGGCGCTCTACCAGGCTGAGCCACGCCCCGAAGCGTGCGGACTTCTTCAGGATACCGCCCCGCTCCCGCATTCCGCAACTTGCACGCTGTAAAGCTTGCACCCCCCACCCGCCGAACCTTATACTAGCCCCGTCAAACGAATTCATGCGACCCCTACTTCTCCTTGCATTCGCAGCACTTCTCGCTGTGCCGCCGGTTACGGCCCAACCGCAGCCGAAGCTACGGTTCGTCCCCGTGAGCCCGTGCCGCGTCAAGGACACGCGCATCCCCGACATCATCATCACGCCCCTGGCCGCCATCTCCGGCGGAAGCGCCCGCGCCTTCCCTATTGCGGGCCATTGCGGGGTTCCCGCCTCGGCCAAGGCCTTTTCGCTCAACATCACCGCTGTCCCGCTGGAGCCGGTCTCCTACATCACCATCTGGCCCACGGGCGAGCAGCAGCCCTTCACTTCGCTGCTCAATTCCTGGGATGGGCGCGTGGTGGCCGCGGCCACCATCGTCAAGGCGGGCACCAACGGCAACGTCAGCATCTACACCACGCATCAGTCGCACATCATCATCGACATCAACGGCTATTTCGTCGAATCCACTTCGGAGGCGGACCTGGTGTTCTATCCGCTCACGCCCTGCCGGGTGATTGATTCGCGCCTGATTCACAATCCTTTGGGGCCGCCGCCGTTTGCGGGCGGCCAATCGCGCACCGTCAACATGGCCGCCAGCGGCTGCGGCATTCCCACCACGGCACGCGCGTTTTCACTGAACTTCACCATCGTGGCGCCGCCGGGCGGCGTTCTGGGCTACCTGACGGCTTTTCCCACCGGAATCACGCGCCCCATCGTCTCGACGCTGAACGCGCTCAACGGTGGTGTGGTGGCCAATGCCGCCATCGTGCCGGCGGGCACAAACTCTTCCATCGACGTCTACGTTACCGACACAGTGGACGTCATCATCGACATCAATGGCTACTTCGCCCCGCCCGCGCCCAACGGCCTGTCGTTCTACATGCTGAACAACTGCCGCGTGGCTGACACACGGCCCGGCCAGGGCACCACGGGCACCCTCGGACCGCCTACGCTCTCCGGCGGCCAGTCCCGGACCCTCAACATCCCCTCCGGAAATTGCGGCGTGCCCCTGGCGGCCTCGGCCGCTTACGTACTGAACGCCACGGTTGTGCCGCACGAACCGCTCGGTTACCTCACGCTCTGGCCCACCGGACTGGCCGCCCAGCCATTCGTTTCCACGCTGAACAGCTTCGGCGGGCTGGTGGTGTCCAACATGGCCATCGTGCCGGCGGGAACGGGGGGCGCGATCAACGCGTTTGTAACCAACCCCACAGAGCTAGTGCTGGATATTAGCGGATATTTCGCGCCCTAGCATACCCTATACCCCAGTAAGGGATACAGCCCGCAGGAATAGTGTGTTTGGAAGAATTGACGTGGACCGCCAGTACCCTTAGTATTGGGTCATTCAGACTTTTTTTCGGAGGGTGTTTTGCGAAGACTTTTGCTGGCGACCACGATCACGCTGCTCACGGCCGTTGCGCCCTCGGCGTTGGCGATCACCACGTTCCTGGCCGATCCCAACGATCCCCTTTACTTGGCCAATGACGCATTCTACAGCGGCGTAGCGCGGTTGACGATCAACAAGCCGGGCATTGGATCGGTGAGTTGCACGGGCTCACTGTTGAGCGGCGGTCTCACGCTGCTGACGGCGGCGCATTGCGTCACCCAGGCCGGCAGTCTGATTTCCGGCACCACGGTGGACGCCGATTTTGGCGGCTTCGGCACCTTCAGCAGTGGGAATATTTCCGTGTTTCCCACCTACAATTCGGCCACGAATTTTGGCGACCTCGCGCTGGTGTTTCTGGGCGGCCCGGTGACAGGCGCGCAGACCTACAACCTCTACCGCACCTCCGATGAAGCGGGCCAGATCGGGGACATCGTGGGATTCGGGCGCTTTGGCTCGGGCGCCACGGGAAGCGTGAATGCCGGCAATGGCGTCCGCCGGCACGGGTCGAACCTGGTTGACTACGTGGCCAGCACCTCAGGTATGCCGGCCAGCGGCGCCGCGGCCACATTCCTCGCCTTTGATTTCGACAACGGCACAGCGGATCAGAATGCGCTGGGCCTGGTGGATCCCGTTCTCTATTCGAACCTCGGTGTCGGCAATTCCGAAGTGGGCGCGGCTCGGGGCGATTCGGGCGGACCGACGTTTCTCAGCAATCAGATCGCCGGGGTAACCTCTTTTGGCGCCTGTTTCGGCGACGGCAACGGGAACTGCGGCATGCCACCAGATGTCAACAGCACGGTGGATTCGAGTTTCGGAGAACTGTTTTTTAATACCCGCGTTTCGTCCTATGCGGACTGGATCGACCAGGAAATGGCCGAGATTCCTGAACCAAATACGCTGCTGCTATTGGGCGCGGGGCTGGCCATCATTGCCGGCACACGCGGCAAGCGGTACTAGGCCGGTAGGGCTTGTCCGCCTGCGAGTTTCCCTCGCATAGTGGATCAGTCCCCTTATGGCAGTTACCGAAGAATTCGTCGCACTTGAAGACACACCCGAACCCGACCTGATCCTGATGCCGTTTGCCGCGGCCGCTCCGCGCCGCGCCCTGGTGGAGTGGCTGCTGCGGCGCGGCCGGCGCGACTTTCAGCCCGCCCACGTGCGCCTCCAGAAGTTGGATGACGCCCTCGTCCGTCTCGCCCAGCAGAACCCGCTTCGCGCCAGGATCTTCCAGCTTCACCTGCTGGCGGGAATGCCGGTTTCCACCATCGCCCTGGAGTTGGGCCTCACCGAAGACCATGTGGAAATGGCATACCAGCGCGCCCGCGCCGCCATTGAAGCCGAACTGAACAAGATCGCCTGACGCCTTGCGTGTTATGTTGGAAGGAAGCGCGGCTGGGATCCTGGTAGCAATTCCGCGCGCACACGGAAGAGTACAACAGACACACCCATGGCTGACACCAAATTGGCAATCGCGGAGGAGTTATCCGCTTCTCAATCCGCCGGCGATGTCGTACCCGACATCGATCCCCAGGAAACTTCGGAGTGGCTCGAGGCGCTGGACGACGTCATCGACCAGACCGGCGCAGAACGCGCCCGCTTTCTGATTGACCGGCTCACCCACCGTGCCGCCGGTTTGGGCGTGAAGCTGCCGCCCAAGCTGAACACTCCCTACGTGAACTCCATCCCGGTGGACGAGGAAGTCCCCTACCCCGGCGACCGCTACATCGAACGCCGCATCAAGAGCATCATCCGCTGGAACGCAATGGCGATGGTGGTGCGGGCCAACAAGTACGACAACGGCATCGGCGGCCATATTTCCACCTTCGCCTCGGTGGCCACGCTGTTTGAGGTGGGGTTCAACCACTTCTTCCGCGCCAAGATCGGAAACGAACCCGGCGATCTGATTTACTTTCAGGGCCATGCCTCGCCGGGCGTTTACGCCCGCGCTTTCGTCGAAGGACGGCTGGGAGACGAACACCTGAAAAATTTCCGCCACGAGTTGCGCGATCAGCCGGGCCTTTCGTCCTATCCTCACCCCTGGCTGATGCCGGACTTCTGGCAGTTCCCCACTGTGTCGATGGGCCTTGGTCCCATCAACTCCATTTACCACGCCCGCTTCATGCGCTACCTGGAAAACCGCGGCGTGATCCCAACCACTGACCGCAAAGTCTGGGCGTTTGTCGGCGACGGTGAAAGCGATGAGCCGGAATCGCTGGGCGCCATCACGCTCGCCTCCCGCGAAAAGCTGGACAATCTGGTGTGGGTGGTCAACTGCAACCTGCAGCGGCTGGATGGGCCGGTGCGGGGCAACGGCAGCATCATCCAGGAACTGGAAGCGATTTTCCGCGGGGCCGGATGGAATGTGATCAAGGTGCTGTGGGGATCAAACTGGGATCCGCTGTTTGAACGCGACCGCACTGGCACGCTGGTGAAGCGCATGGCTGAATGTGTCGACGGCGAGTATCAGAATTTCAAGGCCCATGGCGGCGCCTATACGCGCGACCACTTCTTCGGAAAGTACCCGGAACTGCGCGATCTGGTGGCCGATCTGTCCGACGAGGAGATCTTCAAGCTGCGCCGCGGCGGCCACGACCCCCAGAAAGTCTACAACGCTTACCTGAAGGCCACCACCACCACCGGCCAGCCCACGGTGATCCTCGCCAAAACCGTAAAGGGCTACGGCCTTGGTGAGGCGGGCGAAGGAAAGAACATCACCCACCAGCAGAAGAAACTCAACGAACAGGAGCTTTTCTACTTCCGTTCGCGATTCGACATCCCGGTATCGGACGACACGGTCAACGCCATCTCGTTTTACCGCCCGCCCGAGGACAGCCCCGAGGCGATGTACGTGAAGGAGCGCCGGGCCGCATTGGGTGGCCCCGTGCCCAGCCGCCAGGTGAAACCGATTGAGTTGAAGGCGCCCCCGCTCCACGACTTTAAGGATTCCCTCACCGGTTCTGCCGGGCGCGAAGTCTCCACCACCATGGCCTTCGTCGCCGTGCTGCGCAACCTGCTGAAGGACCCGGCGGTCGGCAAGTACGTGGTGCCCATCATCCCCGATGAGGCCCGCACTTTCGGCATGGAGTCCCTGTTTCGCCAATACGGCATCTATGCCAGCCAGGGCCAGCTCTACACGCCGGTGGATAGCGACAACTTTCTGTTCTACAAGGAAGCCAGGCACGGCCAGATACTGGAGGAGGGCATCACCGAGGCGGGTTCGATGGCCAGTTTCACCGCCGCCGGGACCGCTTACGCAAACTTCGGCGTGCCGATGATTCCGTTCTTCACCTATTACTCGATGTTCGGGTTCCAGCGTATCGGCGATCTGGCCTGGGCCTTCGCCGATTCCCGCGGTAAAGGCTTCCTCATGGGCGGGACCGCCGGACGCACCACGCTTGCCGGCGAAGGACTGCAGCATCAGGATGGACACAGCCACGTGCTGGCATCCACCATCCCCACCTGCCGCACCTACGATCCGGCTTACGCCTACGAAGTGGCCGTCATCATCCAGGACGGCATCCGCCGCATGTATGAGTTGGGAGAGGACCGTTTTTACTACCTTACCATCGGCAACGAGAACTACATCCAGCCGGCAATGCCCGAAGGCGTTACCGAAGGCATTCTACGCGGCATCTACAAATTCAAGGCCGCGGGTAAACCCGCCGTCCTCCAGTTGTTCGGCAGCGGCTCAATCCTCAACGAAGCGGTGGCGGCGCAGCAGATCCTGCTGGAAAACTACGGAGTTGCCGCCGATGTGTGGAGCGTCACCAGCTACAACGAACTGCGCCGCGAGGCGCTCGATTGCGAGCGCTGGAACCGGCTGCACCCGGCTGAACCCGCACGCACGCCCTACATCGTCTCGGCCCTTGAAGGCTCCGAAGGCTCCATTATCGCCGCCAGCGATTACATGAAGATCGTGCCCGATCAGCTTGCGCCGTGGATCGGACCGCGTCTGGTCACGCTCGGCTGTGACGGCTTCGGACGCTCGGAAAACCGCCAGCACCTGCGCCGGTTCTTTGAGGTGGACGCGGCATCGATCGCGGGCGCGGCCCTCTCCCGGCTGGCGCGCGATGGCAAGTTCGACGCCGCCAAGGCGCAGGCCGCGCTGGTTGAACTGGGCATCGACACCGAGGTTGGCGATCCTGTGACGCGGTAGCTTTTCGTGATTCGCTGTCTGGCGGCCCTGGTCCCGGCGGTGGCGTTCGCGCGGCCGTTGGCTGGCACTGCGCCGCTTGAAGAGTCCGGTGATTTTGCCCTTCGGATGGTAGAGGGCATTCACCGGTATCTCGATCCGCTTACTAACCTGCACATGCGGCAGGGCCCCGGCGCACCGCTCGCCAGGACGCTGGGCATCGTCGAACCGCGGGTTCGTCCGGTCACCATGGAGCTGGTGGGATCTTACAGCCAGCCGTCCCTCATCCACAAAGGCCCGGGTTACCACATACAAGCCGTTCGATGGGAGGCGATCCAAGGGTTGTACGGCGAGGGCCTTCTGTTACAGCCGGAGTCCCCTCCCAAGGCCCCGAGTGATCGCCTTAGCCGGCGGCCTCAGCGCTACCCTTCTGGCTCGCGCGGCTGCCGGTGACCAGATCCTTCTGCCGCTTACGATTGACCCGCCGGCCACCCTTGCCGCGATTCCGAAGTTCAAAGTCTCCCCAAGGGAGTTTCTCTATCGCATCGCGTTTCCTTTGGGCCGGCATCCCATCGGGTTGGACGTCCAGCGGATTCTCGCGGCCGTCGACTGGTTCGAAGCGCAGAATGCTGCCCACCCTGCCCCGATCCGGATCACAGCGGACATGCCGGACCAGGTGGCCACTGCCGAGTTCGCCGCGGCGCTCGATTCGCGCATCGAGGGTGGACTGCGATTCTACGCCGGTCCGATGCACGTGCCGGCGGCGGGGGCGAAACGCGTGGAAGACAATCTTTGGGATGCCGCCACTGCGGCGCCCTCACGCCTTCGCTGGTCAGAACCAGCACAGCTACCAACGCCGGAGGCGCCGCCGGCGATTCCAGACGCACTGCCGTTCCGCGGCTATCTCCGGAATACGTTGCAGTATCTCGAGACGCTGGTTCGCCGCAGTCCGCTGGAACGCGCCGCTTTCTGGGCTTCGGCCGGCCGGTCTTCTCCCGTGGAGTGGCAGCGATCGGCTCAAAAATACCGCGACTACTTCTGGAACGAGGTCATCGGACGGCTGCCGGCCCCCTCCGTTCCAGCCAATCCCCGCAGCCGTCTGATCTATGAAACGGCGAAACTCCGCGGCTACGAAGTGATGCTGGACGTGCACCCTCAGGTATTCGCTTTCGGCATCCTGCTGGTTCCCAAGGATCTCAAGGAAGGGGAACGGCGGCCGGTGGTGGTTTGTCAGCACGGGCTGGAAGGACGGCCTCGGGACGTGGCCGATCCGGCCCATGCCAATCCCACTTATAGCCAGTTCGCCGTCAGGCTCGCCGAACTGGGGTTTGTCACGTTTTCCCCGCAGAATCCCTACACTGGAGGAGACCGTTTCCGGCAGATCCAACTCAAGGCGAACCCCCGCAAGCTCAGCATCTTCTCGTTTGTCCTCAGCCAGCACCAACGAATCCTGGAATGGCTCGGCGGACTGCCAATCGTCGACCGGGCGCGCATCGGCTTCTATGGATTGTCTTATGGCGGTTACACGGCGATGCGCGTTCCCGCATTGCTCGAAGGCTACGCCTTGTCTATTTGCTCAGGAAACTTCAATGAGTGGGTCTGGAAGACTTCCACTCTGGACGCGCCGTTCACCTATCCGTTTCACCCCGATTACGAAATCGTGGAATGGAATTTCGCAAATACTTATAACTACGCCGAACTTGCCTCGCTGATTTTTCCACGGCCGTTTTTGGCGAACGGGGCCATAACGACGGTGTTTCCTACGACGAGTGGGTGGCTTATGAATACGCCAGGGTTTTCCGCTTCTATGACCAGATGGGGATGCGCGACCGCACCGGGATCGAATACTTCAACGGCGGGCATGTGATTCACGGCAAGGGTACGTTTGAATTTCTGCGGCGGCACCTCGATTGGCCACGGTAGTGCAGCCCACACCAGTAAAGCTTTTTCCGCGTTCTTCCGATGAGAACATTGACGGCAGGTACGAATCCATGGCAATCTTGAACTACGGAACCTACACAATGGCTACATCAGGCGCAAAGCAAGCTGCGGAAGAGCGCGTTCCGCATCGGCTGCCCGCACGGTTACCCTACCGTCCCACTGTTCCTATCGGCAGAATTCGCCAGGTTGTCCGCCAGGTAATCGCGGCCAGGAAGGCCGCCGCCCAGCGAGGCTGATGCCGCGCAATCGCGACGTCTTCATCAATTGCCCCTACGACGCCGCCTATCAGGACCTGTTCCACGCCATCTGCTTCACGCTTCTGTACAACGGATACCGGCCTCGTTGCGCTCTGGAATCGGTTGGCTCTGAAACGTCACGCCTCGATAAAATCTGCGGACTTATCGGCAAATGCGCCGCCGGAATCCACGACATTTCCCGCGTCGAAGCAAGCCCGAACGGACTGCCGCGCCTCAATATGCCGTTTGAGCTGGGCCTGTTCATCGCATGCAAGCGATTCGGCGGCCCTCGCCACCGAGGCAAGCGGGTTCTCGTCATCGACCGGGATCCACATACCCACCACGCCTCGCTGTCTGACCTGTCCGGCTATGATCCGCTGGCGCACGACGGCACCATCGAAGGCATCATCGGCGCGGTTTCCTCGTGGCTCCGCTCCGGCACCCGGGAGGACATCGCCGGCCCGCTTCAAGTGTCCCGCGACTTCCGTTTGTTTCGCCACGACCTTCCGTCCATCTGCGTGCCGATGGGCTTCGATGAGCGCACCCTGGCATTCGGCAACCTGGTCCACTTCATGTTCCAATGGATCGGTGAGTGGGATCTGAGCCTCGCCTCATGATCTCTTCAGCCGCTTGATCATCCGCAGTTCGTTGCGCTCTCCCGGCTTGATGCTGTACTGCACCTCGTCCATCACCATCTGCATCATGCGCATGCCCAAGCCGCCCGAACGGCGTTCGGCAATCAGTTTCGTCAGTTCCTTCTGCTCGATCGTCCCCGGGTCAAACCCCTTCCCCGTATCCTCCACCTGAATCTCGATGGTGTCTTCGTTCAGCCTCGCGCGCACGATCACTTCCTTGGTCTGGTCGGAACCGTAGGCGTGCTCAATCACGTTGGCGCAAGCCTCGTCCACGGCCAGTTCGATCATCGAGACCTGCCCCTGCTCCAGACCCGCCTGCGCCCCGATCTTGGAAACGAAATCCCGGATGAGCGCCAGGTTCTCGGTTGACGACGGCAAGTGCAACACGAATTTCTTCTCGAAGCTCGACACCATCTATCCTCCTTCCGCACCCTCGGCAAACTTCGCCGCCGCCTGCGGCACGTCGCCGACGATATCGAACAGGCTGTGAAATCCCAAAATCTCGAACACCTGCATCACTTTCGGAATCACGCCGCAGATCTTGATGTCGCCCCCGGCCTCGCGAATCTCCTCGATGAACGTCATGAACACGCCGAGGCCGGCCGAGGAGATGTAGGTCAATTTCTCGCAATTCACCACAACCTTGGTCCGCCCGGCGTTCACTTCCTTCTGGATCGCCTCCTCGAAATCGGGCGCCGTGTGCGCATCCAGAAAGCCATCCAACATCAGAATGCTGATCTCCCCGTGCTGCGCGTTGCTGACGGCAAAAGAATTAGCCAATCGATCCCTCCCTAACTTGTGATCTTACGCCTTTAATACCAGCACCGTAACATCGTCATGCGCCGGCTCGTTTGCGGTGAAGGCGGCCACACCGCGCCGGATCTCCTCCACCAGGGCTGCCGCGTCGGACGCCGCGGAGCGCTCCACCAGTTCCAGCAGCCGTTCCTCGCCGTACTGCTCTCGCCGCGAATTCATCGCCTCGGTAACGCCATCGGAGTAAAGAACCAGAATATCGCCTTCCTCCAGATCCACCCGTTCCACCCGCGTCAGGCGTTCAAACGCCGCCCCATTCGTCATGCCCAGCCCCATCCCGGTGGCCCGCAGGTACCGTGCCGAGCCGTTCCGCCCACTGCGATGGAGCACCGGATTGTGCCCGGCCCTCACATATTCCACCGAGCGGGACTCGGCATCGAGTGCCGCGATCACCGCCGTTACGAACACCTTCCGCTTGCCCGCGGCATAGAGGTGCCGGTTCAGATGCACAGCCAGTTCCGCCACGTCCTCATACTCGGGCGCGGCGGCCGCCAGCACGCCCTTGGTCAGGGTCATGTAGAGCGCCGCGGCTATGCCCTTCCCCGAAACATCGGCCACACAAAGCCCCAGCCGCCCCCCTGGCAGCGGAAAATAGTCGTAGAGATCGCCTCCCACGTCCCTGGCCGGCGCGCACAGGGCCGCGATGGAGAAACCCGGTATCGAAGGAGCTTCCGAAGGAAGCAACAGTTGCTGGGCGCGCTGGGCAAGCGAAAATTCGGCCTTCAGCCGCTCGTGTTCGGAGACAAACGCCGCATCCCGGTCCGCGTCCTCGCCCGCCGGCACGATGTCTTCGCCGTATGCGGCAACACAGGCGGCCGCGGCGCCGGCCAGCGCCACCAGCCCCAGCAATCCCAAGCCGGGAAACAGCAGCCACTCGCCGGACCGAACAAAACAGGCGGCTATGGTCATCACCGCCGCTCCCTTTATCGCCGTCAGCACGCTCAACAGGCCGTATTGGCCATAGATCCAGACCAGCAGCGCCGCCAAGCCCGCGGCGCTCACCACGGCCGCACCTACTCCCGTGGCGAACGGGTTCAACAGCAGGAATATGGCTACGGCCGCCAGAGGAACGAAGATCCACCGGAATCGTTCTGGCGAAACCCGCCTGCGAAGTACGGGCAGCAGGAACACGAACAACCCGTAGGCCTCATGTTCCATTAACGGCGCAAGGGCGGTGAGAAGAGGCCACCTCGACAGCGCCGCATCCATGAACTTCGTCACAGCCAGCGTGGACGGCGCCGGCAGAATCGCGGCCACCGCCACGGGAACCGCGGCCACCGCACCGGCCCAAATCAGCCCGTTCCAGACCGCCAAACCCACGCGTTTCGCCCTCCAGCGGAAACCCAGCGCCAGGCAGAACTCCTGCCACAGGAGCCACTCCCGCCCGCTCGCCGCCAACCGTCCGGTGCCCGTCAGCAACGCCGCCATCAACCCCGCACCCAGGCTGCCGGCCAGCATCGGCCAGGCAAACGGAGCCCCGCCGCCGGCATGTTCCAACGCTTCAAACAGCGTAAACAGCAACCCGGCCGCCAGCGCCAGCCTGTGATCCACCACGCCCCGCGCCCAGCCCATCATGTAGGCCATCAGCGCCCACATCGCACCGGCAAACAACGCCAGACCCTGGACGATACTGTAGGCCTCGCTTTCAAAGAAATGCGCCTCCCGCGCGATCCCGCTGCGCCGGCGATCTTCAAACCTCGGCTCCAGCGCCGCCGATTGAAAGCGCCCGCCCTCAAACCGCACCGTCACCAGCCAAAAATGCTGTGGATCGGACGGACTCACAGCCTTCCACCGGAATCGCTCCCCGGTGTCGGAATAGTCGCGCCTGAACTGAGGCGCAAACTCCCGCGCAAGCACCTTTAGCGCCCTTTCGGCAATCCCGTCAGGATCGGCTTCCGGAGGCCGGCCGGGATTGCGGTCATTGCGCCTCACCAGCCGCGGCGTTCCGTCGGCGGAAAGCCCGACTTCCACGTTCTGCCCAGGCACGCGAAAGGTGAAAGTGACGCCAAGCGGCGTCAGAATGCGGTCAATCGGCGCCCGGGCATGCAATTCCTGCCATCGCCTGTGTACCGGATCCATCCGCGCCACCGTCGTCCGCGGCCAGCCCTTCACATCGATGCCGGTAATCTCCTTCACGGCGGCCGCCGCGCGCGCCTCAATCGCCTCCATGCGCATGCGGTCCCAGCCTTCCGGCGCCCGCCAGTTCCGCGCAAAAGCCGCGGCGAAGATCAACAATCCCGCCGCCGCCAGCCAATACCGCCGCCTCATGCCACCCGCTCCGCCGCCAGCGTTTCCCGTTCATCGGCGCCCACCACAATCAGCGTCAGGTCCCGCTTCAGCGCTCGATTCGCTTTACGGCCCAGCGCCTTCGCCATCACCCGGTCCAACACGCGGTCGGCCGAATCCATCCAGTCCCGCACGCGGTGCTGCAGCCATCGGTTGGTGGCGGCGGCGTCGGATTCTCCCACCAGCCTCGACAAACCGTGGGTGTAGACAATCACCGGCTGGGCCGGCGCCAGCCTGATGAATCCCTCATGGATCAGATGGCCATCGTGCGAATGAGTCTTCTCAACCGCGCCCACCTGGCCCGCGGCGAACACCACCGGCGTCGCTCCCATCCGCGCATAGCGCAGCGTCCTGTCGGCGTGATCGATCACGGCGTAGCACATGCCTTTGGCCGAGACGCCCCGCAGTTCCGAACCAAGCGTCGCGGCCACGCCGCGCAACAGTTCCGCCGGCCCTTCGCCCAATTCACTCCTGTGCATCAGGTAGCCCTTGGTGAGTGCGATGGCCAGCGCCGTCGCCAGCCCGCTGCCACCGCCATCGCTCAGCAGCACACCCACCCGGTGCGGCGACAGCCGGTAGAAATCGTAAAAGTCTCCGCTCACCTGCTCGGCCGGACGGCACACGGCGGCGATGGAGATACCTGGAAGCTGCGGTGTAACCGAAGGCAGCAGCCGCTGCTGCGCCTCCCGGGCGGCGGCCATTTCGGACTGTAACCGCATCCGCTCTTGAATCTGCCTGGCGTAGACCGGACGCACGTCCTCCGCCAGCACCGCCCGCGCCCGCATCGCCGCCCACACTGCCGCGCCCAGCACCGCCACTCCCATCAGCACGGCCCAGTGATCGTGCCGGCTCCAGATCGGCGCCACCTGGCTCAGCCCGGCGAGCGCCATCAACTGCCAGCCCACCAGCACCACGAAGCTGGCAAGAAAATCCACGAAGAAGAAGGCCCATAAAATCGCCGCCGAAATCACCATCGGCGCGATGGCCAGCGCGGCCACTGACAGCGCCTCGTCCGACATCCCGGCGCCCACACCGAAGCTGTTGCCCTGTTCTCCCACGTTTAGCGCCAGTGACAACGCTTCTTCCAGCACCGTCCCCACCGTGAACCAGGTCAGCAGCGCCAAGGCCACATACACCCGCCTTTTTCCCGCTACAAACCGGTGCAGCGCGGCCAGCGGGCACAGCAGCGCCACCAAACAGATGGCCAGGGCGATCCCCGGAGTCTTCAGCAGCGCCGCCAGCGATGGGATGCGGGTAAACAGGAATTCGAATGAGCTTTCAAGCGAATCGAGACCGGCAAACCGCGGCCGCACCAGCAGGAAGATCGCGTTGCGCACAAGGAATGCCCAGGCCACCAGCACCGTCCCCAGCACAATCGCCCGGCCCACATTGCGCGTATACAGGCGGCCCGACAACACCGCGTCAAGCGACGTGAAGGCGTTCGGATACCGCTCCCGAAGGTCGCCTTCGCAGGCCGAGTAGAACATTCCTCCGACCAATCCGATGAGCAGTCCCGTCATGGCCAGCAATGCCGGTCCGGTCCACGCCACCAGACCCTCGAATTCGAATGGGTCGCCTAGATACTGGATGACGGTGAAGAACACGCTCACCAGCACGCCCACCAGCCAGAGCCGCTCGGTCGATACTTCCTTCTGGATTTTGCGCCGCACGAAGCGGTAAAGAATGTAGAAGAACAGGAACACGATGTAGAGGGCGAAGGGAATCGCCCCCAGCCACCTTGGCACGGTCCGCAATCCGGAGGTGGCGCTTCCCGACAGGCTGGTCTCGATTGCGTCCTCCACCACACGCCCGTACTGAATACGCACCGTCAGTTTACCGGTCAACCCCGGCAGTCCGCGAAACTTCACCGGCCACAAAAACGAATAGGTGCCCGCTGTCGTGGCTTCCTTGGGCTGAATCACCTCCGGATCGCCCGTTTCCAGAAACGGCCAGTCGCGCTTGCGGCTGGCCAGGGTGGCATCGGCGAGACTGCGCGCCCGCTCCAGGGAGAAGGGCCCGGCCGCCATCTCCCGCAAACTGAATCGATGGCCCAGCACCTTGCCGTGCGGTTCGATATCCACTTCCAGGCGCGCTGCCCCCTCGCCCTCCCGCAGCATCACCTGGAGAAAACCCCAATAGCCGACCTGATCGGCCAGATCAGGCCGCGTCGCCACCAGATAACGGTACAGCCGCCAGTCTTTGTGCGTCCTCAATCTGGCCACGAAGCCTGTTGTATCCACCCCTCGCCGCTCGGCGAATGCTCGCGCAATGCCGATCGCATCGTTGCGGTCCACTTCAATCCGCACCGGCACCGAGGCCAGCACCCGCCTCTGCAACCACACCGACCCGGCCATCGCCAGCGGCGCCAGCAGGATCAGCACAAGCCACACCACGCGCATCCGCCGGCCTGGCGGCCGGTCCCAGAAGAGCGTGTCTATCAGCCGTTCCAGCACGTGACTCAGATCCGCTTGACGATCATCAGGGTAATGTCATCGAACTGCGGCGTATCCCCGGCGAATGAGTCTATCGCGTCGAATACGCGGTCTACCATCGCCGCCGCCGGCTCGGCCCGGTGCGCCGTCATGCATTGAGCCAGCCGATCTTCGCCGAACAGTTCTTCGGCCGCGTTGTGCGCTTCACTCACCCCATCGCTGTAGAGAGCCAGCACATCGCCTGAGTTCAATTGAAACCCCAGTTCGGCGTGCGTGCGGCGGGGAAACAAACCCAGCGCCAGCCCCGGACCGTCCAGCATTTCCACTTCACCCGAGGCGCGCAACAATACGGCGGCGTTGTGTCCGCAATTGACATAACGGCAGGCGCCGGTTGCCGGATCCATCGCGCAAAGAAACGCCGTGGCGTACTTGTTCGATGGCGTGGTGGCGTGGATCAGCTCGTTGCCCACGCCGGCGATTTCGAGCAGCGACGATTCCCGCCGCAGCAATGACCGCAGGGTGGCCTGGATCGTGCTCATCAACAGCGCCGCCGAAATTCCCTTCCCCGACACATCGGCCACGCAGAACAGATGCGGATCCATGGCGCCGGTTCCGCCGAAAGCGAGAACATCGAAGTAGTCCCCACCCACCTGTCTGGCCTGCCGGTTCCGGGCGGCAAATTCCAGCCCGTGCAACTCCGGCAGTTTCTTCGGAAACAGATCGCGCTGGATACTCGCCGCCAGTTCCAGTTCCTTCTCCAATTGCTGGCGGGCCAGCGTATCGCGGAAGTGCCAGGCGTTTTCCAGCGCCACGGCAGCCTGCGCCGCCAGCCCCGCGCCGAACTCCAGGTCCGCCTCACGGTAGGCCATCGCTCGCATCCGCGGACCGCATACGATCAGTCCGATCAGACGATCCTGTGTGCGAACCGGGATCAGCAGTGAACCTTGCGGCGCATTCAACTCCTCGAGCAGTTCGGCCTGCCCGGCGCCACATACCTGCGCGTCGGCGATTGCCTGCAGCTTCACCCGTACCGCCGCCGTCATACGCACGTCCAGCCCCTTCTGACGTTCCACAGGGGCCTGTCCCTCTCTGCCCGCCAGCACCGCATACTTCGATACGGCCCAACGGCCCGCCAGTGTCAATCCCACCAGTCGAGCCACTTCTTCGGGATCCAGTGTAGCGGCCAGTCCCCGCCCCAGATCGAGTAGCGCCCGCAGTTCCTGCAGACGCTGGTCCAGAAGCTGATTGGCGGTGTGCGCCCGCTCATGCGCTTCGGCGTTGGAAATCACGCTGGCTGCCATTCCCAGCAATGCGTCCACAAACGCGGCTTCGTCGTCTTTCACCGCGTCGGCCATCCCGCCGATACCGAGGTATCCCGCCGGCGCATCCGCCGCGCCGATAGCGAAGATCTGGGAAATACCCTTTTGCCGGGCCGCATCCCCGGAATACGGTATTCCCGATGCCAGCGCAGGCATTCCCCGCACCAGTTCGAACCGCAGTTCGCCCGCCGAATTCCGCGCCGCTATGAAGCCCCGCCTCGCCAGCAGCCGCCCCATCACCGAGCGCAGCAGATGCTTGAGAATCAGGTCTCGATCCAGGGTGGATTGCAACAATTGCGCAGACTCGAGCAACGATTCAAGCCGCGAAACATCGAAGCCGGTTGCCATGCTTCCGCTTAGCGTAGCAGGTCCCAGTCCGGGTCTTAGAACGGCTTGAAAAAGAAAATCATCCCCAGCACCACCACCACCACCGCCAGCACTACGCCAGCCGCCAGCCTTTCCACAAAAAGCATCGGTCCGTCCACCATCCTGGCCACCACTATAGGCGCTAAACCGTTTTCCTTCAAGCATCTCCGCGCGGGTGCGATAGAATGGTCCTTGATTCATGCAGTCCCGCATTCGTTCGACTACCATCCTCTGCGTCCGCCGGAACAACAAAGTAACAATGGCAGGCGACGGGCAGGTGACCATGGGCCAGGAAGTGCTGAAAGCCTCCGCCCGCAAGCTCCGCCGCCTTTACCAGAACAAGATCCTCGCCG
The DNA here is from genome assembly GCA_033762895.1 of Bryobacteraceae bacterium. GTDB lineage: Bacteria > Acidobacteriota > Terriglobia > Bryobacterales > Bryobacteraceae > CADEFT01. The sequence goes on along the minus strand of JANRLE010000358.1, from coordinate 8,243 downwards.
GATTTGCCGGCTCCACCGCTGACGCTTTCGCCCTTTTCGCGCGCTTTGAAAGCAAGCTGGAACAGTATGGCGGCAATCTCGGCCGTTCCGTGGTGGAACTGGCCAAGGACTGGCGCACCGACCGCGCGCTGCGCCACCTGGAGGCGCTGCTGCTGGTGGCAGACACCGAGAATACCTACATCGTCAGCGGCACCGGCGACGTGATCGAGCCGGACGATCAGATCGCCGCCATCGGCTCGGGCGGCCCCTTCGCCAAGGCCGCCGCGCTCGCTCTGTTTGAGAACACCGACCTTTCCTCGCGCCAGATCGTGGAGAAAGCAATGAAGATCGCCGGCGACATCTGCATCTACACCAACCTGTCGCTGACGATCGAGGAGCTCGGCTGATGGTCATCTATCTCCCCAGCCAGTCGCTGGACGAAGGACCCGCGCTGGACGAGCTCACCCCCAGTGAGATCGTCCACGAGTTGGACAAGCACGTCATCGGCCAGGCCGACGCCAAGCGCGCCGTCGCCATCGCCCTGCGCAATCGGATCCGCCGCCAACGCCTGGATCCGGAAATGGCCGATGAGGTCATGCCCAAGAACATCCTCATGATCGGTCCCACCGGCGTCGGCAAAACCGAAATCGCCCGCCGCCTGGCGCGCCTCGCCAACTCGCCCTTCCTCAAGGTGGAGGCCAGCAAGTTCACCGAAGTGGGCTACGTGGGCCGCGACGTGGAAGCCATGATTCGCGATTTGGTGGAAATCAGCATCGACATGGTGCGCGAGCAGAAGCTGGACGAAGTGGCCGACCGCGCCGAACGTAACGCCGAGGAGCGCCTGCTGGATCTGCTGATGCCGCCACAGCCGGAGGCCTCTGAATCCCTGGAACGTACGCGCGACAAGCTGCGCGACAAGCTGCGCGCCGGCAAACTGGATGACCGCGTCGTCGAGCTCGACGTCAAGGAAAGCGGGCCGCGTTTTGAAATCACCACCATGCAGGGCATGGAGGAGATGGACATCAACCTCAAGGACATGATTCCCAACCTCTTCGGCGCGCGCACCCGCAAGCGCAAGATGAGGGTCCATGAGGCCATGGATTACCTGATCCAGGAAGAGGAGCAGAAGCTGATCGACATGGACCAGGTGACGCGCGTCGCCCTGGAACGGGTGGAACGTAACGGCATCATCTTCCTCGACGAAGTGGACAAAATCGCCGGGCGCGAAGGCGGCCATGGCCCCGACGTGAGCCGCGAAGGCGTGCAGCGCGACATCCTCCCCATCGTGGAGGGAACCACCGTCAACACCCGCTATGGCTTCGTCCGCACCGACCATATTCTGTTCATCGCCGCCGGCGCCTTCCACGTCGCAAAGCCCAGCGACCTCATCCCCGAACAGCAGGGGCGCTTTCCCATCCGCGTCGAGCTGAAATCGCTCACCCAGCAGGATTTCATCCGCATCCTCAAGGAACCGAAGAACGCGCTGGTGAAACAATACATCGCCCTGCTTGAAACCGAAGGACTGAAGCTCACCTTCACCGACGACGCGATCGAGGAGATGGCCCGCTTCGCCACACGCCTCAACGAGTCGATGGAGAACATCGGCGCCCGCCGCCTGCACACCATCATGGAGAAGGTTCTGGAGGAAATCTCCTTCCAGGGACCCGATCTCAAGAAGAAGAACATCAAGATCGACGCGGCCTATATCCGGCAACAATTGGCCGACATTGTGAAGGATCAGGACCTGAGCCGGTACATTCTCTGATGCGGTGGGTGTGCTGGTGCGCTGTCGCGCTGCTGCAGGGCTGCGGCTATGTTGGGGATCCCTTGCCGCCCGCGCTCCACATCCCGGTGGCGGTGTCGGACCTTACCGCCTTCCAACGGGGATCGAAGCTGGTGCTGCGCTTCACCGCGCCTCAACTCACCACCGAGAATCTGCCGGTCCCCGCTCCCGGCGAAATCGACCTGCGGGTCGGCGCCGCCCCGGAGGGCGCCTTCAACGTCAACACCTGGGCGCCCGCCGCCACCCGCGTCCCGGCCCTTAAGCCCGAGGTTCGGACGGACGTGTCATCCTACGCCGGCAAGGAAATTTTCGCCGCCGTCCGCACAGCCGGCCCCAAAGGCCGCTGGTCGGACTGGTCCAACGTCGTTGCCATCCGTATTGTGGAACCGTTGCCTACGCCCGGCGGGTTCATGGCCGAAGCCGCCCCGGGCGGAGTCCGGCTTCAATGGACCATCACGGCGCCGCCGGAAACCCGCTACCGCATCTTCCGCCAGGCGGACAAAGAAGAAGCGCTCACCCTGCTGGCGACAGCCACGGCCAGTCCATTCCTGGATGAGGCCGCCGAATACGAGAAGCCCTATAGGTATCAGGTGCAGGCCGTGCTGGCCAATGGCGATCGCGAAGCGGAAAGCGAGCCGTCTTCCATCGCTGAAATCACGCCGCAGGACACATTCCCGCCGCCCACACCCACCGGCCTCAACGCGCTGGCCGGAGTGAACACCATTGAACTGGCCTGGGAGCCGAGCGCCGACCCAGGCCTGCGCGGCTATCACGTCTACCGCGCCCGCAATGGCGATTTTGCACGCATCGGCGATCTCACCGAAGCCCCGGCCTTCAGCGACAGGTCCGCCGAAAGCGGCGCCACCTATCGCTACGCCGTCACCGCCGTCGATCAAAAAGGAAACGAGAGTCCGAAATCCGAACCCGTGGAACAAAAACTCCCATGACCAAACACGTCCGTTTCAGCCCTAACCGCAACACCTGGCCCACTGCGCCCGATGGTTCTCCGCTGGTGCGCTTTGGCGTCGTCGATGGCGATACCGTCTACGAAACCGCCTCCATGTGGACCACCGAAGCCATCGAGGAGTACAACCTCAACGATGTCCGCCTGCTGCCCTCCGTCTGGCCCTCCAAGATCGTCTGCGTGGGCCGCAACTATGTCGATCACGCCAAGGAACTGGGCAATCCAGTCCCGGCCGAGCCCCTGCTGTTCTATAAGCCCGTCTCCTCGCTGATCGCCACCAACGACTTCATTGTCTACCCCGCCCTTTCCGAACTGGTCAGCTTCGAAGGTGAACTGGGGCTGGTGATCGGCCGGCAGGCGCGCAACATTCCCAAAGAACAGGCCCCCGATTACATCTACGGCTACACCATCATCAACGACATCACCGCCCGCGACCTGCAGAAAAAGGACGGCCAGTGGGCGCGCGCCAAGGGGTTTGACACCTTCTGTCCCACCGGCCCCTGGGTGGTTCCCCGCAACCAGGTGGACTTCGGTTCCATCCGCATCCAGACCTGGGTGAACGGCGAACAGAAACAGAACGGCTCCGTACGCGATATGATCTTTTCAGTGGGGGATATCATCGCCTATATCACTCAGTTTCAGACGCTTGAACCCGGCGATCTGATCGCAACCGGCACGCCGCCCGGCGTCGGGCCGATTCATCCCGGTGATACCATCCGCGTCGAAATCACTGGCATAGGGGCGCTCGAGAACAAAGTCATCCGAGGATAAACATGAAAATATTTCTGGACACGGCAAATCTGGACGAACTGAAAAAAGGAGCCGATTGGGGCATCGTCGACGGCGTCACCACCAATCCGTCGCTGATCGCCAAGGAAGGCCGCCCGCTCGAAGAGCAGGTTCGGAGGATCTGCGATATCGTCGACGGCGACATCAGCGCTGAAGTCGTCGCCACCGAAAGCGCGGAAATGGTCCGCGAAGGCCGCGAACTGGCCCGTATTCACAGGAACATCGTCGTCAAGCTGCCGCTCACCCGCGACGGCATCAAGGCCTGCTCGGCGCTTTCCAAGGACGGCATTCGGTGCAATGTCACGCTTTGCTTCTCGGCCAATCAGGCGCTGCTGGCCGCCAAGGCCGGCGCCTACATCATCAGCCCGTTCGTCGGCCGCCTGGATGACATCTCCACCAACGGCATGGATCTGATCCGCCAGATCTGCACCATCTACACCAACTACGGCTTCAAGACGCAGGTGCTGGCGGCCTCGCTTCGCCATCCGCTGCATGTGCTCGATTCGGCGCTGGCCGGCGCCCACATCGGCACCATGCCCTTCAAGGTGCTGGACCAGTTGTTCAATCACCCGCTCACCGACAAGGGCCTGGAGAACTTCCTGAAGGACTGGTCGAAGGTCTTCCAGGAAACCGGCGCGGTACGATAAGCCCGGCGTGAGCGATCCGGCCGCATTCCTGTCGTTGGCGCTGCTGGCGGCGCTGCTGCTGCTGCTGGGCGGGTGGCTGCTGCTGGGCGCCCGCCGCAGCCCGGATCAGCGGGAACGCGCGCGCAGGCGTCACCTTGGTACGCGCGGCCGCCTCAACGACGCTACTGTCACCGGCGTCCGCGGCGACGAAATCGCTTACCAATACCAGGTGGCCGGCGTCGTTTATGACGCCAGCCAGAACGTCGTTGCTTTCAAGGACGACATCCCGGCCGACGAAAAATTACTGCTCGGTCCGGCCTACATCAAGTACTCGGTGCGCAACCCGGCCAACTCCATTCTCATCTCAGAAGACTGGTGCGGCCTTCGCGTGGCTCGCCGAAAAACCATAGAAGCAAAAGGAGACTAGTGACCCCCATGTTCCGTATCATTCGCAACCTCTGCCTCACCGCGGCGCTGTTCGCATTGGCCGCCGCCGCCGCTGAAAAGCCGAAGTCCATCATCCATGTGGTGACCCTTTACTGGAAAGCCGGCACCACTGACGCCCAGAAGCAGGAAGTGTGGAAAGCCACCGAAAAGATGGCCTCCGAATTCCCCGGCATCACGCGCCTGTGGCTGAAGAGCATCAAGGTACAGGGCGACGCCGGCGGCACGCCCCTGGCCTCGGCCTTCGTCATGGAGTTCAAGGACGAGGCGGCGTTCAAGGCCTACGACAATCATCCGGCCCACAAGGCCTGGGAGAAAGTCTACATTCCCGTGCGCGGGGAAAGCCGGACGCACGACATCACCAACTGAGCGGCGTGGTAGCTTAGGCTCTATGCCACTTGCGCTGGTCACGGGAGCCTCCCGCGGTGTGGGACGAGGCGTCGCGCTCGGCCTCGCCGCGGACGGCTTCGACGTATATGCGACCGGTCGCAGCATCGAGTCCGCCGGCCTCCCGCCTTCGATTTGCCCGCTCCGCTGCGATCACACCGATGACTCGGCGGCTGAGGCGGTCTTCCACCGCTTGGCCCGGGACGGTGCCGAGATTGATCTGCTGGTGAATTCCGCCTGGGGCGGCTATGAGCGGATGGTGGAGGACGGTAAGTTCACCTGGGGCCTGCCGTTCTGGCAGCAGCCGCTCCACCGGTGGACCAGCATGATGGACGCCGGCGTGCGCGCAGCCTTTGTCGCCAGCTCTCATGCCGCCCCAGCCATGATCGCCCGCCGCAAGGGGCTCATTGTCAACATCAGTTTCTGGGCGGCGCAAAAGTATGTGGGGAACTGTCTCTACGGAATCTCCAAGGCTGCGACCGACAAGATGTCCTCCGACATGGCCCATGAACTTCGCCCAAGCGGCGTAGCCGTCGTGTCGCTTTACCCGGGACTGGTAAGAACCGAAGCCGTCATGGAGGCCGCCCGCGGCGGCTGGCTGGACATTTCCAACAGCGAGAGTCCCGAATTTATCGGCAGAGTGATCGCCGCGCTGAGCCGCGACCCGCAACTGATGACCCGGTCCGGCCAGGTCGTGGTTGCCGCTCAACTCGCGCGGGAGTTTGGCGTATTTGACACCGGCGGCGCACAGCCGGTTCCGCTGACTCTCGCATCGTTCTTCTGATCCGCGTGACATCAGTCACTGCGCCCACTCTCGCCTCCGGTTAGCCTGAGAGGCATGAAAAAACTGTGGCTCAGTTTCGCAGCCGTTCTCGTGTTCTCCTTCGCGGTCCTCGGCTGGATCGGGACCAGAATTTATCAGGAAAAGCCGCCAATCCCCGGCAAAGTCCTGTCGACGGAAGGACAGCTTGTAATCGGTGAGGGCGAAATCGCCCGCGGTCAGAACGTCTGGCAGTCCATGGGCGGCATGGAAGTCGGCTCCATCTGGGGCCACGGCAGCTACGTCGCACCCGATTGGACGGCGGACTGGCTGCACCGCGAACTCACCTTTGTCCTCGAGGAATGGGCCCGGGCCGAAGGCGCTTCCTACTCGCAACTCAGCGCCGAACGCGCGGCCGGCCTGCGCGGACGTCTCGAACAGCTCTACCGCGCCAATACCTACGACGCGGCCTCCAATACCATTCGCGTCGATCCGGTCCGCGCCCGCGCCTTTCAGGCGAACCTTGATCACTACACGAAGGTCTTCCGCGATGGCAACAACGCCTACGCCATTCCTTCGGGCGCCGTGAGCGATCCGGCACGCCTCCGCCAGTTGTCCGCCTTCATCTTCTGGACGGCCTGGGCCAGCGCCACCAATCGGCCCAACGACACCATCTCCTACACCAGCAACTGGCCCCACGAACCGCTCATCGGCAACCGGCCCACCGGCGAAAGCGTCCTCTGGACCGGCGTCAGCATCATCATGCTGCTGGCCGGAATCTGCGCCCTGGTGTGGTGGTACGCCAGCCAGAAGCAACAGGAAGAGCCCGGAGGGCTACCGGCCGAAGATCCGTTGCGGCACTGGCAGGCGACGCCGTCTCAACTGGCCACGCTCAAGTACTTCTGGGTGGTCGCGCTGCTCATCCTTGTTCAGATGTCGATGGGCGTGGTCACCGCTCACTACGGTGTGGAGGGCGATGGCTTTTACGGCATCAAGCTCTCGGAAATTCTTCCCTATTCGGTCACACGCACATGGCACGTCCAACTGGGTATCTTCTGGATCGCCACGGCATGGCTTGCCGCGGGCCTGTTCATCGGCCCGCTGGTAAGCGGCGTGGAGCCCAAGGGCCAGCGGCTGGGAGTCAACGTGCTGTTCGGCGCGCTGCTGGCGATCGTGGTTGGCTCGCTCGCCGGCCAGTGGATGAGCATCCAGAACAAGTTCACCGACGCAACCTCGTTCTACTGGGGACACCAGGGTTACGAATACGTGGACCTGGGCCGCGGCTGGCAATGGCTGCTGCTGCTGGGCCTGTTCATCTGGCTGGGCCTGGTGCTGCGCGCCATTGTACCGGCGCTCAGAAATGCCGGCGAGCAGCGGTCGCTGATCTCGCTGTTCCTGATGTCGTCAGCGGCCATCGGCCTGTTCTACGGCGCTGGACTGACCTGGGGACAGCACACGCATATCTCAATGGTGGAATACTGGCGCTGGTGGGTCGTCCACCTCTGGGTGGAAGGCTTCTTCGAGGTGTTCGCCACCACGGTAATCGCGTTCTTCTTCGCCCGCATCGGCCTGATCTCGCCCGGCCTTGCGGCAAAGGGCGCGCTGCTTTCGGCCACCATCTATCTGGCCGGCGGCATCATCGGCACCTGCCACCATCTCTATTGGTCCGGCACACCCACCGTCGCGCTGGCCTGGGGCTCGGTGTTCAGCGCTCTTGAGGTCGTGCCGCTCACTATGGTGGCCTACGGCGCAGTCGACGATCTGCGCCGCGGCCGCCTCACCGCCTGGGCTTCGCGCTACCAATGGCCCATCTACTTCTTCGTCGCCGTTGCGTTCTGGAACATGGTGGGCGCCGGACTGTTCGGCTTCATGATCAATCCGCCCATCGCCCTCTATTACATGCAGGGCCTCAACACCACGCCCGTTCACGGCCATGCGGCGCTGTTCGGCGTCTACGGCATGCTGGGCATGGGGCTGATGCTGGTATGCCTGCGCGCGCTGGTTCCCGGCATCACCTGGAAGGAAGGCTGGCTCAGGTTCGCGTTCTGGGCGATGAACATCGGCCTGTTCGCCATGTGCGTCGGCAGCCTTTTGCCGGTGGGACTGCTGCAGACATGGGCGTCTGTGGATGAAGGCTATTGGTACGCCCGCAGTGCGGAGTTCCTCGGCACGCCGCTGATGCAGACGCTGCGTTGGCTCCGCGTGCCAGGCGACACCATCTTCGCCGCCGGCGAGTTGGTATTCGTGCTGTTCGTCTTCACCATCCGGCCCGGCGGCCACCCGCGGCCGGCCATCGATCAGGCGGGCAGCCCGGGGATGGTCCGCAGTTCCTGATCCTTATACTGAAGCTGGTAGAGCTTCCAGTAAATACCCCTTTGCGCCAGCAGTTCCTGGTGCGTGCCCATTTCGCGAAGGTGGCCCTTGTGCATGACGAAAATCCGCGAGGCCCGCTGGATGGTGGAAAGACGATGCGCGATCACCAGCGACGTGCGTCCCTCCACCAAACGATCC
>JANRLE010000357.1:0-10255 GCA_033762895.1 Bryobacteraceae bacterium | reverse complement strand
GCGGCGGGCCGCAGATTCCACCCCTTCATGGCCATGCGGGCCGTAACGAGCATACCGGCGGCGACGCCGATGCATATGGCCAGACTGAGCGCCCACCATGTTTTGGGATGCTTGGTTGCGATGGAGTAGAGCACTGCCGGGATGATAAGAGCAGCCGCCAGGAGTTGGCTGAGCACCATCAGCCCCATTCCGCCCATGAAACTGAGTTGGGGGGATACCGTGCCGGGTGTTTCGATTTCCAAATGCAGTTGTGTCAACATTCCGCCTTTCGTTACGGAATGCGTGGATTGACACGAAACGGGGTCACGGCCGAGTGGCAGGAAGCGGCGCCCTGGCTGCCTCACCCCACGCCGAGCAGTTTCAACTCCTGGACGCGGCGCAGCATCTCCGCACGGTCTGCGTTGCGGTAATGTTCGGGCAGCAGACTGCGGCTGGTGCATTCCAACACGGCTACCAGGCTCTGCAACTCGATTTCATCGGGCGAGGAAGCCGGAATGAAGTCGGTGAGCGCAGCCTCCAGGTCCGCTGTGGCCGGTGAGGCCTTTCCGGACAGGGTGGCGCGCATTTTCGCTCTCACCAGCAGCGCCTCAATATCGGCGCCGGAAAGCGCGCGGCTGTGGGTGATGAACAACTTTTCGGCTTCGGCTTCGGGCTCAAACACGGCCCCCGTTTTCCTGCGCATGGCGCGGAACATGGCCAGGCGATCCTCCTCGGTCTCCGGGTAGAACAACGCCAGGTGCTCCTCGGCGCGGCCCTGCCGCTTCAGATCGACGGGGAGTAAGTCCGGGCGGCAGGTGAGTAAGAACCAGATCACCTTACCGCGATACTCGGTGTTGCCCATGAACTGCGCGATCTGGGCGAAGACGCGGTTATTCACGCCGCTATCGCCGGAGCTGGAGCGGTCTCCCAATTGCGCGTCAGCCTCGTCCACAATCACCACGATGGGGCTCATGGCCTTCAGCAGGGCCAGAATGCGCTCCAGGTTGCCTTCGGTCTGCCCCTGCCACATGGAGCGGAAATTCTTGAGAATGACGGCGGGAATGCCCACATCGCCGGCGAAGCAGTTGGCCAGAAACGTCTTGCCGGTGCCCACCGGCCCGCAGATCACGTAGCCCATTGGCAGCACGTCGGTGCGGCCGGCGCGGATGGCCTGCCCGGCTTCGATCAACTTCTGCTTGGCCGCCGAACTGCCCGCCACCATCGACAGGTTCCAGCGGCTTTGCACGAATTCCAGCATGCCGCCGCCCTCGGCTTCAATCAGCTCCTTCTTGCGCGCCGACATCAGCTTCATCGTCAGCGGCTGTTTGTTGCGATTGGCATGCAGGACCAGGCTCTGTAACTGAATCCGCTTGAGGCCGGCGGTAAGATTGGCCAGCGCGTCCAGGGTAAGGTCGGAGCCTTCGGGCAGCGGCGTCTGGGTCAACTGGCTGGCGAGGAAGTCGCGGCGTCCGGCCTCATCGGGCATGGGAATCTCCACGGCCGCCACGCCCGGATGCTGCACGATGTTCTGGTTCAGCTCCGTTAAATTTTCGGAAATCAGAACAATGGTGACGTCGGCCTGCAGGAAGGCCGGATTATTGGACCAGCGCTGCAGAATCACCAGCGCGTTGCGGTCATCGGCGGACATGCCGGAGACGTCGCCGGCGGGGGCGATGGTTTCGGCGTAGTCGATCACCAGCGCCATTTTCCTGCGGTCATGGATCCGCAGCCGGATGTAGTTATCCAGGATGTTGAGTACGCCGTCGGGATTGCGCGGCAAGGCCTGCGAATACTTCGTTCCGTAGAAGGAGTCGTAGCCGCTGAGAGCGCTGCGAAAGTCGGCCTGCATGCCGGGCTGGCCGAAGGTGATGCCGCCGCCGCGGTCATAGGTCAACACGATGTCCCGCCCGCCGAACATCTCGGTTTGCAGGAACTTCACCAGCGGCACGTTGCCGGGCGCCACCAGATCATGCACGTTGCCGTGCAGTACGAACATGGAAAAGGCGCCGGAGTAGTATCTCTCTGAAACCAGGCGCGCCCAGGCTGGCAGGTTCTGCATAGTTCCTCAGTTCCGCAGACGGTTCCGCGTGGATGATCCGTCGTTGATGGATCCGGCTTCGGGCGCCATCTGTTCGGGCGCCATCTGGAAGATGGCCTCCATTTCGCGCACGTTGTCCTCGGTCTGCTCCACATCCTTCACCAGGGTTTCCAGCCGGTCACTTACCTGCTGCGGATCGGTCATGGTGATGGACTGATCCCGGATCAACTGCAGCACGTCTTCAATGGTGCGGCACTGCGCTTCGATTATCTGGCGGTTTTCACGGATCTTCTGATACTTCTCAATCCGTTTCTCGAGGATCTCAATGCGCCTGGTGTTGATCTCCTGCACCTTGGGAGTTTCCTTGGCGAGGCCTTCCCTGATGCGCGCGGCTTCGCGGCGGATGTAGTCCGGGTTGGTCGATTGCAGGTATTGGATGTGCTGGACGTCGGCGCTGGCCAGACGGACGTAGGAGGTGAGCAGGCCGCGAAGCTGATCGTGCAGTTGGCCGACGAAGATCTGGGAGGAGGAGGAGAGCCGGTCGTAGTTACGGCGGATGTCGGTGGCGATGGATTCCAGGTGGCGGTAACGGTCACGCACGTCGGGCGGCAGGGCGTTGGTCATCTGCTTCATCCGCTCGTCGTGGCGCCGCTTCTCTTCTTCGAATTTCTTTGACCGGATGAGGCGCTGAAAGCGGGCCATCTGCGGTACGGTGGCCAGATACATCAGTTCGACGCCGGCCGCCAACACTAAGGGCAGGGCGGTGCCGGTGACTACCGCCGCCGCCGCGGCTCCGGCCAGCCCCACGACGTTGTACTGCCACTGAAAGGCTTCCTTGAGGTAGTTGGGCGCGCCGGAATGGCCGATGTCCTTGTCGTTGGGCATCAGGATCTTCTCAATGGTAACGCGCCTAGAGACTGACCCGGATGTTGCCGCCGCCGGCGGCGCGGCGCAGGCGGGTGAGCGCCTCCATCTCCTGGTCACGGAACTCGTTGGAGGTCTTGATGGAGGGGTCGCGCGGGCGGCCGAAGGGAACCACCATGTCATCGACAATCGCGCCCGGCCGGGAACTCATGATGTAGATGCGGTCGGCCAGATAGACGGCTTCGGCCACGTCGTGGGTGACAAAGACGATGGTGGAGGCGCTTTCCTCCCACACCTTCAGCAGCAGGCTCTGCATGTCGTTGCGGGTCTGGGCATCAAGGGCGCCGAATGGCTCATCCATCAGCACCACCTGCGGGCGAACCGCCAGGGTGCGGGCGATGGCTACGCGCTGCTGCATGCCGCCGGAGAGCGTGCGGGGATAGGCTTTGGCGAAGCTGGCAAGCCCGGTGGCTTCCAGTAAGTGGCCGCAGATTTTGCGGCGTTCGGCTTCGGCCACGCCCTTCAACTTCATGCCGTACTCGATGTTCTGCTCCACGGTGAGCCATTCAAACGACGTGTATTTCTGGAACACCATGCCGCGGCCGGCGCCCGGTCCGGTTACCTTCGCTCCATTCACCGTCACTTCGCCGGTAGTGGGGAAATCGAGGCCGGCCACCATTCGCAGCACGGTGGACTTGCCGCAACCGGAAGGCCCCAGCAGCACGTGGAACTCACCGATGTCCTTGCCGTCGTGGGAGAAGCGGTCTTCAATTTCGAGGTTTACGCCGCGCAGAGCTTCAATCGATTCGCCCTGTGCGCTGGTAAACGTCCGTCCCACGTTGCTGAGCACGATCCGATGAACCTGCTGGCTCATGGCCGGGCCCCCGATCTGGCCGGCTGGCGCCAGGGGAACAGGCGCGCCTCGGCCACGGTCAACAGCCAGCGGAACAGGAAGGCCGCCACGCCGATGGCGATGATGCCGGCATACACGCGTTCAAAGTCCAGCACTTTGCGCGCCGCCTCCACCATGTAACCGACGCCCTTTCTGGAGTTCACCATCTCGGCCAGGATGACGTAAGTCCAACCCACGTCATATAGGATGCGGAAGGACCCGAAGATGGCGGGGAAGGAGGCGCGAAACAGCAGCCACAACGCGTCCTTTGTATTTGCACCCAGCGTGTAGGCCGTCTCCAGCAGCGTGTGGTCCACCTTGTTCACTTCCTCCACCACCACGGCCAGCAGGTAGAAGAACATGCCGAAGAACAGGAAGCCCACCTTCATCGCTTCGTCCATGCCCATCAGGGCGATAAACGCGGGCAGAAACGCGGTGATGGGCATGGAACGCATCGGCGCCGCCACCGGATTCACAAAATCGTGTATCCAGGGGAAGGCGCCCATGAAGATGCCCAGCGGGATGGCCACCAGCGCGGCCCATACGAATGCCTGCGCGATGCGCCACCAGCTCATGAACACGTTGCCCAGCAGGTCATACTCCGTCCAGAGCCTGCCCAGCGCGGCCACTACGCCCATCGGATCGGGCAGTGCAAAGGGAGGCAGCAGCTTGCCCTTGGTAACCAGGAACCACGCGCCGATGATCAATGCCCACGCCGATATCCCAAGGATCACGCGCGCCTGCTGCCCGATCGGTTTGCGGATGGTCCACAGCCCTGGCATCAGTTGGATCCCGGGTTCGGATAGACTTTGATGTCCGTGCGGCGGTTCTTGTCGCGGCCGTCGGGAGTGGAGTTCGGAGCAATCGGCTTGTCCGGGCCGTTGCCCGCTGTGCGCATGCGGTTGGGCGGGAAGCCGTATTTCTTCATCAGATACGTCTTGACGGTTTCGGCCCGCGCGCGGGAAAGTTCCATGTTCAATGCGCGGGAGCCGGTGTCGTCGGTGTTGCCGTCAATATCCACCACGGTATTCTCATAGGCGCGCATGAAGCCGCCGATCTCATCCACCACGGCGCGCGAGTCCACGCTGAGATTGGCCGAGGCGGTTTCGAAGTAGATCGCACGGTGTTGGGTGGCGATGGGCTGCGCGCCCGGCGCCGGAGCCTTGTATTGAATGGGAGCTTCGGTGGACTTGGAGGAGAACTGGTTGCTCATGGCGTCGATATAGCGGCGGTCTACGCTTGCTTCGACGTCGGCCACGCGCTTGATCTGGCGCTCCTCGCGGTACATTTCGCCGGCCAGGCGCAGGATGTTGATGTAGTCGGAATCATCGCCGCGCGCGCCGAAGAACGCCTTGTTGTCGGCGTAGTCGGCCAGCCGCACACCGTCCAGCATGGCCTTGGCCAGGTCGGCCGGGATGTTGAAATCCTTGATGGTGCCGATCAGGGTGTGGGCGCGGGATGGCTGCGCGCGGATGAATTCCACGCCTTCCAGCCAGCCTTCCAGGAACTTCGCCACCGTCTGCGGCGAACGGGCCGAGAAACTGTCGCTCACCACCAGCACGTCGGCGATCAGCTTATTGGCCACCCTGGTGTCGTAAATTTTCTTCGATCCCGGCCGCTTGCCGACAGCGTCACTCATGTCGGGATCCCAGGCCACCGCGGCGTCCACCTTCTGCTGCGCGAACAGCGTGGCCGGCTCAATGCCGTCCTTGGTGTGAATGGCCTTGGCGAAGATCTCACGCCGCTGCTCAGTGGAAAGGCCGGAGCCGCGAATGCCGTTCCACAGCAGGAAGTGGGAAGGCGTGTAAGGAGCAAAGGCGATGGACTTGCCGGCCAGGTCTTCGATGGAATTGATGCCCTGCTTGCCGATCACGCCGTCGGCCCCACGCGACCAATCCACCAGGAAAGCGGCCTTCGCGTTGAAGCCCTTGTCCTGAAACTGCGCGTAGTCCTTGGCCCAGACGTCGGCGGTGGTGAGCATCACATCCACGTTGTTTGTGGCCAGCGCCGTGGCGCCTTCGGTCCAGTCATCAATGATCTTGAATGAGACATTGATGCCCTTCTTGTCGTAGATGGAGCCGGGCGCCGTATCCAGTCCGCCGTTGGCCACCAGGCCGCCGGCGCAGCCCACCCAGATGTTCACCCTCACGCGGACCTTGTTCGATTCGGCCGAGCCCGACACCGGCAGGGGCGCCGCTGTGTCTACGCCGGACTTGGGCGCCTGGGCCCTGCCGCCTGGCTCGCCGCCCGATCCGAACAAGCCGCCCAGATCAACAATGCCGTATTTGTTCAGGCTGTATCCCACCAGGCCCAGGCCAATGAGGAAGATCAGGATCCAGCCACCTTTTTCGATTTTTACCGCCATCTCGCAATCTCCTTCCCGGACGCTCCCTTGCGGTTTGCGGCCCGGTTTCGCTTAACTGGTGCGCTCCTGCTCGCGCCCGCCGATGGTCTTTTCGGCGCCCGCCGATGGTTGGGGCGACATCAAGCCCATCTCGATCTTGAACTGTTTCACCAATTCGTTCGCCCGCAGCTTTTCCGCTTCCTCTTCAATTTTGATCTTCTGCTGATCGACGTTGTCCAGCGCCATCTCCATGCGCGCTTCGTTCACCGCGGCCTGCTCTTCCACTTTGCGGATCATTTCGTCGTGGGTCTGGCTGATGCCGGCCACTTCGAACTGCTCCAGCGCGTCGGCCACCTTCTTCTGCCACTGCGCGCGGCGGTTGTCGCGGATGGCCTGCATCGCTTCCTGCGTCTTGCGGTCCTTTTCGCGAATGAAAGCCTTCTTCACGTTCTGCGCCTTTTCATAGGCGGCGCGCGCGGTCTGCAACTGGCCCTGCGTACGGGCCAGGGCGGAGCGAATGGTCTCGAGCGTGGTGGCGAAGTTTGCGGCGATATCCTCGCGGTTAGCCTGGATGGCGGCCTTGACCTTGGCGGTCAGATCCGCCACTTCGGACTTATACTTGGCTTCTTCCTTTTCAAGAAGTGTCACGTTGGCTTTCACCATCGCGATAGATTCATTCATTCGCGGGACCTGGTCATTCATGTCGCGGATGTTCTGCTCCAGAATCATCTCCGGATTCTCGGCGATGGAAATGAACATGCCGACGAACGACCGGACGACGCGCACCAATCGATTCCACATGAGATCGCTCCTTTCGCGAGACTCTATCGTAACGCGAACTCTTCAGGCTGGGGTACTGCGGCTGGTTCTATGGCTTGGGAACGGAAGGCGTTGGCGAGGGTGTGCGGCTGGTGGTGATCGGATTCTCGGTCACGAAATAAGATACGGCGTCGGCGATTTTTTGTTCCTCTTTTTGCTTTTCCACGCGCCAGGAAAAAAAGGCTTCCTTGCGGGTGGCCACCGCCTCGTCGTTAGCCTGCATTTTCGCCTTATGTTCGGCAGTGATGCGATCGAGCTCAGCCTGCAGTTTTCGATTCTCGTCGATCTTCGAGAGCTCGAAGTCTTCCACGTGTTTCTGCTGCACGCGCTCAAAGGCATCCAGCGCTTTGTCGCGGCGGACGGCGTCCTCCACCACCTCTTTCATATGGACGCCGGCAGCTTCCAGCGCCACTAACACTGAGCTGCGTTTCACCTCGGCCGGCAGTTCCTTGATGTGCTGGCTCTGCAGCATGTCGGCGACTTTGAGAATGGTGTAGCCGTGGGCGGGCGAGCCGATTTCGGCGGTCGCGTAGATATCGTTGAAGGGCATGGGCTTAAAGGGCGCCCCGGCCGCCTGCTTTTCGATCTTCTGTTCCACCCGCTGTTCGATTGCGGGCTGGACGGAGGCGGCGATGTCGGCGATCGCCTGCGCCGCGTCGCTGGATGGAACCGATTCGGGCTGCGGTTCGCCTTCCACCGAGACAAAGTAGCTATACCACTTCTTGGCCATGTGCTTGTTTTATGAGCCTCCGGATCATTATATCGGGGTTGCGGCCTTTGGCTTGCACAGATTTTCGCGTGGAAGGAGCAATATGGCCACTCACACGATGAACGATATCCGCAAATTCCTGGCGCTGCGGCGGATTGCGATGCCAGGCGTCTCGCGCGATCCCAAGGACTTCAGCCGCCTGTTGTTCTCTGAACTGCGCAATCGCGGCTACGATGTGGTGCCGGTAAACCCCGGGGCTGGCGAAATCGAAGGCGTGCCATGTTTCGCGTCGGTGCGTGAAATTACGCCGCCAGTGGAAGGCGCGCTGGTGATTACGCCTGCCGGCAGTTCGCAGGCGGTGTTGGAGGACTGCGAGGCGGCGGGTGTTCACGACATTTGGCTGTACCGCGCCTTCGGCCCGGGCTCAGTCTCGGCGGGCGCGCTCAGTTATGCCGAGTCGCACCAGATGCGCGTGGTGGCGGGCGAGTGTCCTTTCATGTTTCTGCCCGAGACGGCCTGGTATCATGGCGCGCACCGGGTGTGGCGGGGACTCACGGGCCGGCTTCCGGCCTAGTGGCCGGACCCGTGTTCGGCCTTCTTCTCCGCCGGCTCGCCTTCGGCGGGTTCGGATTCCGCTGGTTTCGGCGGGGTGGGCGCCTGATACTGCACCATCACGGTGATGCGCCGGTTGGAAGGATTTTCCGGATCGTCGGGGATGCGGGGGCGCATGGCCGCATAGCCGCGCACCTGGCCAACCTGATCCGACCGGACGCCGTTTTCCATCATGAGGCGGCGGGCGGCATTGGCGCGCTCAGTGGACAGTTCCCAGTTACTGTAGCCGGTGCCCTCGGAGGAAAACGGCTTGGCGTCCGTATGCCCCTCAAAGTACAGTCCGTTGGGCAACTGCCCCAGTTCGGACGCCAGTTTGGTCACCAGAACCTGTCCTTTTTCGCTCAACCTGGCGCTGCCGCTTTGAAAGAACAGCCCATCTTCGTCTTCCAGTAATTCGATGCGCAGGCCCTCGCCCGTGACGGTGATCTTCACGTGGCGGCTAAGGCTTTGAAAGTCGGGACTTTGCTTCATGGCCGCCTCGATTTTCTCCTTCAGCTTCTCCATGTCGTCCTCTTTGAGCGACAATCCTTCACCGGCCCCTGACATCGTGCTGCCCATCAATTTGCCATTGCCGGTCGGGTCCTGAAAATAGCCGCCCACGGCCTGCTTCACTTTGTCATCAGAGCCGAGCAGCCATAACACAATAAACAACGCCATCATGGCCGTGACAAAGTCGGCATAAGCCACCTTCCACGCCCCGCCATGGTGGCCGCCATGGCCGCCCTTCTTCTTGATAATAATAATGGGTTGCTCTTTTTCGGACATAGCGGACTACGCTCCTCCTCCTCCGCCCTTACAAGTCTGTTCCATCTCCTTAAACGACGGCCGCACGTGAGACGGAATCGTGCGCCGCGCGAACTCGGTGGCAATGATCGGCGGACAGCCCTTGGCGAACGAAAGTAGTCCGACGCGCAGGAAATGGTAGTACTCACCCTCGGCGTCCACCAGCTTCGTCATATGCCCGGCCAGCGGTCCCAGGAATCCGTAGCACAGCAGAATGCCGAGAAACGTGCCCACCAGAGCTGCCGCCACCTTATGCCCGATCTCTTCGGGCGGGCCGCCAAGCGCGCCCATCGTAATCACGACGCCCAGCACCGCCGCCACGATCCCCAAACCAGGCAGCGCATCGGCGACGGTGGTCAACGCAGAAATCGGCGCCGTTTCCTCGTGGTGGTGCACTTCAATGTCCAACTCCATCATTTCATTCAGGTCGTGGGTGGCCACACCGCCCGAGATTAACATCCGCAACGTATCGCAGAAGAAATGCAGCGCATGATGATCCTTGGCAAACTTCGGATACTTGGAGAACAACTGGCTCTTATCGGGCTCCTCCACGTCGGGCTCCAGCTTGGCCAGGCTGTTCTTGCGGGCGAAGCTGAATACATCGTTGAGCATTTTCAGGTTTTCGAGGTAAAACGCCTTGGAACAGCGGTTCCCCTTGAAGACGCCCAATATCCCCTTGAAGATCCCCATCACAGTCGGCAGCGGATTGGCAATGAAGAGCGTACCCAAGGCCGCGCCGCCGATAATCACAAGTTCGGCGGGCTGGAACAGCACCGCCAGATTCCCGTGCTCCATCAGGTAGCCGCCAACCACGGCCCCTATCACCACTAGAATTCCGACAATCGCGAACATCTTCCCCCCAGCGTCCCTTATCGGTTGAATACGGTTGGTTCTTATGGGGAGAAGGTTGTTCGTTTTCTCATTGCCGGCCGCTGCCGGAAAGCCTGAAAATCGCCAGGCGGATGACGGATGCGTTACAGGCTTTGGCGCCGCCAATTCTCCAGCGCCAGCGGCGGAAGCTGGCCTAAACGATACGGCCGCGAGTCTCATCGATTTGACGTTAGGTTGCGCAGGCGCTCTGCTTTCTGATATCAAGGAATCCTGAGGGAGTTCAGGGAGCCTCCGTAGACTCCGTTCACTTCGGAAGGGAGTTTTCACTATGAAGCAGCAGTCTTTCACATTCCAGCGTTCGGCGCTGGCGCTCGCCGTCTTGCT
>JANRLE010000356.1:0-2410 GCA_033762895.1 Bryobacteraceae bacterium | reverse complement strand
CCAACGCTCCGCCCGTTGCAGTATCCTGGGAATGACACCCGTGCGTAAATTTTTCTTCATGTTCCTCATCGCCGCAGCGCCCACATTTGCCGGGCCGGAGTTCGCGCCGGTGGAAGCGTTTCTGAAGCAATACTGCCTGTCCTGCCACACCGGCGCGAAGCCAAGTGCCGGCTACGACGTCCGCAAACTCACCGAAGCTTCGCTGAGCGATCAGCCCCTGCTGTGGCGGCGCGCCTTCCGCCGCGTCACCGAACACGAGATGCCGCCCCGGAACGCGCCCGCGCCATCGCTGGATGCGCGGGAAGCCTTCTCCAACTTCGTCGATTACGCGCTTCGTTCGAAAGCCTGTGCCGACGGGATCTCCCCGGCACGCGCACTTTCCCGCAGGCTCAACCGATCGGAATACGCGGCCACCGTGCGCGACCTGTTAAACATCCACATCAACGCGGGCGCCGCGCTGCCGGCCGATGGCGCGGGCGGCGAAGGATTCGACAACGCCGCCGAGACGCTGTTTCTTTCGCCGGTCCACGCCGAGAAGTATCTGGAAGCCGCGCGGATCGCCCTCGACTACGCGATGGGGGACCCCAAATCGCGCGAGGTTTTCCTGGTGGCCACACCCGGCGACAAGTTCACCCCCACCGAAGCCGCGCGCAAGGTGTTGGACACGTTTCTGCCCCGAGCCTTCCGCCGCCCGGTGGAAAAAGGCGAGGCGGCGAAATACATGGCCCTGTTTGAAGCGGCAACGGCGCGCGGTGAATCGTACGATGAAGCCATCTCCTACGCGCTGCAGGGCGTGCTCATCTCCCCGAATTTTCTCTTCCGCGTCGAGCAGCCGAACACCACAGGAAAACCGCGCCCGGTGCCGCAATTTGAACTCGCCTCGCGGCTTTCTTACTTTCTCTGGGGATCGGCGCCGGATGACCAACTGCTGCGCTTCGCCCGGCAGAAGCGCTTCGAAGATCCCAACATCATCGCCGAAGAGGCCATCCGCCTGATCCGGTCAGAGCGCTCCCGCGAGTTTGCCGAAAACTTCGTGGAGCAGTGGCTGGCCACCCGCGAACTTGGCCGCGACATCAAGCCCGACCCCGCGCTGTTCGCCGATTATTATGAGCCCGAGGTGGAGTCCGGCATCCGCTACGAACCCATCCTCTTTGTGCACGAGATTCTGCAGGATAATCACTCGCTGCTGAACCTGATCGATTCGAACTGGACCGTGATGGCCACGCGCCTGCAGCGTTACTACGGCTTGCCAAAAACCGAAGGGCTGCGCCAGCAGCCGCGACGGGTGCTGCTTCCGCCGGGGTCGCATCGCGGGGGATTGTTGGGAATGGCGGCCATATTGGCGGTGTCGTCGGTGCCCACGCGCACCAGCCCGGTGCTACGCGGGAAGTGGCTGCTGGAGTCATTTCTCGGCACTCCGCCCCCGCCACCGGCGCCGAACGTGCCGCCGTTGGCAAAGGAGGACGCCGCCGCGCCTGCGACGGTGCGTGAACGCCTCACGCTTCATCGCCAGAATCCCTACTGCGCCGCGTGCCATTCCAAGATCGACCCGTGGGGATTTGCGCTGGAGAACTACGATTCGGTGGGCCGTTGGCGCGATACCGACGCCGGCAAGCCGGTGGATGCGAGCGGCGAACTTCCCAACGGATTGAAGTTCCATGGCCCTGAGGAACTGAAGAAGGTTTTGATGGAGCGGCGCGATCTGGTCATCCGCAATCTCACCGCGAAGATGATGGGATACGCGCTGGGCCGCTCTCTGACCCTGGAAGACTCTTGCGCCGTCGACGAAATTGTGGAACAAGTGAAGAAGGAGTATTACAGCTCCTACGCGCTGATCCGGGGCATCGTGTTGAGCACGCCATTCCGCTTCCAGGCGCCCGAGCCTGACTCTGCCGCAAAGGAGACGTCCGCCAAATGAGACGATCGAGACCAGTTTCCCGCCGCACGCTGTTGCGGGGCGCCGGAGCCGCACTTGGCCTGCCGTGGCTGGAAGCGATGGCCGCGCCGGCCCGCAAACCGGAGGCTGTCACCAAGCGCATGGCGTTCCTCTACATGCCCAATGGAACGCATCCCGACTTCTGGACACCCGAAGGGACAGGCCGCGAGTTCAAGCTTTCGCGTACGCTGCAGCCGCTGGCGCCGTTTAAGGACGATCTGCTCGTCATTACCAATACCTGGAACCAGGGCTCCAAGGCCGGTGACGGCCACTACGTGAAGGTGAGCGGCTTTCTTACTTCGACGACGATCACCAAGACGCTGGGCGTGGACGTGAACTGCAACGGCACTTCGGTGGACCAGGTGGCTGCGCAGCGCACCGCCGGCGCCACTCCGCTGCCCTCGCTGGAATTGGGGACCGCGCCGGTGACCACGGGGGTTGACCGCAACGTCGGCTACACGCGCGTCTATGGAT
>JANRLE010000355.1:0-3867 GCA_033762895.1 Bryobacteraceae bacterium | reverse complement strand
GTAAACGCGCAGGAAGCCGGCCGGATTCAGGGCAGCGGTCACGTCACTGCACCGTTCACCAATATTCGCGATACGGGCACACTCGGCGGCAACGCAACGCAGAACTGGCAGAACCCTCCCGTCAATTCGCCGGACAGCTCCAGCTACTACGACCCCATGTGGCAGAAAGGTGGCCAGCCGCCCCTGAATTCAGACCCGAACCTGCCGTTCCGCCCCGTCCCCGGCGGTGTGCTGAACGAGAGCCTCTGCACGGGTGGGATTTGCCCGCCGGGAATTTACTACGCCACCGAACCGGCCTGCAACGGTTGCATCAATACCAGGCCATCGGGCGCTCCAATTCGTCTCGGGTCGCCCAGTTCGCCCACCTTCCGATTCGGCGGCTCACCGAGTCCCGGCTACACGAACTTCGCCGACTTCTATTTCATCGGTGGGCTCGACATCCGCAACAACACTGCTCTCACTCTTGATCCCGGTCGCTATGCCTTCCTCGGCGTGGCCGACAACCGCGACCCCGTGCTCAACATTCCCAACGGCGTCACCATGACCGGCGGCACCTCTGAGAATGGCGACCCTGGCCGCATCCTCATCGCCACCGACTTCAAATCCACGAGCGAGTATCCAGGTGTCGCCCAGATTTGGGCCAACTTCAGGAACGGGGCGATCTCCGGTGTCCAGGGTTTGAATGACATGACTTGGACCAGTAGCGGCCTGATGTTCAACAAGACCGCGATTCAGGCAGGCCAGAACGACCGCTCGGTGATCACGATGTACGGCCTCAAAAAGAACGACCCGGACGTGGTGCAAGCCGGATTGAACCAGTTCACCCCGGCGGTGTTCTGGCAGGACCAGCACAACTCCTACGTCAACTACAACACGAACGGGACGGTGGATCAGTCCTGTGGCACTCTGAACAGCTTCTGCGCGAACTCTCCGGCGCCCAATCCGGCCGACGCCCCGCAGTTGGAGATTTGGGCCACGCCTTGGGCGCGCTGGGGCGGCATGATCTATCAACCGCGCGGCGCCTGGACGCGCCTGCAAGCAAGCGGCGAGGATACGGGCCCGCTCATGATCGTGACGGGCGGCTTGAACGTCCAGGGCACTGGCAACCTCACGCTCTCCGGCCCCTCCGTCCCGCTCACGGTTTTTACGGTGGCCCTGGTGGAATAAAAATGCAGAACACACGCCCATCCCGACTCTTTCGCCTGATGCCGTCGCTCACCGACGTCGTGTTCCTTATGCCGGTGATCTTCCTGTTCCTGCGCATGGATGGCGCGCCGACGATGCTCGAAGGGGACACGGGCTGGCATTTGCGCACCGGGCAGTGGATTCTCTCCAACGGCGCTGTGCCGCACCACGACATGTTCAGCTTCACGCGGCCGGGCGAGCCGTGGTTTGCCTGGGAGTGGCTGTGGGACGTGGTCTTCGGCTCCCTCTACACGTATGGCGGCATGACGCTGGTGGTGTGGGTGAGCCTGCTCCTCATCTGCCTCACCTCGGCGCTGCTGTTCCGCCTCACGCAACGCTTCTGCTCGAACCTCTTCCTAGCCGCCGGTGTCTCGCTGCTGGCCGTGGCGCTGACGTCACTCCACTGGCTGGCCCGGCCGCATCTGGTGACGATGCTGCTCACGGTGGTGAGCCTCTGGGTGATCGAATGGCATCGCGCGGGCGAACGCCGCCTGCTGTGGACGCTGCCACTGCTCACGCTGCCGTGGGTGAACATGCACGGGGGCTTCTTCGTGCTCTACCTGTTGCTGGCGAGCTACCTGGCCGGCGAACTCATCTCGGCGATCTTCGCCGTCGCGCCCGAGGCTCGCGCGGAGCATCTCCGCGCCATGAAGCCCTACGGCCTCACGCTGATCGCTTCGGTGGCGGCCAGTTTCGCCAATCCCTACACGTATCACCTGCACCAACACATCCTCCGGTATCTGGGCGACCCGAATTCGCCGTTCTTCAGATTCGTCGGGGAGTGGCAATCCATCAGCTTCCACTCGCCCGTGGGAGGCTACCTGGAGATCCTGATCGTGTTGATGGTGGCGGCGGGTGTGCAGCACATTCGCAAGGGCCGGTTCGCCTATCCGGTGCTGATGGCCGGCTGGATGCACCTGGCGCTGATGTCGGCGCGCAATATTCCGCTGTTCGCCCTCGTGAGCGCGCCCTTTGTGGCATGGGGCATCCTGGAGGCGCTCCAGGAGATCGGAGGCGCGCGCGTGCCGGCCTGGTATGACGCCTCGCGGCGGTTCCTGGGCGAGATCGAAGAAGAGTTTGGCGCGATCGACCGCATGCCCCGTCTCCACCTGGTGAGCGCGGCGCTGTTTGCCTTCCTGCTGGCGGCCATGTACAACCCGGCCGCCCCGGAGCGCTTTCGCGCGGAGTTCCCGTTGAAGAAGTATCCGCGCGCCCTGCTCGACAAGATGCCGGCGGCCGAGTTCACGGCCAACGTATTCACCGTGGACGAGTGGGGCGACTATCTGATTTACCGCCATCCGGAGACCGTCAAGGTCTACGTCGATGGCCGCTTCGATTTTTATGGCGCGAAGCATACGCAGCAGTACCTGGACGTCCTCAACGCCAAGCACGACTGGGAGAAGAGCCTCGCGACGCACAACGTGCGTACCGTGCTGCTTCCCGTCGATGTGCCGCTGGCGAGTGTGCTGAAAGAGTCCGGGCGTTGGACGCCGGTGTACGACGACGGCGTTTCGATTCTGTTCCATTCGCGCCAACTGCTGGCCCAGCGCCGGCAGGAACAGGTTTCTGTCGCCTCTACAGCGCCAGGAAGCGGGAGTGAGATTGCCACCTCCCCAGATGCAGGAGAAGTTCTTGCGTCAAGCCCCAATCTCTAGAAAGGAGGAAAGTCACATGACGAATCTGATGAAAAGGTTTTGGATCGAAGAAGAGGGCCAGGACCTTATCGAATACACGTTGCTGCTGGCCTTTGTGTGCCTCGTGGCGGCGGGTATCTTTATCAGCTCAGGTCAGGCGGCATCGGACATTTGGACGATCGCCAGCAGCACCCTGGGCAATGCCAGCACGGCTGCCGGTTCGTAGGCAGACGAAACACGGGACGCCGGTTGGTTGCCCAGCAAACCGCCCGGCGTCCCCCATCCAACAGGAGGGAATTCCATGACCTTGACGCTGTTGCGCGCCTTCCTGGCCGAGGAGAGCGGGCAGGACTTGATTGAGTACACGCTCCTGCTCGCTTTCATCGCGCTGGTCGGAGCTGGAGTGTACCTTGGCATGGGTTCCATGACCAGCGGAATCTGGAGTATCGCCAATAACCGCGTGGCGGCGGCCAATAACTGAGCACCGGCATCGGAGAAGACCATGAAACGAATCCTACCCGTCATTCTGTTCGCGCTCGTGATTTCAGCCGGCGCCAGTTACTTCATTTTCCAACTGCTGAGCAGCCGTTTCGCCAACGCTCAGAAAGCGCAGACCAACCGCGTTTGGGTGGCGGCGCGCGAGTTGGGCACCGGCGTCATGATCAAGGACGCCGACATCAAGGAGATCGAATGGACCGGTCCCATGCCGGCGCGCACGCTCCAGAAGAAAGAAGAGATCGTGGGGCGCGGCGTGATGTCGACCCTCTACCCAGATGAGCCGATCCTGACTGACCGGCTGGCCCCGATCGGCGCCGGCGCTGGACTGGCGGCGACCATTCCCATCGGCATGCGCGCCGTTGCGTTGCGCGTGAACGACGTGGTCGGCGTGGCCGGCTTCGTCACGCCCGGCATGCGCGTCGACGTGCTCATCATGGGCATGCCTCCGAACGCGAACGCGCAGAGCGGCACCATCTCCAAGACGCTGCTGCAGAATATCGAGGTTCTCTCGGCGGGCCAGCAGATTCAGAAGGACGCTGAAGGCAAGCCG
>JANRLE010000354.1:0-10669 GCA_033762895.1 Bryobacteraceae bacterium | reverse complement strand
TTGCCCAATCGCATCGCATCTCGCCCAGAGAGGTGGCAAAGGGGTGAACCAGCGCCGGGCAAAGATCCTCTGGTTGGTGTGGTGCGTGGTGTATCTCGCCGCTGTCACGCTGGCGCTGGGGCTCGACAAGCCCTATCCCGGAGACGAACAGCGCTTCATTGAAACCGGCAGGCTGTTCGCCAATGGCGTCTCGTTGGAGCTGTTGCGGCACTACCCGGAAATGTCGGGACCGTTGCCCTTTCTGCTATTCGGCGCATGGGGGAAGATCTTCGGCGATTCCTTGGCGGTAATGCGCGGATTCTCACTCCTGGTTGCCTTTGCCACGCTGCTGCTGCTTCACCGGTTGGCCAACCTGGTGTGTGCAACTCCCGTGCCAGCCCTGCTGGCTTCGATTGCTCTCTGCCTGAATCCGTATATGGCAACCATGAGCCTGTTCGTCTACACCGATATGCTGGCGCTGCTGTTCACGCTGGCGGCGGTGGATTCGGCGTTGCGCCGCAGGCCCGCGGTGATGGCGCTTTCATTGGCCGCGGCTGCCATCTCCCGGCAGTATCTGATCTTTGTCACAGCCGCGCTGATAGCGTTCTTCCTCATCGAGTGGCTGTGGAAAAAGGATTCCAGCAGCCCACGGATGCTGGCGGCCGCCACAATCTCTCTGCTGCCGCTGGTTGGCCTGGTGATCCTGTGGCGCGGCCTTGCCCCCGACAGTTGGATGCGCAGCTACTACGTTACAGGCGCGCCGCATTACCGGTTGTCCTCCTTCACCGGATACGTTGCGCAGTTGCCGATCTACCTTGCGCCGTTCGTCATCTTCGCCGGCCGGGCCCTGTTCCGCGCCAAATGGCTGGCAGTGGCCGCCGTGGCCGCCGCCGTTTACTATCCGTTCTTTCCCATCCGGGCGCCGGAGCGGTCCGCCGGCATTGGCATCTATACGGTGGGTTTGGTGGACCGCGCCGTCAGTCACCTGTTGCCTTCCCTGTGGCGCGACGCCTTCTTCGGGCTGGCATTTGCCGCCGGCATCGTCGTGGCCGGCTGCCTTTTGTTGGATGCGCGGCGCCAGTGGTTGGCGCGGCAGGCGTCGTTTCCCTTGCTGGCGGGCCTGGTGCTTGCCGCCTTCCTTATGGTGATGCCGTGGTCATACCTATATTGGGAAAAGTATCTGCTGCCGGTGTTGCCCATTGCCGGGCTGCACCTGGCGCGATTGCGGGCCTCGCCTGAAAATCACGGTAAAATCTAAGGTTGCTTCGCGCATGCTCGCCCGGATCGCTGCTGATTATCGTTCCCGCGTTCAATGAAGAAGGTGCGATTGAGGCGGTGGTGCGTGAAATCCAGGACGTGATGAAGGACACGCCGGTGTTGGTGATCGACGACTGCTCTGCCGATGGAACCGCCCAGGCGGCAAAGGCGGCCGGCGCAAATGTGCTTTCCCTGCCCTATCATCTGGGTTTGGGCGGAGGCGTGCAGGCCGGATATAAACTGGCCTTCGAACTCGGTTACGACTACGTCATCCGCCTGGATGGAGACGGCCAGCACGATCCGCGCTACATCCCGCAAATCTACCAGACGCTGCGCGATTCCAACTGCCACATGGTCATCGGATCGCGATTCGTCGACCCCCATGCCGAGTACACCAGCTTCGCCCGCTCCTGGGGCATCCGCTTTTTCCGCTTTATCCTGCGGCCCATTCTGGGTAAGGCCGTGCGCGACCCTACATCGGGCTATGTCGGCGTGAATCGCCAGGCGCTGGCCGTCTTCGCCAGAAGCTTTCCGCTGGAGTATCCGGAAATCGAAGCGCTTGTGGTGCTGCAGCGGCGCGCGTTCCAGTTCCAGGAAGTGGCATGCGTCATGCGTCCGCGAAAGGCCGGGCGCAGCACCATCACGCCCGGCAAGTCTCTCTACTACATCGTGCATGTGCTGCTGGGCGTTTTCGTGAACATACTGAAGTTTGAACGCCACCGCTGGCGGCGTTAGGAAGGAATGGAGATGGACCGGCTATCGGACGCCCTTACGATTTTCAGCCTTGGCCTCATTGTCTTGATCCTCGCTTCGCTGCGGCGCTCGCACATCCGCGTGGAATACTCGGTAAGCTGGCTGGCCGCCGCCGTGGCGCTGCTGATCCTCTCGCGATCGCAGGATCTCATGCAATGGCTGGCGCGCATCGTGGGCATTCACGATCCGCCGCTGGCGCTGATCGTCACTGTGCTGGCCGTCTTTCTGTTCGTCTTTTACAGGTTTTCGATTGTGGTATCTGATTTGAAAGAAGCCAATATCGCGCTCACACAGCGCGTGGCCATTCTGGAGTTCCACCTGCAATCCCGCTATGAAAGCAGCAAAGAGAAAAGCTGAACAGAAATCGCTGGAGGCGGCGCGGCCCGGCGGCGCCACGGGCTGGTGGAAAATCGCGCTGATCTTTGCAGCGCTGATCCTCACCTTTCTGGTGTACTCTCCGGCGCTCGATGGAGGATACGTCTTCGACGATGAGTACCTGCCTGCCGTGGAGGATGCGCAGTACGCCCAGCGCGACCTTGGATTTGTCCTCGCCACCGGCAGGCCGCTGTTCAATTTTTCCTTCTGGCTGACGGCGAATCTTGTGGAAGGCGCCAGCGCCGTCACTCACCACAAAGTGAACGTGTGGCTGCATTTCTGCAACGCCATTGTGATGTTTTTCGTCCTGCGAAAGCTGATGCCAACTGAACTGCTGGCTGGCTTCGGCGCGGCGTTGTTCCTGCTGCACCCGGTGCAGACCGAATCGGTGGCGTATATCGCGGGACGATCCGAGTCGTTGTGCCTGCTGTTCTTCCTGGGCGCATACGCCGTGTTTCTTCATTTTCGGGAAGGCGGCATCGGATGGCCGGCCTCCGGTGGCGTCATCGTACTCTTCGGCATGGCCGTGCTCAGCAAGGAACACGCCGCGGTGCTGCCGCTGTTGCTGGCCGCTACGGACTTCTACCTTGGCGGTCTCGATGCGCTTAAGAAGAACGCGCGCGTCTACCTGCCCTTGCTTGTGCTTGGCATCGCCGGCGGCGTCATGGTGTGGAGCGTACTCACCGGCGCTGACACGGCTGGCTTTGGCATGCGAGACCTGCCGTGGTATCAATACCTTTTCACCCAGTGGCGGGCGCTCTGGGTCTACCTGCGCCTGTTCCTGCTGCCGGTGGGCTTGAACGCGGATTACGATTTTCCGGTCTCGCGCTCGGTTCTGGATCATGGCGCGATCTTCGGACTGATTGCCTTGCTGGCTCTGGCAGCCGCCGCCCTCCACTTCCGCAGGCGCTTCCCTCTGGCCGTCTTCGGCCTGATTGTGTTCTTCCTCCTAATCGCGCCCACCTCGTCCATTGTGCCGATTCGCGATGCGCTGGCTGAGCGCCGCCTTTACATGCCGTTCCTGGGCCTTCTGCTGGTAGCCGGAGGCCTGCTGGCGCACTGGAAGGCCCCGTTGGAAACACGCGGCGCGGCCATGGCGCTGGTGCTGGCGGTGTTCGCATGGCTCACCTATGGACGCAGCGCGGTGTGGGGCTCACCCAAGGCGCTGTGGCAGGACACGGTGAACAAGTCTCCGCACAACGCCCGCGCTCACTTCCAGCAGGCCATGATTCTCTATCACGAAGGACGCTGCGAGGATTCGCGCAAGGAGTTCGAAGCGGCGCACAAGTTTGGAAATAGCGAGCATCGCCTCTTCGTGGACTGGGCGCTGGCCCTCGACTGCCTCAATCAGCCCGGCGAAGCGATGAACAAACTGCGGGAGGCCATCCGCATTCAGGACACCGGCCACGCCCATTCCCTGGTCGGCATGGTGCTGGCCAAGCAACAGAACTACGATGCGGCACTGGAGGAACTCGATAAGTCCCTCACCATGGATCCGGCTCAGGATATGGCCTATGTTTATCGCGGCAACGTCTACTTCCTGCGCCAGGAACCGGCCAAAGCGCAAGCCGATTTCGAGCGCGCCCTGCAGTTGAATCCCTCCAATCAGGCCGCGATCCAGGGTATGGCCGCCCTGCGCAGTCAAGGCGCGAAACCCTGACGATGCGCATCGGCGTCAATGCGCTTTATCTCATTCCGGGCGGCGTGGGTGGCACGGAAATCTACCTGCGCAATCTGCTGGCCGCGATGGCGGAAATTGATCCAACGAACCAGTGGTTCCTCATCACCAATCAGGAGACCGGCGCCACGCTCTCACCGCCCGCGCCCAATTTTCAGAGCCTGACGCAAAGCCTTCGCGCGCAGGTGCGCCCGTGGCGGCTGTTCTGGGAGCAGACCGGGCTGCCCACCCTTGCCCGCGACCTTAAGCTGGATGTGCTCCTGAATCCCGGCTTCACGTCACCATTTTTCTCCCCCTGCCCCACCGTCACCGTCTTCCACGATCTGCAACACAAGCGGCATCCGGAATATTTTCGCTGGTGGGACCTGCCCTTCTGGCAGTTCTTTCTCTACTGGTCGGCGCGGCGCTCCGCCCGTCTCATCGCGGTCTCAGACGCCACGCGCGATGACCTGCTTCACTTCTATCCGATGGACCCAGGCAGGATCAGCGTGATTCCGCACGGCGTGGAAGAGGCCTTCTTCGACATCGGCCGGCGCCGGCGCCAATCAGATCCGTTTGTCCTGTGTGTTTCCACGCTGCATCCCCACAAGAACCTGGACCGGCTGGTGAGGGCATTCCGGCGCGTACCCTCGCACCGGCTTGTGATCACCGGCCTGCGCGGCTTTCACACCGAAGGGCTGGAGCGCACCATCGCGCAGTGCGGCATGGCTGACCGCGTGCGACTCACCGGCTGGATTCCGCGAACGGCACTGCTGGCGCTATTTGAGAAGGCCTCGGCGTTCATCTACCCCTCCACGTTCGAAGGCTTCGGCATGCCGGTGCTGGAAGCCCTGGCGGCGGGCCTGCCTTCAGCCGTCTCCGACATCGAGCCAATGCGAAGCATCGCGGGCGGCGCGGCCCTGCTCTTTGACCCCCACAGCGAAGATGCCATCGTCGGCGCGGTGGCCCACCTTCTTTCCGACACGGAACTCCGGAACCAGTTGGCCGAGGCCGGCCCGCGCCGCGCAGCGCAGTTCCGCTGGCAGGATACCGCGGCCCGCACACTGGCGGTTCTGCAGGAAGCCGCCGCCGCGGGACAATAGTGAAGATGCGTGATCTTTTCGGAAACCAAACCGTGGCGGCCGCGCTTTCCCGCATGATCGAGGGCGACCGTATTCCGCAGACCATCCTGCTGGCCGGCCCCGAAGGCGTGGGAAAGGCGACCCTGGCGCGGCGTTTCGCCGCCTCATTGCTGGGCGACGCCGCCAGGATTGAGCAGGACGATCTGAGTCTGCCAGCCAACCTGGAACGGATCGCCGAACGCGAAAAGCTGCCCACCGAAAAGCGCGCCGAAGATCCACTCTACTTCGCCACCCATCCCGATTTCGTCACGTTCCCACCCGACGGGCCGCTGCGGCAGATTTCCATTCAACAAATGCGCCTGCTCAAGGATCGCGCGCAGTTCAGCCCATCCCGTGGCAGGTACCGTGTGTTTCTCATCGATCACCTGGATCGCGCCAATGAGCAGGCGGCGAACTCGCTGTTGAAGACACTGGAGGAACCGCCCCCTCACCTGGTGATCCTCTCCACGGCGGAGAACTACTACGACCTGCTGCCCACCATCCGCTCCCGTTCGGTGATCTTCCACCTTTCGGCACTCTCGGATGCGGACATGGCGGCCTTTGCCGCATCACGCGGCTGGGACGCATCCGACCGCCGCGTGCGGCTCGCCGCCGGCTCACCCGGCATCGCCGTCGCCATGGATCTGGAGGAGTGGGACAAGCGAAGGCAGCGGATGCTGGCGTTGATGGAAGTGGCCAGCCGGCTGGCGAATTTTTCCGCGTGGGTGAAACATTCGGAAACCATCGCCGCCTCCAAGAGTGAGAAGCTGGACAACTACGTAAAGGTGCTCTACTCGCTTCTGGAGGACGTTCTGTTGCTGCGCGAAGGCGCGCCGGCGTCGCGCAATGTGGACTTCGAGCCGCAACTGGCGCGCATCGCCGCCGCCGTATCGTTTGACTGGATCCTGCTGTTCACCCGCAAAGTGGATGAACTGGCGGAGTTCGCCAGGCGCAACATCCAGAAGGGCATCGCGCTGGACGCCGTGGCTGCTAGCCTTCGGCGCGCCGTATGACCTTACGGTAGCTTCAGTGGCTTCGCGCTTGCGCCCTTGCTGACTAGAAACGCCACCACACTTTCGTAACCAGCGGCGCGCGCCGCATCGAGCGCGGTGCGGCCGTCGGTGTTCGTTGCGTTGACGTCGGCGCCCAACTCAACTGCCACCTTCACCGCTTCCAGAACAAGCGCTTCCCGTTCGCCACGCGCCGGCTGCGCCCAAGCCGTCCCGCCGCCCATCCCAACAGCGGCCATCACGGTGGTGAGGGACTCCTCCCTGTGTTTGAAGCCCTTCTCCACCACAACATCCGAGTGATGTACGAACTTTGCATCGGCGCCCCGACTGGCAAGCAGCCGCATGACCTCGGGCTGCGTGAACCGGGCGGCCAGCCAGAACGGCGTGGCCCCGACCAGCGCCGGATCAAAGTGCAAGTCACGCGAGGACCGCCGCGTGGGAGTCCACGTCCGTAGCGGAAGATTGGGATCGGCGCCGGCCGCCAGCAATGAGCGCACCATCGCCTCATCGCGGCGCAGAATCGCCTCGTGCAACGCGCTGAAACCCGCTTCCGCGGCATTCGGATCGGCGCCTTTGGCAAGGAAAAACTCAACCAGATCCCGATATCCGGAAAATGCCGCCAACACCGTGGCGCTGATGCCCCAGGCATCCCTGTCGTTCACATTGGCTCCCGCGGACACCAGCAACTTCGCCGACTCCAGATCGCCCACTCGCGCGGCGAACAACAGCGCGGTGTACGCCCCGTGCGGAATCTGCCGGTTGTAGCCGGGATAGCCGTGCGGCGGCACCGCCATTATCTGGCTCCACGATTGCGAACGCGCATGGACATCCGCACCGCCCGCCAGCAACACCTTCACCACATCGGGATGCTTCTGCGCCACCGCCCACATCAGCGCAGTCTGGCCGCGCGTTGCGCGCGCATTCGCCTTTGCTCCCTTGGCCAGCAGCAGTTCCACCACGTCCGCATAACCGGAGCGCGCAGCCACCATCAGTGCTGTTTCCCCCGCCAACAACGCCACGTTTGGATCCGCTCCCGCATCCAGCAGCCGCCGCACCATCGCCACGCTGCCGTTCTGGCAGGCCGTCCAAAGCGGCGTCACGCCAAGATCGGTGACCGCGTTCACATCCGCTCCGCCGCGAATCAGCCGCTCTGCACTTGGCAGATCGTCCCGGTAGGTGGCCCAGTGCAATTCCGTGGAACCGTCCTGTGCAAAGGCGGCAAGCGTCAACACAAGCGCGAGCATGACGCTACACCCCGGCCACGAAGTCGAGCGGCAGTTTACCCGTGCTGCCTCCCACGCGATCCACCGGAACATCGAACTTGTCCATCAGCGTCACCAGCAGGTTTGCGATGGTAGGTTCGTTTCGATATTTCAGGTGGCGCCCGCCTTTCATCCGCCCAGCTCCCCCGCCCAAAAGCAGCAGCGGCAGATTCGTGCCCGAATGGCGGCTGCTGTTGGAAATGCCGGAGCCGTAGAGAATCGTCATGTGATCCAGCAGTGAGCCATCGCCATCGGCGGTTGCCCGCAGCTTCGCCAGATACGCGGCAAACAGCTCCATATGGTACCGGTTGATCTTCGACATCTTCGCTACCAGATCCGGCAGGTCGTTGTGATGGGACAGCGGGTGATGCGCCTCCGGCACGCCGATCTGCGGATACGGCCGGGCGCTCTGTTCTTTGCCGAGCATGAAGGCGATGACCCGCGTGAGATCGGAGCGGAAAGCCAGCAACTGCAGGTCCAGCATCAACGCCAGGTGATCCTCAAACTCGGGCGGAGCGCCCTGCGGCTGCTCCATCGCCGGAAGATCCACTTCGCCCTGCTCCTCTGCTTTCTGGATGCGCCGTTCCACGTCGCGGACGGCTTCGGTGTATTCGTCCACCTTCACCCGGTCGCCGGGGCCCAGTTCTCTCTTCAGACCCGCCAGTTTCTCATTCACCGAATCGAGAATGCTCTTGCGCTGCCGCAGCCTTGCCGCGCGCGCGGCGCGATCCGTGCTGCCGCTGTCGCCGAACAGCTTTTCAAACACCGCCCGCGGATTCCACTCCATCGGCAGCGGTTGCGTGGGGCTGCGCCAGGACAAAGTGTGCGTATAGGCGCAACTCAGGTTGCCGGTGCAGGCGCCCGCATTGGCCGGCAGGTCCATGGAGAGCTCCAGCGAAGCCACCTGCGTTTCCCGCGCGAAGTGGCGCGCCAGCAGTTGGTCCATCGAAACGTCGGCGATGATCTCAATCTCGTTGCGTCCGCCGCGCGCCGTGCCGGTAAGAAACGATCCGGAGGCTCCGGCATGGATGTAGTTCCAATTCGCCTTGATGCCCGAGAGCACCTGCACCTGGTCGCGATATGGCGCCAGAGGCTCAAGAATCGGGGAGAGTTTAAATGAGTCTCCTTCGCCTTCCGGAGTCCAATACTCCATCGCCATGCCGTTGGGCACATAGAACGCCTGGAAGCGGTGGACGGGTTTTGCGGCGGCCAGCGCCATCGCATCGAGGAACGGCAGCGCCAGCGTTGCGCCCACCCCGCGCAGCAACGTGCGCCGGGGCAGCGATTTCGACAGAAGAATCATCTCAGCGCCTCCTCGGCAATTCCCAGAATAATGGACGACCAGCGGTAATGGTGGGCCGCGGCGCCACGCACGATCCTCCGTACAACGGGTTGATCGGAATACTCCAGCCGCCGTCCCAACGCGTACGCCATCAGCTTCTCGGTCACCGTGCGGGGAAACCGGTCCGGCTCGGCCGTCAACATGTCCCGCAGCCCCTTCAACCCCTCCACCTCCAGGCCGCTCGCCAGGGTGCCCTTGGCGTCCACCGGCTGACCCGATTCGTCTTTGGTGCGCCAGCCGCCAATGACATCGAAGTTCTCCAGTGCGAAGCCAAGCCCGTCAATGACCGAGTGGCAACTGTTGCAGGACGGGTTCTGCCGGTGTTTGGCCAGCCGCTCCCTGATCGATGGCGGCCGCACACCGGGCTTTGACTCCAGCGTTGTATCGAGACCGGGCGGAGGAGGCGGCACGGGCAGGCCGAAGATATTGTTCAGCAACCATTTGCCGCGCAACACGGGCGAGGTGCGGTCGGGGTAGGACGTGGTGGCCAGCAGCGCTCCATGCGCCAGCAATCCGCCGCGCTGCCGCTTGTCCGGCAAACTCACGCGCCGGAAGCGGCTGCCGTAGACGCCCCTGATGCCATAGTGCCTCGCCAGCCGTTCGTTGACGAAGGTGTAGTCGGCGGTGAGCAGGTCGAGGACGCTGCGATCCTCGCGCAACGTACTTTCGATAAACAGTTCCGTTTCTCTCTTAAACGCCTGCAGCAGAGTCTCGTCGTAGTTGGGATAGACAAGCGGGTCCACCACCACTTCCTCCACCCGGCGCAGATTCAGCCACTGGGCGGCGAAGTTGTTCACCAGCGCATCGGCGGCGCGCGAGTCGGCCAGCATTCGCCGCACCTGCTCCCGGAACACCGCCGGCCGGCTCAACTGCCCGCTTCCGGCAAGCGAGTGCAGCCGGTCATCGGGGATGCTGCTCCAGAGAAAAAACGAGAGTCGCGAAGCGGCTTCCCATTCGCCTTTTCCACGATGCACGCGCAGCAGGAAATCCGGATCCACCAGCAGACGTTCCAGCGCGAACTGAATGCCCGCATCGAAGCTCCCGCCGCTGCTGCTCCGCCCCTGCTCGAAGAACGCGAGCAGAGTCTTTAAGTCCTGCGCGGTCGGGGCGCGGCGATACGCCAGGCGCGCCATCCGCGTGAGAATCTTCGCCGCGCAATCCGGCTCCGTCTGTTGGCAGATGAAGATCGCGCGGCGGCTGGGCGTATCGGCCGCGGGACGGAGTGCGCCATAGGGACCGCCTATCTGCACCGCGCCGACATTGGCGTAATCCATATACACCTGGTCATTGGCGATCACGCGGCCTCGCTGCATGGGTTGCGGCAGTCCTTCCGGCTCCCATTGTTCACGCACGAATGACACACCCACCACGCGCGGGCCGGCGCTCACCGGCACTCGCACCTCCAGCCCCGCATCGCCATCCACCTGCATGTATCTTTCCCACTCCGGATCGCCGGCGAAACCGGGTTCGCCGTCACCGGCGTAACTGGCGGCCGCAGGCCTGCCCTTGGCCCCGCCGCCCACGGTGAAGCGCTTCAGCAGTTTCCCATCCACGCGCACATCCAGCCGCTGCGGCCAGCCCATGCCCTTGAGGTAGTCCTGGTATTGACGCTGCAAACGAACCTTGATGAGATAGTCGCCATCCACCGGGAAGTGATAGCGGATGGCGATTCCGCCGCGCGAACCAAGCGGCAGATCCTCGCTTTGGCGGTCATCCTGCAGCACATGTAGCGGGATGCGGTAGGTGTCAAGCCTGGCGCTTGACGGTGGAAGTCCCACGGCCAGCCTGGTCACCTGGCGCGCCACCGAAAGATATCGTTCCAGGTGCGCCGTGGAGATGGTAAGCGAATCGGCGAAATTGTCGAAACTGCCGTCGGCCGTTTCATCGCCCGGCAGTTGCTGCGTAGCATCGAA
>JANRLE010000353.1:0-2446 GCA_033762895.1 Bryobacteraceae bacterium | reverse complement strand
GAAAGGACACCGTGTCACGCTACCTGCTCTCCGCGCTCGCGGTCGCACTCGCCGGCGCGCCGGCGCTCGCCGCCGACAAGCCGAACATCGTGCTCATCTTCACCGACGACCACGCCTACCAGGCGATCAGCGCCTACGGCGACCTGCGCAAACTGCTCGACACCCCGAACATTGACCGCCTGGCCAAAGAGGGCGTGCGGTTCGACCGCGCGCTCGTGCCCAACAGCATCTGCGGCCCCAGCCGGGCCACCATCCTCACCGGCAAGTACAGCCATCTCAACGGCGTGCTGGACAATGCGCTCACTTTCGATGGCAGCCAGCAGACCTTTCCCAAGCTGATGCGCAACGCCGGCTATCAGACCGCGCTCTACGGGAAGTGGCATCTGAAGAGCGATCCGACGGGTTTTGATTCCTGGGAGGTGCTGCCCGGCCAGGGCAGTTACTACAATCCGGACTTTCTTACTCCCCAGGGCCGCAAGCGGCGTGAAGGCTACACCACCGACATTACCGTGGACCTTTCGCTGGACTGGCTGAAAAACGGCCGCGACCGGAACAGGCCGTTTCTTCTGATGTGCCAGCAGAAGGCGCCGCACCGCAACTGGATGCCCGGCCCCGATCATCTCACCCGCTATGAGGACGTGAAGATTCCCGAACCGCCGAACCTGTTCGATGATTACCGGAACCGCGCCACGCCGGCCGCGAAGAACCTGATGGAGATCGACCGGCACATGACGCTGAGCGGCGATTTGAAACTCCACCCCCTGCCCGATCCGCCGCCCGACGCAAAGGCCTTTCTCGGCGAATACCAGCGCATGAGCGTCAGCCAGCGCCGCATGTGGGACGCCGTGTACAAGCACCGCACCGAGGAGTTTCTGCGCACCAAGCCAACCGGCAAAGACCTGGTGCGCTGGAAATACCAGGCGTATATGAAAGATTATCTTCGCTGCATCGCCTCAGTAGATGATAACGTAGGCCGCATGCTGCGCTATCTGGACTCCGATGGTCTGGCCGAAGACACCATCGTGGTTTACTCCTCCGACCAGGGATTTTATCTTGGCGAGCATGGGTGGTTCGATAAACGCTGGATTTACGAGGAATCCATGCGCACGCCGCTGTTGGCGCGGTGGCCGGGAGTTACCAGGCCCGGCAGTAAGTGCGATCTCATGGTGTCGAACCTGGATTTTGGGGAGACGTTTCTGGACGCGGCTGGTGCGCCCGTGCCCGGTGACATGCAGGGCCGCAGTTTCGCGCCGCTGCTGAGGGGAGAGTCGCCCGCGGACTGGCGCAAGAGCTTCTACTATCATTACTACGAAGAAAGGGTGCATGGAGTAGCGCGCCACTACGGCGTGCGCACCGCCCGCTACACGCTGGCCCACTATTACGGTCCCAATGAGTGGGAACTCTTCGACCGGCAGAAGGATCCGCGGCAGATGCGCAATGTCTACGGCCGCGGCGAGTATGCCGGTGCGCAGCGGGAGTTGAAGGCGGAACTCGCAAGACTGCGCAAGGAGTTGAAAGTGCCGGAAAAAGATCCTGACCGGAACTAGCCTCCTGGTTGAAAGGCAGCTACCATCCGGGGGCCATCACGCCTGTGATTCGCCAGGTGACTTTCGACGGCGAGAGGTGACACGTCAAAATGCTCCGCTGCCCGTTCGATGGACTCCGGCGAATACTCGTGGTTCAGGAACGCATCCAGTGCTGCGATCGGACACAGGAATTCTGCCGCGAACGCCCGTTGGATCTTCTGGCGGGCGGTTTTGGCATCGGTTGCGGGAAGCCAAGACTCCTTGCCGGGCGTCAGGATGTGATCGGCGATAAACCGGGCCGCTTCGAACCGGATGCCGGGCATGTTCCGCCTTCGGAAAAGCAGATCTAAACGATCGTGTTCGCCGGTGCGGATCGCGAGGCCCAACGGCGCTCTCGATATGGAAGCGGGGGAGGGAAGCGAGGCTCCAAGCACTTCCGCCAGTCGTTCGTTCGATAACGGCCGGGAGTCGAACCACAGAGCCGGCGAACCTCCCTGGCAAGCTCCCACCCGCGCTTCCAGGGCGCCGCGGGGTGTGTGACAGTGGGCGCCGCAAGGCCTGCGGGTAGAGACAAGGCCGCGTGTGTCCCACCCGAGCGGGCAAAGTCTTCTATCGCGTCCAGGGACGCCTCGGGGCTTTGCCCGGCGCACAGCGGGGCGATCTCTTCTACGCCGAAACCCTGACCCCGGCGTGTACCGATTGCGACCACGTGTCCTCGACCCTCGTCGCCGCCTTACCGCCGATTGTGATCGAGGCTCCGACGCCGTGTGACGGATCTCGGGAGGGCCCTGTTCGCCCGGCAGCCAGGAGGCATCGATCGAAAATCCTGATTCACGACTGACTCCATCTGCGTAAACGCCATCGCCCTCAAGTTGCGCCTCAAGCGGAAGGCCATCGCCAGTCACGGCCCAGACATTCTG
>JANRLE010000352.1:0-12094 GCA_033762895.1 Bryobacteraceae bacterium | reverse complement strand
CGGCGCATTGTCAATCGAATCGAAACTCCGGAACTTCACCTTCGGGTTGTGCTTTGCCAGCACCTTGGTGATCGCGGCGGTCAGCGTCGTCTTGCCGTGATCGATGTGACCGATCGTACCGATGTTTACGTGCGGTTTTGTACGATCAAATTTCTCTTTTGCCATCGTGCTCGATCCTTTCCGTTAACTTTCCGGCGCCGCCCCTACCGGGCTGCTCCCTGCATTTTCGCGATAATATCCTCGGCCAGACTTCTCGGCACCTCTTCGTACTTGCCGAAGTGCATGGTGAACGAGCCGCGGCCCTGGGTTTTGCTGCGCAGGTCGGTGGCGTAGCCGAACATCTCGCTCAGCGGCACCATCGCCTTGATCACCTGCGTGGAGCCGACCTTGTCGGTCCCCATCAGGTGGCCGCGGCGGGAAATCAGGTCCCCGTTCACGGCGCCCATATAATCATCCGGCACTGTCACTTCCACCGACATCATCGGTTCGAGAAGCACCGGTTTGGCTTTCTTCACTGCATCCTGAATCGCCATGGAGCCGGCGATCTTAAACGCCATTTCCGAGGAGTCCACTTCGTGATAGCTGCCGTCCCAGAGTGTCACCTTCACGTCTGACATCGGGAAGCCAGCCAGGATGCCGCGCTCCAGCGCCTCTTCCATACCCTTTTGAATGGGTGAAATGTATTCCTTCGGAATCGCACCGCCCACGATATCGTTGACGAACTCGAAACCGGTTCCCGGTTCGGCCGGCTCCACGCGGATCTTGACATGTCCGTACTGTCCGCGGCCGCCGGACTGCTTGGCGTACTTGGTATCGGAGGCCGCATTGCCGCGGATGGTCTCGCGGTAGGCTACCTGCGGCTTGCCGACGTTGGCTTCCACGCTGAATTCGCGCTTCATGCGGTCGACAATGATCTCCAGGTGCAATTCGCCCATTCCGGCCAGAATGGTCTGGCCCGTATCCTGGTCCGTGTTGACGCGCAGGGTGGGATCTTCCTGGACGAGTTTGGCGATGGCCATGCCCATCTTTTCCTGGTCCTGCTTGGTCTTGGGCTCGATGGCGAGCTGGATCACCGGAGCCGGGAAGTCGATCGATTCGAGCAGAACCGGCTTGGCCGGGTCGCAAATCGTGTCGCCAGTGGCCACCGTCTTCAGCCCGATCACCGCGCAGATGTCGCCGGCGAGAATCTCCTGGATCTCCTCGCGCTTGTTGGCGTGCATTTTCACCAACCGACCGATCCGCTCATTGCGCCGCTTGGAGACGTTCAGCACGGTGCCGCCCGAAAGCAGCTTGCCTGAGTAGACACGGACGAAGGCCAACTGACCGACAAACGGATCGGTCATGATTTTGAACACCAGCGCGGAAAAGGGTTCGTCGTCGGAGGCCTTGCGCTCGATGGCGATTTCCTTGTTATCGACATCGGAGCCGTGCATCGGGGGCACGTCGAGCGGCGAGGGCAGATACTCGCAAACGGCGTCCAGCATGTTCTGAACACCCTTGTTCTTAAAAGACGACCCGCAGATGACCGGGAAGATTTTCTCTTCGAGCGTCCCCTGGCGGATGGCGCGCTTGAGCTCCTCGACGGTCGGCGTTTCGCCTTCCAGGTACTTGTGCATGACCTCGTCGTCGCACTCGGCGGCGGCTTCGACCATCTTTTCGCGGTATTCGGCGGCGAGAGCCTTCAGGTCTTCCGGAATTTCGCCGTCGTCGTACTTGGCGCCCAGAGTTTCGTCGCGCCAGATGCGCGCTGTCATGGTCACCAGGTCAACCACACCCTCGAACTTTTCCTCGGCTCCGACGGGAATCTGGATTGGCACCGGGCGGCAGCCCAGGCGATCCACGATGGTCTCGACGGAACGGTAAAAATCGGCTCCCACGCGGTCCATCTTATTGATGAAACAGATGCGTGGAACCTTATATTTATCCGCCTGCCGCCAAACCGTTTCCGATTGCGGCTGCACGCCTGCAACCGCGTCAAATACCGCAACAGCGCCGTCCAGAACCCTCAGGCTGCGCTCCACTTCCGCCGTGAAATCCACGTGGCCCGGCGTATCGATGATATTGATCTGAATATCGTTCCATGAACAGGTGGTGGCGGCTGAAGTGATGGTGATGCCGCGCTCCTGTTCCTGCGCCATCCAGTCCATAACGGCCGTGCCTTCATGGACTTCGCCAATCTTGTAGGTCTTTCCCGTGTAGTAAAGTATCCGCTCCGTGGTGGTGGTTTTACCGGCATCGATGTGGGCCATGATGCCGATATTTCTCATCCGCTGAAGTGGTATCGTGCGTGCCATAAAAAATCGAAGTCGCCTGAACTACCAGCGGTAGTGCGCAAAGGCCTTGTTGGCCTCCGCCATGCGATGGACGTCGTCCTTCTTCTTAATCGCTCCTCCGCGCATATTTGCAGCGTCGTTCAACTCATTGGCCAGTTTGTCCGCCATACCCTTGTCGGGGCGGCTGCGGGCGTTGGTGAGAATCCAGCGGATGGCCAGACTGGTGCGCCGGTTCTGGGAAACTTCGATCGGCACCTGGTAGTTGGCGCCGCCCACCCGGCGGGTCTTGACCTCAAGCACCGGCTTGGCGTTCTCCACCGCTTTCTTGAAAAGCTTCAGGGGATCGTCGTTGGAGCGGTCCCGCAACACATCCATGGCGTCGTAGAAGATCTTTTGGGCAACGGTCTTCTTGCCGTCCCACATCATGTTGTTGACGAACTTCTCGGCAAGCGTGGAGTTATACACCGGGTCCGGCTGAATTTCCCGAATTTGCGCTCTTCGTCTGCGTGGCATCTACCGATTTCCTTCCTTAGGACTTGGGCCGCTTGGCGCCATACTTGGACCGGCCCTGCTTGCGGTTGGCGACGCCGGCCGCATCGAGCGTACCGCGCACCACGTGGTAGCGCACACCGGGCAGATCCTTCACACGGCCGCCGCGGATCAGCACAATCGAGTGCTCCTGCAGGTTGTGGCCGACGCCGGGGATATAGGTTGTCACCTCGATCCCGTTGGTCAGACGCACACGGGCGACCTTTCGCAATGCCGAGTTCGGCTTTTTGGGCGTCGTAGTGTACACACGCGTACAGACGCCGCGGCGCTGCGGGCAGGCCTGCAAGGCCGGACTGGCGGTCTTGTACCGCGTGGCACTGCGGCCCTTGCGCACAAGCTGGTTGAACGTAGGCACGAGCTTTCCCTTTCCTAACCGTTACATCGTCGCGGCCGGACGCGCGCAGGCGCGCGAAAACGCCGCATCAAATGTCGAATCCGTGTCACTTGCCGGATGGGATCCCACGAGCCTTTTATCGATAAGGTCGGGCCGGACCGGCAGAATCAGCAAAAACAGTGGGCAGCCTGCATTGCCAGGCTGCAAAACGCGAGGGCTACTTCGGACTGGCCCATGCCGTTTTCGGCGCTTATGTCCTAAACGACCTCGGGGCCGACCCCTGGACGGGCTCGCCTACAAGCGGGCGGTCTCACAGGAGCAGAAGAAATCAACTCGCCAAACCCTCCTAAGGTACCAGGAAGGTGAGCAGAATGTCAACAGGAAGAATTTCGCGAAATCCCGGTCACCACGCGCGCGGTTTGACCGCTGAATCCAAGCACCATAAGTACCGAACCCATCATTGGCCTAAAGATGAACATGCGGCTCTTCTCCTCCTTCGAAAAATCTTCAGTTGGACTACTCGACACCATAAATCGCCCGCAGTTGCTCGAACTCCGATTTTGCCTGCTCCGCCCTGGCCTTGTCGCCCGACTCCAGATAGAACCGGTACAGGTGGTATCGCGCCGCGGCATCCGTGGGATCCAGAGCGGCCACCCGCTGCCACGCCGCGGCGGCATCGTTCTTCCGGCCAGTAGCTGAAAGCGCGCGGGCCAGAACCGCATAAAATGCAGGGTTGGAAGGCGCCAGGCGGATCGCCTCCCGGGCAAGCGTCACCGCTTCGCCTACCGCGCCACCGGTCAGCCGCAATCGCGCCAGCCCCAGCAGAGGAAGCGCGTAGTCCCGCCGCAGGGCGCGGGCCCGTTGGTAGGCCGCGGCACTCGCCTCAAATTCACCCAGTTGTTCCCGTGCAAAGCCGAGGTAGTAGAGAGAAGGCGCGTGCGCGGGGTAACGCTCCACGGCGCTCTCAAAATAGGATGCGGCGGTCCGGAAGTCACGCAGGTCGGTGTCGGAATGACGGCCCAGGTAGTAATAGGGAGCGAAGTCATCGGGCCTTTCGGCGATCACGCTGCGCATCATGGCTGCAAAGAGCGTGAACTGCTTTTCGGCGTAGTAGGCTGCGGCCAGTGTTTTGCGGACTTCAGGTGAATCCGGGGCGGCCCGCAAGGCGCGAATGGCCGCGCGCGCGTCGCCCTGCCGGAGCATGGCATAAGCGGGCGAGGGAGCCAGTCCATCCTCGAAACTCTGTCCCAGGGCTGTGGCGATCAGACAAAGGATTGGCGGAACCACCATACCGCGAGTATAATCCGAGGCGTGGTGTACACCCTCATGCTTGCCGCGTGGATGCAGTTCACGCCTCCGCCGCAGGCCCGTACGCCCGAGGAGTACGACGCCTATCTTGACGTTGCCGAAGCCGCCGCACCCGGGGAAGCGCTGGATGCGGCCAAGCGGTTTCAACGCGAGTATCCAAAATCGGAACTCCGCTCCCGCGTGCTGGAGCATTGCCTGGAGGCATACCGCAAGACGGGCGATCGCCAGCGGGCCATCACGGCGGGAGAGGCTTCGCTGGAGGCGAATCCGCACAACGTGGCCCTTCGCGCCACACTCTCCGCTCTGATCGCCAACGGCGCAGACGAAGGTGAGCGTATACGGGCCGAGGCGCACGCCCGCCGTGCGCTCGACGAGTTGAGCCGCTTCCGTCCACCGAGATCCATCTCTCCGGCGGATTGGCGGCGGATGGAAGGCGGAATCCGCGCCGCGGCGCATTCGGCTTTGGGCCTGGTGGCCTTTGGCCGCGACAGGACGGCCGAGGCGATCGGTGAATTCGAGCAGGCGGTACGCCACAACGCGGACGCGGCCGTATATTACCGGCTGGGCAAACTGTATCAGCTCACCGGGCGCAAGGCGGAAGCAATGGCCTTGTTCCGGCGCGCGGCCGGGGGAGGAGAACCTCTCGTGCGCGCGCTGGCCGAAAAGGAACTCGAGCGATGACGGCCGCGTGGCTGCTGCTAGCGGTACTGCCGGCGCAGGAGATCGACACGGTAATCTTCGAGAAAGACCGCAAGGCTTTCCGGCTACTTGATCAGGTGGAAAGCGCCGCCGAACGGGCTTCATTAGAGAATATCTTCACCACACGGGACCCGGCTGAGCGCCTGCGCCGCGCCGAAGCGTTTCTGAGCGGGCACCCGGACTCGGCGTTTCTCAGCGTGGTTTATGAGGTAGCGGCGAGAAGCTGCATCGATCTGCGCCGGCCGCAGTGCGTGTGGGAGAATGCCGCCCGGTCATTGCGGCTGCTGCCGGAAAATCCCCTGCTGCTGGTGTCGCTGGCGGAAGCGCAGGCGGCCGCGGGTCACAAGGCCGGGGCGCAGGAGAGCGCCAGGCGCGCACTGCATTATCTGGATCGTTTCGCGCCGCCATCGGGATACACACCTGCGCAATGGAAGGCGCTTGAACCGAAGCTGCGCGCATCGGCGATCCGCACGCTGGGAGTTGCGCCCGCCACCAGGCCGCGCCCCCGGCAAGGACCGGCGCGATACGCCGGGACGGATGCCTGCAAATCCTGCCACACGCGCGAGCATCAGGCCTGGAGCATGACCGGAATGGCGCGGATGCTGCGGCCATACCGCCCGGAAAACGTCTTCGGGAAATTCGGTGGCGACGCCTATCGCGAGAACGGCTTGCTGATTCGCGCCATCACGGACGAGGGCCGCCACTGGTTCGAACTGAAGGGGCAACGCTTCCCGGTCGACTACACCATCGGGTCAAAGTGGCAACAGGCCTACGCCACAAAGATGCCGGACGGCCGCATCCAGGTTTTCCCCATCCAATATAACCGGCTCACTGGCGGCTGGATCAACTACTGGCGAGGCATCGACCCGCCTGGTTCGGCGCGCGCCGAGGCCG
Source organism: Bryobacteraceae bacterium (assembly GCA_033762895.1). Classification (GTDB taxonomy): domain Bacteria; phylum Acidobacteriota; class Terriglobia; order Bryobacterales; family Bryobacteraceae; genus CADEFT01. The sequence continues at coordinate 6,037 of JANRLE010000352.1, read as the reverse complement.
TCCGTTTCCTCGATTTCGGCGAAACGATGAACTACCAGATCAACTGCGTGCCCTGCCACACCAGCCAAAGCCGGCTTCACGGCGCCGAGGAGAAGGCTGAGGCGATCGGGTACGCCGAACCGGGCGTGAACTGCGAGATGTGCCACGGACCTTCGGCCGGACACGCCGCGGGCGGGCCTGCGAACTTCTCATTCGCCAGGCTGGATGCGCAAAGCTACGTGGACATCTGCGCACAATGCCACCGGCAATCGGCGATTTTCCAGCCCGGCGCGCGAGGCGAACGGAACTACTCAGGCCTGGCTCCAGACTTTACGTTAAACGCGCGCAGCCGTCCCTACATCGAGTTCTCCCGCAAGGCGTTCTTCAAAGACGGCCGGTTCCGGGAGACGACGTTTATCGTGGAGGCATTCGAGCGGACGAAGTGCTTTCAGAAAGGTGGCGCGCATTGCGGACATTGCCACAATCCTCACCCGGCCGATGCACCGGCGAATCTCAAGTCGTTGAAGTTCGTGGATCAGCCGGACCGCATGTGCACCGGGTGCCATCCGAAAAACGCGGGCAGGCAACATACACGGCACGTGCCAGGCTCAGAGGGATCGCAGTGCGTTGCCTGTCATATGCCGAAGATCACGAACACGGTTGGCTTTCGCGCGCGCACGCACCGCATTGACGACATTCCGGATGCGGCGATGACGGTACGGTTCGGGCCGGCGGGAAGCCCGAACGCGTGCCTTGCATGCCACCCCGGCGAGGATCCGGCCGCGCTTCTTAGAACACGTACTTCAGCACAAGCTGGATCGAACGCGGCGGAGCAGCGCCGGTGATGCGGCCGTAGTTGGCCGGCGCGTTGATGTTCGCCTGCGGCCCGCCGAAATTGACGCGGTTGAACGCGTTGAAAAATTCCGCCCTGAATTGCAGGGAATGGCCTTCGACAATCTGAAAATTCTTGAGGACTGAGAGATTCTCATTGCGCGTGCCGAAGGTGCGCATGTCGCCGTAGTTGGGAGCGGCCGTGCCGAAGGTAAATTGGGCGGGTTGAGAGAAGGCGGCAATGTTCAGATAACGGTCACGGCCCGGATCGAAGGAGCCGTGCGAGATACCGGTGAGTGGATCGGTTCCCGCCACGCGGTTCGGACGATTGCCTCCGCCGAAGATCGGGATCGGCCCGCCTCCGCCTACACCAAACGGTGCGCCGGACCGGTACTCGTGGATGGCGTTAATCTGCCAGCCGCCCACCAGCAGGTTCGCGGCGCGGCTGGAGACATTCGCCCAGCGCTTGCCACGTCCGAACGGCAATTCGTAGTTCCACGAGAGGACGAAGTTGTGGGGAATGTCGAATTGAGCCAGCCGTTTTTCCAGGCCGCGATTGGCCGTATCGAGAGGCCGGGCATTGGCCGCGTCGTCCCCCCAGCCGGTGTATCCGGCTCCGTGAATGAAGTTCTTGGAGAATGTGTAGGCGACGAGCATCGAAAGGCCGTTCGAGTAACGTTTCTGAACGCGCACCTGCAGAGAGTGGTATTTATTCCAACCCGTGGGCTGCAGGAGATTGCGGACGTCGGTGTACTGAGGAAACGCGCGCAGCGCCTGGGCCACCGAGCCGCTGAATCCCGCGTAAGGCGCCGATACGCCGGCCGCCCGCGCGGCATCGGAATTGATGTTGGCGTTCAGCGTGTTGCCCAGACGGAGGAACTCGGCCGGCACCTGGTTGATGTTTTCGAGCCCGCCCGGCAGGAAGCGGCTGTGCTGGCCCACGTAGCCGACGTCGGCCAGGAACTGTCCGGGCAGTTCGCGTTGGATATTGAACGTCCAACTGTTCATGTAGCCGGGTTTGTTCGCGCCGGGATTGAGATAGTCAATGATATTGTTGTTCAACAATGTGGGCGAAGTGTTGGGCAGTGTGCCGGTAAACGCCGGAATGCCATTGTCCAGCAGCAGCGCCGGCACGCGGCCCGACGTTAACTGGGGAAACTCCTGGGTGAACGAGAAGCCGTTGTTGAAGAAGCGCGAAAGGCGGCCGATGCTGGTGGCATTGGTGGGCGACCAGAAGATGCCAAAGCCGGTGCGGATCACGGTCTTTGCATTCATGGCGTAGGCGATGCCGAGCCGCGGGGAGAATGCCCGTTTGTAGCTGGGGGCCAGCCGCTGGCCATTCTCCAGGAAACGCAGCGCGCCTGGCCGGTTCCCCGCCCCGGGATTGGGCGCATTGAGATCCAGATACGACTGGCGGTAGTTGCGCTCGAACACCACGGTGGGAATTTCGTGCCGCATCCCGAGCGTCAGGGTGAGCTTGCGGCTCACCTTCAATACGTCTTCCACAAACCAGGTGTAGAACTCGTGCTGCATTTTCCGTTCGGGCGCGGGAATCAGCCGCTGCGCGCTGAACACCTGTCCGAGGTAGAAACTGGCCCAGCCGTTGCCGATCGTATTCTGCCGCGAATCGGTGAGGTTGGATGTACTCAGGTGACTGAACTGGTACAAGCCGCTAAGGCCGCCGGTATCGGTACCGGCGAAGTTATCAAAGCGCAGCAGGCGGTATTCGCCACCGAACTTCAGTTGATGCCGGCCGCGGATCCAGGTGAAGTTGTCCACAATCACGTGACTGATGTTGGCCGAAGGATCGTTGGGCTGCTGGTTGGAATTGCCGACGGTAAGTCCGCCGTAAGGATTTCCCACGGCGAAGGCGGGAAAACCCGGCGCATCGCGCGGCACGCCCGGCAGTTGGATCGTTTCGTTGCCCTGCCGGGTATCGCGCTGGCGCGTGGGATTGGAATAGGTATAGCCGTATCCGAAGTGGTGCAGCAGCGACGGCGAAATCGTCTGGTCGTAGTTGCCGCGGTAGTTGTGGCCCCTGATGTTGGACAGGAAAAGCAATCCCAGCGGGCCGCCGCTTTCACCGAACTCGCTGCGCACGAAACCGTCGTTGAGCGAGTGCCAGGTGGAAAACGACACGCGATGTTTTTCGCTGAAAAGATGGTCGGCCTTGAGAGACCAGATGTCGTCCTCGGTGTAGTTGGCGCCGCGATGCACGAAGTTGTTGGCGTAGGCGCCGGCGTTGTCCGGACCGGGAATGAGCGGGAAGGTCCGCTGCGCCACCTGGCTGGCGCGCGATTGGGGGATGATGTTGCCGGCAAAGGGCTGCCTGGCGCCATTGTCGAGCGTGGTGGCGGGATCAAAGACCGGAATCATGGCGCCGGCCGCATCCACGTAGCGCGAGAAATCGCCGCGCCTGAATTCAGCGCTCGGCAGGCTCACCAGGTTGCCGTTGATGGGCGGCGCGTTACGCACAAGCGTGTAGTTAAAGTTCCAGAATGTGCGGTCTTTGCCGTTGTACAGTTTCGGAATCAACACCGGTCCGCCTAACGATCCACCGGTTTCGTTAAAGCGCACGATGGAGCGGCGGGCGGCGAAGAACTGCCGGGCGTCGAGCTTGTCGTTTCGGAACAGTTCGAACAGACCGCCGTGGAAACGGTTCGCGCCGGAACGCATGGTGAAGTTGATCACGCCCAGTCCGCGGCCGTACTCGGCTGGAAACAGGGTGTTCTGCATCTTAAATTCTTCGATCGCCTCATAGGGAGGCGCGCTTTGGGCGAGAAAGCCCGGATTGCCTGCCAGTTGCGCGGAGATGCCGTCGATGAGCATCTCCTGGGTGAACTCCGGGCTTCCATTGATGCTCTTGCCCCATTGCGAGCCCGTCACTCCGGGGGTGAGGAAGATGAAGGCCTCGGGCTGGCGCCGTCCGGAAGCGGCCGTGGTGATCGAACCCGTGCCGACCTGTATGGGAAGATCGAGGATCTGACGCCGCTCAAGCACCGTGGAGACTTCGGGCGAAGTGGTCTGCAATGCCAGGACGTTGGCAGCGACAGTGACCGACTCGGTGACGTTGCCAACCTCCATTGTGATTGGCAGATCGATGGTGGTAGCCGTGAGCACGCTCACCTGCTCGCGCACGAACTTCTTGAATCCGGACTTCTCGGCCTCCAGGCGGTATAAGCCGGGTTGAAGCGACCGGAACGTGTAGCCGCGCTCGTCGGAACTGACGCGGATTGTCTGGTTGGTTTCCAGGTTCGTCATCGTCAGGCGGACATCGGGCACCACCGAGCCCGAGGAATCGGAAACTGATCCGGTCAGGCCGCCAAGATTGCCCTGCGCAAAGGCCGGTAAAGTGGCGATGAGACAAAGACACAGAAATCGCATGGAATACCCCTCTATCCGCGCAAGTATATCCTAAACGGCTAGGCGCTGGCTCGCGGCGGAAGAGGGGGCACTTAGATGGGCTCAGTTTCTGTCTTTGCCCTTCCCTTTGCCATTCCCGTCGTCATCGTCGTCATCGTCGTCATCACCGCCGCGGCCGCGATCCCCGTTGCCGCGATCGTTGATCTGGCCGCGGATCTCGCCGCCCGGAAAAGCCGTGGTATGGATGTTCACGTAGGTAGCGCCGGCGCGCATGGCAGCCAGCAGTTCCGCCAATTCACCCTGCAAAATGCCTTGGGCCGTGCTCCCAACCTGCGCGGCAGTCACCGTGCCGCTTACCTTACCCGAAGCAGGGCATGTGGGAGTGCCGGAAGGTCCGGGCGCCGCCGCCGTGCCGCAAAGCCACACTACGATACTGCCGTTGACAGCCGGTTGAGCGAAGTGGATATGCGCCATCACCACTGGGGCGCTGAGCCCGGAGTATTCCAGCTCATAGCTGAACGATGTTTCCTGGCCGTTCACCTGGGCTTGAAACCGGCCTTGCGCGGGCGTGGAAACCGGCAGCACTTCCTGATAGCCGGAAAGTGGCGCCGAGAGCCGTTTTTCGTTGGAATCGGCGCACAGCGAAGCAGCCGCGGCCGCAAAGATGAAAATGCGCGTAACAGGTTTCACAGCATACCTCCGAGTTGATGCTTCTCATCGGAAGCATACACCACGGCACGCTGGAGCGGAATGTACCTATGGTCTACGACCGCGGAGGGGCGGAGGCTAAAACCCGCCCAATCAGAAGACCAGGCGCAGCGCCATTTGGATGCGGCGCGGCTGGTTGGCCTGGTTGGTGATCAGACCAAAATTCGAATTCGTCGGCGCCAGGTTGGGGCCGGAGAAGATGGGCGTGTTCGTGAGGTTGAAGAACTCGCAACGGTAGGTGAGGTTCAGGCTTTCGCGGATCGGAAAAGCCTTGATAATCGAGAAATCGATCTGGTTCACGCCATCGGCGCGGGCATCGTTGAACCGGGAAGAGAACGTGCGGCGATTCCAGTCAAGCTGCTGGGCGGGCACGCGGTTGAATCGCGTGGTATCGAACGTGCGGTCCGGGTTGTGCCCATCGACGTTCAACTCTCCGCCTAAATAGATGACGTTGCCCCAGTTGAGGGGGCCGCCAGGCTGAAGGGTGAGGATCCCGTTGATGTTCCAGCCACCGATGATCTGATTCACTACGCCACGGGCATCGCCGCCAAACTTGCGGCCTTTGCCGAAAGGCAGATCATAGGTGCCACTGGTGACCAGACGATGGGTGCGGTCCTCGGCGGCGACGCGCTGTTCGAGAAACGGATCGAGGTCGTTGAGGCGGCTGCGGCGCTCCAGCAGTTTGCCCCACTGGTAATTGCCCATCAGTTGGAGCCCGGAGGAGAAGCGGCGCTCCAGGCGGACCTGCATTGCGTGATAGTGGGATGCTCCATCGTTGAGGCGCTGCGCGGTGACGTTGGTGAACTGCGGAAACGCGCGCAGCAATTGTTGGCGCGCCACCAGGCTGCCGTTCAGGCCGGTGCCGGGGATCAGGCCGGCCATCGGATTGGCCACGTTGCCGGTCAGTTGGTTGATCACGGTCTGATCGCGCGAGCCGGTGGTGGAAAGGTACTGGATGGGGACGCCGTTGGCGGCGTAGTCAACCGGCAGCCGGATCGCCTTGTTGCCCATGTATCCGATCTCGATCATGGCGTTGGAGGACAGTTCGCGTTGGATGGAGAACTGCCAGCGTCCCGAGTATTGCGATTGCGCATCCGGATTGAAGAAGGCCACAGGACGGCCTAGGAAGGTGGACAGCCCCCCGCGGTTGCCCGTT
>JANRLE010000351.1:0-83371 GCA_033762895.1 Bryobacteraceae bacterium | reverse complement strand
CCAGGGCCTGCCCCCGGTGTGGACCAAGGCCTACACCGCGCTGACCGGTTTCTACCTTGGACTCCGCACCCCTTCGATCGACGAAGCCTTCCGCTCAGCGCTTGATTCGATGCGCATCGGAGACCGCGCCGGGCGGGCCACCGACCGGGACCAGTATCTGGCCGGAACCGACTGGTTCTACTACGGGTCAAGATATGGCGAGTATCTGGACACGCTGCAGAAAGGGGAGGCGGAAGACTACCTGGCGGCGGAGTTGGAGCATTCGCCGGGCAATGAAGAAGCTTACTTCCAACTGGCCGAGTATCTGCGCGGCCGGGGACGCCTGGACGGGGCCATTGCCGACTATGACCGCGCGCTGGATCTGGATCCGCGGAACGTGCCGGCAATGAACGGACGGGCGATGGCTTTGATGGCGCAGGGCAATCGCGACCAGGCCTTGGCGCAGTGGAAGGTGGCGTTGGGCGTTCCAGGGGACCCGGCGGCGGTGTTGGAAGCACTGGACCGCCACAAGGTTCTGACAGCGCTGCGGGCCGAGGTGGAGCGGGCGCTGGTGGCGCATCTAAGGAGGACCAACGGATTCGGCGGGGATTACTTACTGCGCCCGCTGGAGACGGGATGGATCCTTTCCGTCGCGGGACAGTTGGAGGACCCGGCGAACCTGTTGGCCGGGCTGGCGGAAGCTTCCTGGCCGCGGCCGGAGTTAAAGGATGCCGTGTACCAGCGGCTGATGCAGAAGACTCGCTTTCCATGGGTGCAGCGATGGGTGGACCTGTTGATCGGGATGAAACAGTATGATCGCGCCCGCACGGCGATTTCGTCGTTGAATGAAGCCGAACGCGAGCAGGCGGCGCATTGGCTGGCGGTGGCGCAACTGCGATTGTCTCCCGATTCCACAGCGCCGGCCGATTCCGGAGTATTGCGGGAGGCCGCCGAGGCGCTCCGAAAGGCGGGTGACGCGGTAAACGCGCGCCGGCTTCTGCGCAGAGCCTATGAGCAGGAGACCGGCTCGGGCGCCCGGGACCAGGCGGCGCTGCTGGGATACGCCGAACTGATGTTGGAGGAAGGCGACGTTGCCGGCGCTGTTGGTAACCTGCGGCGGATGATCTTAGTAACTGAGCCTCCCTTCTCTGGCTATCAGCCCGCGGCGGACCTGCTGGCCATGCACGGGCGAAAGGCCGAGGCCGAAGCGCTGTGGGAGGAGGCCGTCAAGGCGACACCCTGGCTGGTCCGGCCGGCCGCGGATTCCGGTGAGAGCAGGCTGAAGCCCTTCTTTGAGGCGCGCGCGGCGGGACGCCATCATTTGGCCGCCGTGGCGATTGAAGTTCTGCAAGCGCCTGAAGGACGTATTTTCATGGACCGCGAATTGCCGGAAGAAACCATTGGCGATCATGCCGCGCAGTTCCTTGCCAGCCTGAAATTGACCGATGCCCGGAGGGCGGCGATTGCGCGGGAATGGGCCGATTCGCTGGCGCGTGCTGACCGGCTGGCGAGCGCCATCACGGCCCTGCGCATCAGCGATGTGCTGGAGCCGGCGCCTGCGCGGAACCCGGCAATGATTGCCGCGTGGCAGGCCGAATTGCGGCGGCGCGAAAGCAATCGTGAACGCGCCCCGCGGATTACCGGGAACCTGCGGCCCGATCGCGTGGTGCGGCCTATGGTGGCGGCGGGAGGCGCGCGATGAGGAACCTGGCGGCGGCGATGGCGGGTGTCGCGTTGTGCGCGTGGCTGCTGGCGCAGCAGGCGGTTCGTCCCAGACCGTTATCAGACCTGGCGCCCGCGGGTGCCCTGCTGTATGTGGAGGCCAACAACGCCGGCGCGCTGCTGGGCGAATGGAACGCTTCGGCCCGCAAGTCCGAATGGCTGAAGAGCGCCCATTACCAGACGTTCCTTCGTTCCCGGCTTTTCCTGCGGCTGGACCAGGTGTACCAGGAATATGCGGCCGCCACCGGAGTTCCGCCCGATGTGAATCTGTTGCACTCGGTGGCAGGCGGGGAAAGCGCGCTGGCCGTTTATGATCCGAACAAGCTGGAGTTTCTCTACATCACGCGGCTGGCTTCGGCGCGCGCGATGCAGAGCCTGTTGTGGGCGGCAAGGGAGCGATTTTCGAGGCGCCAGGCCGCTGGCGCCCCCTACTATGTGAAGACCGCGGCGGCGGCGGGGCGCACGGCATCTTTCGCCGTGGCCGGCGACCTGATGCTGGTGGCGACAAAGGAAGACGCGCTGGCCGGGGCGCTGACGCTGCTGGCCAACGGGGGCGCAACGCCGGTGGGACGCGAGGCCTGGTTTCAGGATGCCGTGGCCGCGGCCGGGCCGCGGGGTGATGTGCGGATGGTGGCGAATTTGGCGCGGCTGGCCGCCACGCCGGCATTCCGGTCCTACTGGATCCAGCGCAATGGGGCGGAATTGCGGGAATTTCGGGCGATGGTATCCGATTTGTTCCGCGGTGGCGAGGTTCGGGAGGAGCGGGTGTTGTTGCGGGCGGAGGCCGGTGTGTCGCGCGACGCATCGGCGATTGGCGCTTTGCTGGCGATGACGCCGGCCAATGCGGGGCTCTATCGGGCGTGGGCCGAACCGGGCGCCGGGCAGGTGGAAGCGCTGATCCGCCAGAAAATTCTCAACCCCGGGCCGGGTGGCCTGGCCTCCTCAACGATAGCGCCGGGTGTGTCGTTGGAAGCGCCGGAGGCCGGCTCGACAGCCGATTTGGAGACGCGGCTGGACGAGGCGATCGCGCAGCCCGATGGCGCGGTGTATCGCGCCGAGCCCCTGCGGCAACTGCTAGCCTCCGCGCCGCTGCGGGCGGCGTTGCTGGTGCAGTCTGGAAAAACATTGGGTGGCGGTGTTTTCGCTGGCAATGACGCGGCGGTGGCGATTGAGGGGCAGGGCGCCTGGAATCAGGAGGCCGTCAGGCTGGCGGTGCAGCAGGCGCTGGAAGGGCTTTACACGACGGGCAATCTCGGCCTTGTCTGGCGGGAGCGGAATGGTGTGTGGGAGACGGGCGGGTTGGCGCGTGTGGCGATGGGGGTGCGCGGGTCCACTCTGATCCTCGGCACGCAATCGGAGCTGGTGCGGGCGATGCGCGAGCAGAACGGTGTCGCGCCCGCGCCCGCCACCTACGCCGCGGCCGTGCGGCTCAGGGATGAGTTGCCGCATTATGAGCGGATGATGCGTTTGATCGACGCTCCGGGGCGGGCGCCTAACAACAACGAGCCGAGTTTCTTTTCCGAGAGCATGGCCAGCCTGGTGCGCACGCTGTTGAGAGCGGAAACGGCGAGTGTGCGCGAACTCGATTCCGGCTCAATGGTGAAACAGACCGTTCGCTACCAACTGACGCCATGATTGCCGCCGCGTTTGTGTTTTTGTGGCTGGATGTGGAAACCGGGGCGGTAAAAGGGGGCGACTGGCCGGATGCGGACAAGCCGGCGCAGGTAGGGTCGCTGATGAAGCCGTTTACGGCGCTGGCCTATGCGCAGTCGCACGGGTTTGCATATCCGGAGGTGACCTGCCTGCGGTGCTGGTCGGCGCGGGCCCATGGGAGGGTGGACGTGATCCGGGCGATGGCGCACTCCTGCAACAGCTACTTTCGGCGGTTGGCGGAAGGGGCCGAGGGGTTGGGGGCGCTGGCGGCGCGATTTGGGTTGAGGGCGCCGGCCGATGGCGCCGATGCCAGGATCGGATTGGGAGCGGGGTGGCCGGTAGGGCCGACGGCGCTGTTGCGGGCTTATGTGGAACTGGTAAGGCGCCGTGCGGAGCCTGGTGTGGGGCCGCTGGTGGCGGGATTACGGGAGTCGGCGAAGTCAGGGACGGGGAAGGGAATCGGGCTGGACGCGCTGGTGAAGACGGGGACGGCGGAGTGCGTGCATGGGGGAGCGCCCGGGGATGGCTACGCGGTGGGGCTGTATCCTGCGGGGCAGCCGAGGGTGGCTGTGTTAGTAAGAGTGCACGGGCGGCCGGGGTCGGATGCGGCGGTAGTTGTGGGTGAACTAATAAAGAAAGGACGAGGGGGATACCCTCGTCCTTCCGTGCTGTCTGCGCAGTAGGAAGCAGCAGCTCCTTCCATGATCCGGGCGCGAGAGCCCAGCCGGGTAACCGACTAGCTCGGGTTGGCGGCGCCGGACATCACGGAGTCGATCTTCGAGAAGATCGTGGAGATCGACGTGGACACCGTCGGCATGATCGCGCCGGCGGCCACGGCCACGAAGCCGGCCATCAAAGCATATTCAATGAGGTCCTGACCGCGGGTATCTTTCCAGATGCGCAGCTTCCAAACCAGGTTCATAACGTTCTTCATTTGTATCCTCTCTCCTTGCAAACTCTATTGTGTGGAGTATCTATTGCAAAGTTATCATCTGCGGCAGGCCGGACAAATCCGGTGGAGTCCTTAGTCGGACCCGGGAAATCCTCTATTGGTCTCAGGCTGGGTACTGGTACCCTCCGCCAGCCGCATCTGCGCCTGTTCCGCGATCAGTTCAAAAGGCGTATACACGTGCCCCACCGTCTCGCCCCGCTGTTCGATCCGTCCGGCGGGAACGTGTCCCAGATGCCTCCCCAGGTTCAAGTAAGTCACCTTGCCCGGATCGATGCCCATCACGCGGCAGCAGGTGGCGTCGACGGCCACCAGGTCAGGCCCCATGACGAGTACGCCGGCCTTCCTGGGTGTCCCCTGGATTGGCCCGTTGCCCTCCATCCCCACGATGCCATCGATGATGGCGAAGGTTTTGCGAAAGATGCGGTTCAACTCGACGATCGACTCAGACACACCGTACTGGTGCAGCATGTTTTTCGGCCAGCCGTAGACGGCTCCCGGCACGACACCGAAGAAGTTCTTCATTGAAAGGGTGGCGCCGGCCCAGTGGTGCGTTTTCATTTTCGCCATCGACACGATGAGGTCGGCGGCGACGGCGGTGCGGGGCAGGTACACCTCTTTCAGGTTGTGGAATCGCGCCACGGGCGTCACGTCGTCACGGTTGAGGTCGACAAAACGCTGTTCGAACCCGGCGATGGCCTGGCGATAGCCGGCCTCTTCGGCCAGATAGAGGGTGTCCCTGCGGTGTCCCGGCCCTTCCCCGATCACGACGCTGGAGGCGCCCAGTTTTTGAAAGACCTCGACGGCGGCGGCGACGACGGCGACATTGGTGTTGATGGAGGTAGCGGCGTCGAACTCCACCAGATTGGGTTTCAGCAGGATGTTTCTGCCCTTGACCACAAGGCCGCAGGCGGCGATGCCCTGTTCGAGGATGGCGGCGAGGTTTGCCGTGTAGGAGGCTGCTCTTGCGATAAAGACCGGCGAGGGGACGCCCGCAAAAGGCTGCGGCAGGTCATTTACGCCACAAGCGACACTGCCAGCGACGCCGCAGGCCGCTATTGAGACGGTTGCCGCTGAGGGAAGGAAACGCCGGCGGGAAATGTCCCGCGGTGAAATCAGGCCGCCGTGGCCTTCTGTGCGCCCACCTTGAGCCACTGATGTCCTCCATTGGGGTAGCTGATTGCCTCGAGGGCAACCACCATGAGGTCGCCGCCCGGAGGGGAAGTGGTTTGTGGCGCCACTTCGCGCCCGTGATTGCGAAGCGCGATCGCCAGCCATGCTTTGGCGAGCGGGGATGTGGACTCTTTCCAGTACCGTTCTGCCAGATCGAGCGCCGGGCGCGCGTCAAAATGAGGACATCCCTGAAGTCCCATGAGCGCGAGACCGGTGGATTCGGGATAAGAGGGAAGATCGGTTTTGAGCACGCGCCGGCTGCCGTGATTCCAGCCGCCGTCCGACGTCCGGCGGTCAATCAGCATCCGCTCGCCATCGTCTACCCGCCGGCTCCAGCCCGGTCCGCGCTCAAGTGCTTTTCTGACCAGGGGATGGTCCAGGTGGGCCGCCGCCGATTTCAGTGCCACCAGGGCGTGGGCGGTCGGTTCCACCCAACTCACCGTATCCGGCCGCCAGGGCCAGCCGCGGTACCTTCGATCGTATTCTCCGGGCAGTGGCCTGATGAAGTTGTAGATACGTTCTGTCCAGGAGCCTTCGCTGCCCCTGGTCTCTAGCATCCAGCGCATTCCGCGGTCGAAGCCGCCATCGAAAGCGCGCCTTGCGCAATGCAGGGTGAGGCAGAGCGCGGTGGCCCAACTCGAAGACTGTACCTGGCCTGAAGGCCGCCAGGAGCCGTCCGCATTCTGCCAGGACCGGATGAGGGTCCAGCCGCGCTGCACGGCGTCGCGGGAAGCCGCATCGCCGGCGAGCGCGAGCAGCGCATAACAGGTTGGCTCCAGCCAGGATTGGCGTCCGGCCTGGTAGCCCCATCCTCCGTCGCTATTTTGTGCCGACCGCAGCGTTGCCAGCCGGGCCTGCCGAGAGTCCAATGCCGCCACACCCGGTAGATCGGAGGAGAGAGAAACAAACTGTAGGGCCCCGTCTCAGAGTGCCTAAGGTTTTTCGGAAATCGACTTAGCGGACTCTAAAGCTCCTGCTTAGCCAGGCCGATCACTTGGTTGCAGTCCGTGGAGGATGTTCATGAATCAAGACAGTGCCATTCATCAAGAAGATCAACTGGCGATCGTACTGGGGCAGCGGCAACTGGTAGCGGTGTGCTGCATGTTCCTGGTCATTATCGGGTTGGTTTCAACGCTGGCCTACGTGGCGGGGCGCTCCATTACGGCGGCGAGTTTCCGCTCCGGCCCCGAACGCGTTGAAGCCGCGCCGATCATGGTGGATCCGACCAGAACAGCGCCCACCCAGGCCGCGGCGGCCGTTCCGGCGGCGATTCCCCCGGTGATCGAAGCGCGCGCCGAGACGCCCGTTGCGGCCGCGCCAGCCGTGGAAGCCGCCAAGCCATCACCCTTTCCTGACGCCGCCCCGCCGTCGCACCCCGTTGCAGCCGTAGCTCCCGCGGCGGCCTTTGCGCCGGGCCGGGATCCTTCGCCTGGCGAGACCTACTGGCAGGTTGGCTCGATCGAGCTGGGCATGGCCGCCGCCTTCACACAGTACCTGAGTTCACAGGGATTCCGTACGCGAGTGGCGACGGGCGGCAGTGCGGACACCGTTCGAGTGCTGGTAGGACCGCTCACGACGGCGGCTGAGGTGGAAAATACGGATCGCGCGCTTGAGGCGGCCGGATTCCAACACTTCCTGCGGAAGTACTAAGACCGCGGTCAGGAACTGGAGACGATGCGCAGGATCTCTTTCATCGACTCGTGCGAGTAGTGGATGAGCTTGTCACCGAAGATGTGCGTTTCGAGGCCGACCTGGCCCTTGTAGCCGTCCTTGTGGAGTGCCGCAAGCATAGCCGGCCAGTCCAGTCGCTGGGGATAATCGAGAATGCTCTTGCCCTTGACCTGGACGTTCCAGATGCGCTTCTTGGGCAGCAAGGCGTAGCCGGTGGGGAACGGGGCCTCGTCGAAGGCCGTTCCGTTCAGCGGATCCCAGTTGATGCCCACCCACCTGGAGGGCACCAGTTTGAGAAGCGCCGCCATTTCCGCGCAAGTGCTGACGTTGCAGGCCACTTCGTTTTCGATCAGTAACTGGATCTTCTCTTTAGCCGCGACTTCGGCCATCTCGTTGATGATGCCGGCGATGCGGGGGAGAACGGCCATCGGGTCCGGACCGCGCCAGCCGGTAAAGACGCGAAGCTTGTCGACGCCGAGGATCCGCGCCGCGGCGATTGCCTTGCCGAGATCCTCCATGCGCCGCTCAAAGCGAACGGTGTCGGCCTTGATGCGCCGTTCCCGCTCCTCGGGCTTCATCTGCGTCCAGCGCGGCGGCTCCACTCCGGGGATCAGCACCTTCAACAGACTGCTGTTGAGGAACGACACCCGCACGCCACCGTCATTCAGTATCTTCGCTTCGGCCCGCAGATCGGCCTCATTGAGGTAGATATACTCTTTGCCGCCGCGCTTGGGCGTAGGCACGCTACGCAATTCCAGCCACTTGAGCCCATACTGCCTGGCAAACTCCACCGCTCCCTGACTGGAAGTGGCAATCTCATCGGTGATGGCGGAGATGCGCGCCGGATCGATACGCTTTGCGGCAAACAGCGGAGCCGCGGCGAGCGGCGAGACGAGCAAACTGCGTCGGGTGATCATGATTTTTCCCAGCTATGGATTCAGTCTAACTCAATCAGCGGCCGAAGATAATCCGTTCCTTGTGAAACAGCCGCGTGGTAAGCGCCACCAACACGATGGCCGCGCACAGAGTTGACACCGCAGAGATCACCAGCAGGTGAGCCGGCAGGGCCTTGCCTCCCAACAGATCCGTCACCAGGCTGTAGTGGCCCAGGATGGGAATAGGGGCAAGCCACGGCTGGCCGCTGATCGGATAGATGGGCGCCAGCACGCCGGGCAATGTGGGCAGCAGCATCAGCAGTCCCAGGTAGGACTGCGCTTCTTTATAGGACTTGGCGAACGTGGCGATGAAAATCTGCAGCGAACTGGAGAAAAAGCCCACCGGCACGCAGAGCGCAAGGATGGCCGCCAGTTCCGGGGCTCCCAGGCGGAATCGCGCGCCCAGATCATGCAGCGGAACGCGCTGCATCACCACCATGCACAGTGAGGCGCTGAACACCACGCCGGCGCCGGCAAACAGAGAAGCCGCCAGCCATTTTCCGGCCACCACTGACCAGCGCGAGACCGGGTTGAGCAGCAGCGGCTCAAGCGAAGCCCGCTCCCGCTCGCCGGCCGTCGAGTCGGTGGCGATCTGCAATCCGCCGACGAAGGCCGCCATGATGAGAAACATCGGGACAAAGGCCATGATCATGGCCGCCCGCTGCTGCGCGCTCGACACTTCGACATCCTCGATCCGCAGCGGCACGGCGACAGCGGGGCTGATGCCGCGCCCGATGAGACGCAGCGCCGATACCTCGCCGGAATAGCGCTGCAGCAACTGACGCACGCGGCGCACCTTGGTACGCGCGGTATCGCGCGTGGCGTCGGCTACCAATTTGATGCCGGCCGGCGCCGAACGGGCGAACTTACTGGAAAAGTCCCTGGCGATGATCACCACCACGTCTTCCTTGCGCTCGCGCACCGCCTCTTCCGGTCTGGCCGGGCCCGCCACCACGCTGACGCCGCTTTGCTGCTTCAGCCAGTCCACCAGCGCGGGAGCGAATTCGGCGCCAACCACGGGCACCTTCACTTCGTCGGCGACACGCTGGCGTTCGGCAAGCTGGCTGAACAGGAAGCCCACCAGCAGCGGGCCGATGAGCGCCGAGATCACGACTGAGGCCACGGAGCGGCGGTCGCGGACGCCATCGAGCAATTCCTTGCGCAACACCACCGGCAGCCGGGAGGCGATCATTGGGGAGGCTCCTCTTCAAGGCCGACCAGGGAAACGAACACGTCCTCCAGATTCTCGCGGCCGGTTCGCTCCCGCAACTCATCGGGGGCGCCGTGCGCCACCACGCGGCCATGGGCGATCACCACAATCGAATCGCAGAGGGCGGAAACCTCCTGCATGATGTGGCTGGAAAACAGCACGCAGCAGCCATCCAGCCGCAGGCAGCGGATCAGGTCGCGCACGGCGCGCGTGCTCATCACATCCAGCCCGTTGGTGGGCTCGTCCAGAATCACGTTGCGAGGCTGATGGACCAGGGCGCGGGCCAGGGCCACCTTGGTTCGCTCGCCGTGGGAAAAGCCTTCCACGCGCCGGTCGGCGGCGTGTTCCAGCCCGAGGGTGGAGATGAGGTGGGCGGTGCGGGCGTTGAGGGAATCCCGATCCATGCCGTGCAACTCGCCGAAATAGCGGATATGCTCGCGCGGCGTGAGACGGGGATACAATCCGTGGGAATCGGGGAGGATGCCCATGAGCGCCTGCGCCGCGACGGGGTCGGCGCCCACATCGGCGCCATCGACGCGCACCGTTCCGGCGTCGGCCTTCATCAGACCGGAAAGCACGCGCAGGGTGGTGGTTTTGCCGGCGCCGTTGGGACCCAGCAGTCCGGTGACGGAGCCGTCGGGCGCCGAAAACGTCACTCCGTTGACGGCCACCACTTCACCGAACCGTTTTTCGAGGCCCGAAATTTCGATCATCTTTCCGCCTTGCCCGCGGGTCCCGAGTAGTTGACGAAAAAGGGAGGCCGGTGCAGGTTGCGCACGCAACTCTCATCCAGTCCGGCCACCGAGGCCTGTTCGAGGAACTTGCTGGTGAGCCGTGGCACGCATCCGGCGGCGATGGTGCCATGGCCGGTTCCGGGCACGACAATGTGCCGCGAGTTGCTGAGCGTACGCTTTGCCTGCTCACCCCAGACGGGCGGCGTAATGGGATCCAGTTCGCCGGAAAAAATCAGCACTGGCACATCGGACTTTACGGCGTCGTGGTAGCCGGCGGCGATTTCCGCGCGCGGCCAGAACTCGCATGGCTTCAGGCGCGTGTCGAACATGGTGGAGCCGAAGAAGGTGTTTTTGGTTTCGGCTTCAATTTCGGCCCGGGTGATGTAGGGGCGGTCTTCGCTGCAAACCACCGAGAGGAACATGCCCTGGCTGATGGGGTCGTCCGATGTGGCCTCGCCGGCGAAACCGAGCGCCAGCAGGCCCTGATAATCGCCGGAGGCCGCGTCCTCCAGCAGACGGGGCAACAAAGAACTGAGAGCCGGGGAATAGAGGGCGCCGAACAGGATGGATGCAAAGAGCTCGCGGGTGAAGATCACCTCGCCTCGCTCTCCTGTGCGCGGATGCGTCAGGCGCACTCTTGGTTTAAGAGCGGTGTGGGCCAGCAGGGCCGCCACCTTGGTGCGCAGTGCGGGAAAGCGCGCGCGGCAACTGGCGTCGGCTTCGCAATCGCGGATCAGCAGATCGAGCGCTCTCTGCCCGTCACGGGAAACGAACAACGGCAGGCGCATTCCGGTGGGGGCCACGCCATCCAGCATCACGGTTCTCACCGAATCAGGGTGACGCCGCAGATACACCAGCGCGGCGCGCGTCCCGTAGGATCCGCCCCAGACGTTGATCTTTCCATAGCCCAGGAAGAGGCGCACGTCCTCCAGGTCATCCATTGCCACCGGGGTGGTGTACAGGCTGGGCTCGGCGTCGTAGCCGGCCAGGCACTTGCGGAACTGTTCCAGCGGATAAGCGCCCAGCTTCGACAGATCGTCCTCGTCGCGATCCTCCGGCTTGCAGTTCAGCGGGTTGGAATCACCGGTGCCACGCTGGTCCACCAGGACGATGTCACGGTCATTCTGAAAGGTCCTGAAGATCTGGCTGAATGAGGCGGCCATTTTTGCCGCGCCCTGTCCGGGTCCGCCAGCCAGTACGAAAAGCGGGTCGGGCCGCGACTCGCGTTTGAGCGCCGGCAGCACCACGATTTTGAGATTGATTTTCCGCCCCGCCTTGGATTCGCGGTTCTCAAACACCGGGAGTTTGCCGCAGTAGCCGTCGGTGGGGCCCTCTTCCATGCGGCAGCGGGCCAGCCGCTCAATGGCGGACGGCTGAGGCTTCCGGCAGCCCAGGCCGATCACGACCAACACGGTGAAGATGACTCTGCCCACCATAAGCTCAGGAAGGCCGCGGACTCCAGCCCGGCAGCGTTCCGCTCAGAAACATACCCAGGTCCGCGGCGTCGAAGCGCAAACCCACATAGAACTTACCGAAGGCGGCATAAACCGCACTTACTTCGTCAAAGCGCATCTCGTAAATCAGTTTCTTGAACACCAGCGGATCCTCGGCGAACAGGTCCACACCCCATTCCCAGTCGTCAAAGCCGATCGAGCCTGAGATGATCTGGCGCACCGCGCCGGCATAGCGCCGGCCGATCATGCCGTGGTCGTGCATCATGGCGGCGCGCGCGGCCATCGGTTCCTGATACCAGTTTTTGGTCTCGCCGCGCCGGCGGTCCATGGGATAGAAACAGACGTAGCGGGAGGCGGGGATGTCGGGGAACAGGCGCGGCGCCATGGCCTCGCGCTGGCGGTTCAGTACTTCCTCGATTCCCTTGTCCCATGCTTCGCTGTGAGGTGTAATACCCTGGTCCGCAAGCGCCAGATAGGCTTTCTGTGTGGATTCGTACAGTCCAAGCTCGATCACCGATAGATACGATGTGACAGGCGTCAGAAACTCAGACAGCAGCAGCCGGGACACATCGAGTTGTGCCTGCGCCAGTTCTTCGAACGTGCGCCGGAAGTGGATGAGCATCAGATCGCCCTTGTGGCCTAGCATGGCGAAAGGAGCCGAGCGTTTGCCGTCGAACAGATGCGCGGCCTGTTCGACAACAGAGGCCTTGCCGGCCTCTGGC
Organism: Bryobacteraceae bacterium; assembly: GCA_033762895.1. Lineage (GTDB taxonomy): Bacteria > Acidobacteriota > Terriglobia > Bryobacterales > Bryobacteraceae > CADEFT01. Next base: position 71,169 of record JANRLE010000351.1, on the reverse strand, counting down.
AATGCGCGGAATGCAGAAAAATTAATCTGCATCATCTGGTGCAATACGGTTGCGCCCTCAAGGGTGAGCGGTACGGGAGGAAGCGATTGACTCATGTCCGATACCATCATGACAGAAGCGCAGAACGGATGCAGAAAACGACATAAAAAATGGGGGTCCCGCGTGTGGGGGTACCGGTACCAGATGCGGTATTCCGCTCCCCGCAAAATCGCAGTGGGCACGCCCAAAAAATATAAGTGAATCGTTTTCATTCACTTGCTTTTTAGCGGTACTTTTTTCCATTGACGGGGCCGCAGGCATGAGCTATAAACGGTGAAGTCTCCCGAGATCATTACGGTATTTCGCAACGGCGCTGACGGGACTATCAGTTCTGTCCCGGTGATCTCTTTTCGACGCGAGGGTGAACGATCCGAATGCATACGCAGACTGGCGAACCCGGTCAGGGCATAGATGTGATGGATGCCAGCCCGGCCGAAAGCACCGCCCCACTCGTGCGCAATCTGGCGCACGAACTCCGCCAGCCACTGAGCGTGATCGAAACGGCTGCTTTCTACGCGGAGATGGTGCTGGCAGAGGGCGACTCGCGTGTGGCGGAACAACTGCAGAAGATCCAGACCACAGTGCAGCAGATGAACGGGGTGCTGTGCGATCTCGTCTTTTATGCCCGTGCGATCCCCGCCTCCGGTGAGCGCGTCGCATTGAGTGAAGCGGTGATGGATGCGGTGGCCGATGTTTCGGCGAGCGGCGATGGCGGCGACATGGAATGGCGCGATCTGAGCGGCGCCCCGGTAGCGCGCATGGATGCCGGTCATGCCAGGCACATGCTGCGCAACATCCTTTCGGTTTTCCTGCACCTGTCGGGGCGGCAGCATCCGGTGAACGTATCGCTCACCGGGGCTGGCGATGTGGTGCATCTGGAGTTTGTCACGCAATCGAGCCTCGCCCTGCGCGGTCCCGCCGAACTGCTGTTTGAGCCTTTCACGCCGCTGCTTCCGAGCGGCATGGGATTGGCGTTGGCAGCAGTGCGGCGCATTGCGGAAACGCACGGTGGCACAGCGCGGTTCATTGCCCAGGTGGCGCCTTCGCTGCGGCTGCGCGTGGCACTGCCCGCGCACTAGCCGGTGCTGCTATCCTCGATACCTGATGTCGATGATGCGTGAGGAAATCTTCGAGCAGCCCGCCGCGCTCGAACGGACGCTTCGCCGGGAACTGGTCAAGTTTGAGGAACTTCGCCGCGAACTGGAGAAGAATCCGCCGCGTATGATCGTGCTGGTGGCAAGGGGCACATCGGACAATGCGGCGCTGTTCGGACGGTACCTGCTGGAGATCGCCACCGGCATTCCCGTCTCGCTTGCCGCGCCTTCCATCTTCACGCTCTATGGCGCTTCGCTGCGTTTGAAGGATTTGCTGGTGGTGGCCATCTCGCAGTCGGGTGAATCCACCGATACCAACCTGTTCCTGGAACGGGCGAAGAGGGCGGGCGCCAGAACCGCGGGCATCACCAACGAAGCGGCCAGTACGCTGGCGCGCATCGCGGAGCGGTCGTTTCTGGTCCACGCGCGCCGGGAAAAGAGCGTGGCGGCCACCAAGACTTACACCGGCCAGTTGCTGATGCTGTATCTGCTGGCCTACGCCCTGGGCGCCAGGATCAAGCCGGACGACTTGCGCCGGCTGCCGGAATGGGCCGCGCTGGCGCTGAAGTGCGAGCCCGAGATCACCGCGCGCGCCGAACGTTACCGTTTCATGGACCACGCGGTGGTGGTGGGCCGCGGCTTGAACTACTCCAACGCCTTCGAGTTTGCCCTGAAGCTGATGGAAACCTGCTATGTGGTGGCGGAGCGATTTTCCTCGGCCGATTTCCTGCACGGGCCCATCGCGATCGTCGAACAGGCCTTTCCGATGTTCCTGTTCGCACCCCCCGGCGTCACATGGGAGCCCATGAAGCAAATGCGGGACAAACTGGCCGCGTTGAAGGCCGAAACGTTCCTCATCACCGACCGCTCCAACCGCGAGGCGGCCAAGGGCGGTGAACGGGTGATCGTGCTGCCTGGCAAGCTGGCGGCGCGCGGCCCTTTGCCGGCCGATGTCTTCACGCCGATCCCTTACATCATCCCGGCGCAGTTATTCGCGGCGCACCTGGCCGCGGTGAAGGGACTGGATCCGGACCAGCCGCGGACGCTCACCAAAGTGACGCGCACACTTTAGTAGCCCCGCGCGAACAGAAGATAAGCCGCCATCGCTAATCCCACAACGGCGAGGAGCAATGCCAGGGACAAGCCGGCTGCCGACGGGCGGCCCGAAATCTCCCGTCCCGCGTTCAGTTCTCGAATCGTCCGGACGTGTTCGAACGTGGAAACCACGTTGACCACCACTCCTACGAGAACGATCGCCGTCCCGATCCAGACTGAGAATGCGGAGGAACGAACCGGCGCCGCACCCGGCATCGATCCCAGCTCGCGCAGAAAGATGCCGAAGCGCGCCACGACGAATCCGAAGCCCATCAACGCGAGCCCCGTGCGAATCCAGGCCAGGAACGTCCGTTCGGCGGCGAGATAGACGCGCGGGTCCCGATCGGGTTGTATCAGATGGCGTCCGGAATCGTTAATCATCGTTTCTCACCTCCCGGATTGCCGCCAGCAGGCGTACGTTGTCCTCGGGAAGCGCGGTGGTGATGCGCATCAGACCGGGACCGAGCCTGGGGTCGTTGAGCGGCTTCACCAGGATGCCGCGCCGCTTCAATTCACCCCCCAGCCAGGAGGCGTCCCAGGGAGCGAAGTCGGCGAGGAAAAAATAGGTGCTGGTCGGATAAGTGCGCACATTCAAGTCCCGGAGTCCGCGCGCCAGATCCGCCGCCCAGGTTTTCAGCATTTCCGCGCGTGCGCGAATTTTTTCCTCATTTTCCAAAGTGGCCACTGCGGCCGCCTGGCTGGGGCGCGCCAGCGGATAAGAATCGTTATGGTCATTGAGGTCGTCGGCCAGCCGCGGCGGAAGAACGGCATATCCCACTCGGAACCCGGCGAGGCTATGGGCCTTCGATAGGGTTCGCGTGACCAGAAGGTTCGTGTGCGCCGGCACCAGCGGAACCACTGACTCCCCGCCCATCCCGATGAACGCCTCGTCCACCAGAAAGTACGTCCCCGGATGGCGCCGGAGCAGTTCCGGAAGGGGCCGCATGTCGAAGGTTCCCCCGTTGGGATTATTCGGGTTCACAATCACCACCAGGCTTGTGCCGGGCGGCACCTGCAACTGCTCCAGATCGAACCGGAAATCCAGTTCCGGATTAAGCAGCGTCTGTGAGTAGCGGCGCGAAATTTCGGGAAAAAGAGCATAGGTGGGAGTAAGCAGGTGTGTTTGTTGACCCAGCCTGTCGAAGATCTGGCGGAGTATCAACTCCGATCCGGCGTTGATGTGAATCAACCGCTCCGGCACGTTCAGCTTTCCGGCAAGCAGTGTCAAAAGAGGCTGGGAGCGGGCCTCGGTGTAGAGATTGCTGCGCCCGAGTTCGGCCCGCGCCGCCTCGATTGCTTCTTCCAGCGGGGGTAGAGGGTTTTCGCAGAGAAGAAGTTTCAGTCCCCGGAACGTTCCTCCTCCTTTTTCGAGTATGGCGCTCATTCGGATAACCTCCCTTTGTCATTCCAGTATCAGGCGGACCACCAGCAGGATTCCCAGTCCGGCCAGGAATGCGGCGAAATGAATCACGTTCCGGACAAAGCTGGCGTGATGTTTCACCTCCGGGATGAGGTCCGAGGCGGCGATGTAGATGAAGTTTCCGGCTGCGAAGGGAGCAGAAACGATACGTCGACCACACGTGCGCTTTTGTAGGCGGCGATTCCGCCGAGCAGGAAAGTGAGGGCCGAGAGCAGGTTTAACAGCAGCGCGCTTGCCGGCTTCCAGCCGCCATGCACCAGCACAGCGAAGTCGCCCAACTCCTGCGGGATCTCATGGGCGGCCGCCGCGATCCAGGCGCTGATTCCCAGGCGGATATCGATGAGAAAGGCGCCTGCCACGGCCAACCCACCCACGAAGTTGTGCAGCGCGTCAGCGGCCAGGATCAGATAGGTCAGCGGCTCATGCTGGCGTTCGATTTCGTGGCTGTGGCGCCAGTTCAGAAACTGTTCGAGCCCAAAGAAGGCGGCAAAGCCAGCCAGAATCCAGAGGTAGATCTTCAGCTTGTTTCCGGAGTGTTCGATGGCCGCGGGCACCAAGTGAAACAGCGCGCCCCCCAGCAGCGTGCCGGCCGAGAGTGCAACCAAAGGGAGCAGAATCTGGCGTAAGCGAGCTTCCGGGAGAATGAGCGTCAACCCACCCACAAGCGCGATTGCGCTCATGGCCAGCCCCCCGCCGAGAATCCACGCCAGTTCCTGCGTCATCTGGTCCGTTCATTCGGTTGCATGTCCAGGGCCACTGCTTGCCGGGCCGGGGAACCTTTCTCGCTCCCCTGGTGTCTAAGCGTATCAGTGTAGGGTAAATGGGCGAAGGGTGAGCTAAAATCAGAAGCGAGGGCGCAAGTCGTGACGGACATAACGGCCGCTGACAGCTCGATGGACGCAAACGCTCAGGCCGAGCCGGCATGGTTGGCCGAGGGTTTGCGGACGGGTTCGGAAGAAGCCTACGAGGCGCTGATTGAGCGCTACCAGTCTCCTGTCTACAATCTGGTGTTCCGGCTGCTTGAGGATCCCGGCGACGCAAGCGACGTGGTGCAGGATGTGTTTTTCAAGGTGTTCCGCAACGTATCGGCCTTCCGCGGCACCAGCAGTCTGCGGACCTGGATCTACCGGATTGCGGTCAATGAGGCGCACAACCACAGGCGCTGGTTCAGCCGGCACCGGCGGCGCCAGATCGGTCTTGAGGCGGAGGAAGAAGGCAGTTTCGGTTGGCAGGACGTACTGAGCGATCCGGGACGGACGCCATTCGACCTGGCATCCAGCGCCGAAACCCGGGAACTGGTGGAACAGGCGCTGGCGGACGTGAACCCCGTGTTCCGTGCCGCCGTGGTGTTGCGGGATCTGGAGGAGTTGAGCTACGAGGAAATTGCCGAAGTGCTGCAGGTCTCGCTGGGCACGGTGAAATCGCGGATTCTGCGGGGCCGCGAGGCGCTCAGGAAGAATCTGGAAGGCCGGCTGGAACCCAGGGGGCAGATGGATTGGGGCGCCAAATCGGCGGAGCAGGGCATATGAGTATCCGGAAAGCGTTGTTGTCCATGAATGACTGGTTTGCATGCTGGAACGCGGGACGGAAGCTGTGCGCCTACGTGGATGGGGCGCTGAAGCCGGAAGCCCGGCAGACGGTCGCCGCGCACCTGAAGCAGTGTGTGAATTGTTCCCTGCAATATGAGGACATGGTTCAGGCCAAGAGGCTGCTGAAAGTGCTTCCGCGGGTGGGGGCGCCAAAGGATCTGACGGTTTCTCTGCGCATCATCGCATCCAGGGAACGCGCCCGCCGCCTGTCAGGCCGGCCGCTGTTCGATTTTGAGCCGCTGATGACGCGAATCCGGAACATGATGCAGCCGCTGGCGATTCCCTTTGCGGGGGGGTTGGTTTCCGCGCTTGTGTTGTTCAGCATGCTGCTGCCCAGCTATCCGCTGCGGCAATCGGCGATGGCGAACCTGGATGTACCGACGGGCTTCTACACCGATCCCGAACTGAAGAGCCTTGCGCCGTTCTCCTTCTCCGATGCGGAGAAAGTGGTGATGCTGGAACTGGTGATTGATGAGAACGGACGGGTGGTTGACTACAGCCTGCCGGACGGGCCGGCCAACGCCGCCCTGCGGCGGGCCATCGAGAACAGCCTGCTGTTCACGACGTTTACTCCCGCCATGTCGTTCGGTCAACCGATTGCCGGGCGCATCAGGCTCTCCTTCCAGCGCAGCCAGATTGAAGTGAAAGGCTAAGCGCCTGGGCCAGCGATTCGGGCAGCATTTTCTCATACGCGAAGCGACCCTGGAGCGGATTGCCAGGGCGGCGTGTCCGGAACCCGAGCCCACAGTGATTGAAATCGGCCCGGGCAGGGGCGAGCTGACGGCGCATCTGCTCGCCCGCGCCGGGCGGCTGGTGGCGGTGGAAGTGGACCCGGAGCTGATCGACCCCCTGCGGCGGCTTTTTGCAACCGAGGCCAAATTCGAGCTGGTGCAGGCCGACGTGCTGGCCACTGACCTTGCCCAATGGGGACCGGTGGTGGTGGTGGGCAACCTGCCCTATTACATCACCTCGCCGATCATCGAGAAGGTCCTGGCGCTGGGATCGCTGTTAAAACGTGCGGTATTCCTGGTGCAGCGTGAAGTGGCCGAACGCCTGGTGGCGAAGCCGGGCAGCCGTGACTATGGCTATCTGAGTGTCCGCACGCAGTATCTGGCCGAAGCCGAACTGCTGTTTCCCGTTCCGCCGAAGGCTTTCCGTCCTCCTCCGAAGGTGGACTCCGCGGTGGTGCGCCTGACGATGCGGCCGGGCGTGACGGCGGACGAGGAGTTTCTGCGTTTTGCCGGGGTGTGCTTCCGGCAGAAGCGCAAGACACTTCGCAACAATCTGGCAGCCGTGTACGGCGCACTCACAGCCGGAGAATTGCCGGAAGGCGGCTTGCGGGCTGAGCAAATACCTGTGGCCAGTCTGGTGAAGCTCCATCAACGGCTGAAGGGCCGCTGAGAACCGATATACTGGTTAATTCATGCTTCGAGTTCGATTTGCACCTTCGCCTACGGGCTACCTGCATATCGGCAGCGCCAGAACATTCGTTTTTAACTGGCTCTATGCGCGGCGCAACGGCGGAACCATGATTCTCCGCATCGACGACACCGATGTCGAACGGAACACGCAGGCGTCGCTCGATTCGATCTTTGACGGCCTGCGCTGGCTGGGGTTGGAGTGGGACGAGTTGTACCACCAGTCGGGGCGTGTGGACCAGCATCGCGCGCCGGCATGGGAGATTTTCGAAAAAGGCAATGCCTACCGCGACTTCACTCCCGCTTCGGCGGATGGCGAGGAAAAGGGCCAGGAGGGCGGGCCGTGGCGATTCAATCCGGGCATGCGCGAGCTGACCCGGCAGGAAAGCGACCGCCGGGCGGCGGCGGGAGAGGCATTTGTGCTGCGCTTCCGCGTTCCGCGGGAGGGCCGCCGCGCCATCACATTCACCGACGCCGTGTACGGACCGCAGTCAAAGGAAGCCGCAGGGGTGGAAGACTTCGCGCTGTTGCGCAGCAACGGGATGCCTACGTATCACATGGCATCGTGCGCCGATGACGCGGACCTGAAGATCAGCCATATCATCCGCGGGCAGGATCACCTGTCGAACACGTTCAAGCACATCCTGATATTCGAGGCGTTGGGCGCCGCGCTTCCCACCTTTGCGCATCTGCCGCTGCTCATCGCCCCCGATGGCGCCAAGCTCTCCAAACGCAGGCACGGGCCGGTGGTAAGCGTCACCACCTATCGCGACGCCGGATTTCTGCCCCACGCCTTCATCAACTTTCTCTGCCTGCTCGGCTGGTCTCCCAAAGACAACCGCGAGCTGATGAGCCGCCAGGAATTGATTGATGCGTTCAGCTTCGAGGGCATCAACCGCGGCAACGCGGTGGTGAACTTCAAGGACGGCGATCCGCTGGATCCCAAGGCCGCGTGGCTGAACGGACAGCACCTGCGCTCCATGCCGGTGGAGGAACTGGCGCCGCTGGTGCGCGCAACGATCGAAAACGCCGGGCTCGATGTGCCCTACGGCGAGGAATGGTTCCTCAAGACCGTGGAGGTGATCCGGTCGAGGTTCATCACGTTGAAGGATTTCGCCACGCGGGGTAGGGCGTATTTCTCGGACAGCTTTAAGATCGCGCCCGATGCGTTGGCGAAACTGGATGAGCCCGGAGCGCGCGAACTGCTGCGCGAGTTGGGGGCGCGGCTGGAAAAACGCGACGGTTTCAATGAGCAGATCGCCGAGGAGGAACTGCGCGCGCTGGCGGCCGAGCGCGGTGAGAAGGCCGGTGTAATCATCAACGCCTCGCGCGCGGCGTTGAGCGGCCAGTCCGTGGGTCCAAGCGTATTCGCCGTATTTGCGGCGGTGGGACGGGAACGGGCGATTGCGCGTTTGAAGAAAGCATAAGGGGATCGATGGTCATTCTGGGAATTGGCGGAATATTGAGTGATGCCGCGTGCGCGGTTCTGAAAGACGGCCGGCTGGTGGCAGCCGTGGAAGAGCAGAAGCTCTCACGGCAATACCGGCCGGGAGAGTTGCCTGAGCAGGCCGTGAATTTCTGTCTCCACCAGGCGAGAGTGGATTCTTCGCAAGTGGATTATGTGGCGGTGGTGCGGCCGGTTGGCTCAGGTCAGGAGGGCGACCCGCACCTGCGCCTGCGGGACCGGTTTCCCAATAGCCAGGTAGTGCTGGTGGATCACCACCAGGCGCATGCGGCGGCGGCCTACTTTGTGTCGCCCTTCGACCACGCCGTGGTGTTGACGCTCGACCGCGACGGCGACCTGCGCTGCGGCGCGCGTTGGGTGGCCAGCGGCACGCAGATGACCGTGGATGGCGAATTGTACTATCCGGATTCGCTGGGACGCATGTACGGCCGCGTGACGGAGCTTCTGGGCTATGAACCGCGCTCGGATGAGCACAAGGTGCAGTGGCTGTCGGCGGCGGGTGACGACAGGTTCGTTGCGCTTTTTGAGGAGATGCTCACCTCCGGCAGGAGCGAGTGGCCAAGAACGGACCGCTCCTTTCTGGATGAAGACCGGCTGGGGCAGGGCGGGTTCAGCGACAAGCTGTATCAGAGGTTGGGCCTGACTGACGGCGAGGATGTGCCGGAGCCGCTTCGTCCGCATGTGGCGGCGGGCGTGCAGCGGGCGATTGAGAATGTGGCGGTGCGCATGGCGGGCGCGGGCGAGAATCTATGCCTGGGCGGCGGCCTGGCGCTGAACGTGATGCTGGTGGCGGCCTTTGAACGCTCCGGAAAGTGGAAGCGTGTGTTCGTGCAGCCGGCGGCGGGCAACGCGGGCACAGCCGTGGGCGCCGCCATGCTGGCCTGGCACGGCCCCTGCAAGCAGGAGATTCGCGTGCGGATGGAGAATCTCTTCCTTGGCCCCAACTACGGTCCGGAAGAGATCAAGCAGGTGCTGGAAAACTGCAAGCTGCGGTTTCGCTATCTGCTGACCACCGATGAACTGGTGGACACGGCGGTTCAGCAGATCAATGAGCACAAGATCGTCGCGTGGCTGCATGGGCCGATGGAGTTCGGGCCGCGGGCCTTGGGCGGGCGCAGCATCCTGGCCTCGCCGCTTGACCCCTATTCCACTGAGAATCTGAACACGTTCATTAAACACCGGGAGAGCTATCGCAAGTTCGCCGCTTCAGTGCCGGTGGAACTGGCCGACGAGTATTTCGAAGTAGGTCCGAATGGCAGATTCCTGGCTACGGTGGGGCGGGTGAAGGCGGCGCACCGCAAGACGTTTGAGGCGGCCGTGTTGGGGGAGAACCTGGTGCGTGTACACACGGTGGCGGAAAAGGACAATCCGGTATTCTGGCGGCTGCTGCACGCGGCGGGAAAGTCCACCGGGCTTCCGGTGCTCTACAACACCAGCTTCAATCTGTTTGGAGACCCGCTGGTGTGCTCGCCTCGCGATGCGGTGCGGAGTTTCTATTCCTCCGGCATCGACGCGATGTTTGTGGAGCACTTCCTGCTGCAGAAGTGATTTAGATGGCCGCGCGGTCAATGATCAGCAGCCCGTAGAGCACGGGCAGATAAATCACCGAAGCGAGCAGCACTGAGCGCGCCTGCAGCGAAGTCCGCTGCAGAAACACTCCGAAGCAGGCGTAAAGAAAGAACGCCCCGGCCAGCACCATGCCGAAGAAGTAGATCCATCCGGCCATCATCAGAAAGCTCGGCAACAGGCTGACCGGCATCAGGATCAGCGAGGCCAGCAGGATCAGACGCGCCGTGGATGCGCCATCTGGCTCCACCACGGGCAGCATGCGGATGCCGGCCCTGGCGTAGTCATCGCGATACATCCAGGCAATGGCGTAGAAGTGCGGGAACTGCCAGAGAAACAGGATCGCGTAGAGCACCCAGGCTTCCAGCGTCAACGTGCCGGCCGAAGCGGCAAAGCCGATCAGCGGGGGCATCGCGCCGGGGATGGAACCCACGGTGGTTGAATGCCAGGACTTCTGTTTCAGCGGCGTGTAGAGGCCGAGATAGGTGGCCTCGGTGAACAGGCCCAGCAGCGCGGTAAGGGGATTGGCCCCGAGGTAGAGTTCGGCCGAACCCACCACCGAAAGCGCGATGCCGAAAACCAGCGCCTGCCAGGGAAGGACGCGGCCCGTGGGAATGGGACGCATGCGGGTGCGGTTCATGCGGGCGTCGGCGTCCCGCTCCATCCATTGATTCAGCGTGAAGGTGCCGGCGGCGATGAGCCCGGTGCCGATTAGCGTATGTAGAAGAACCAACCAACTCCATGCGCCGGGCGCCCCGTACCAGAAACCGACACCAGTGCTGACCAGGATCAGCCACGTCACGCGCGGTTTGGTTAACTCAATGTAGTCGTTCATTAAAGCCGGAGGATCAATCTCCCAGTTTACCGTCTATTGCGCCTTAAATGTGAAGTTCGACGCCACCGTTTGCTTCGGCGCTACCTTGACGTTCAGTTCCATTGCGCCGTAGCGCTCATGCCAGGCGCCCAGCACGTAATCGCCCGGCGGCACATCCTTCAGTTCGAAGGCGCCGTCGTCGCCGGTGACGGCGAAATAGGGATGCGACACCACACCCACCCACGCCCGCATCCACGGATGGACGTTGCACTTGAACAGGATGGGCGGCACTTCCTCTTTGTCAAACTTTTTCACCTTCACTTCGCCCTTGGGCGGCTGCGATTCGTTCCACTCGCGGTTGAGGCGCGGCATGGGGTGGATGTTGTGGTTGGTGTCGTCGGAGTTGTAGATTTCGATGGTCTGGTTCACCATCACGCCCACCACGTGCGGGGTGTAGATGCAGCCCTTCTGGTCGAGTTTCACCACCTCCGAGGGAACCGGATAGTCGCGCGCGGCAAGCCCGGACTTGATCCAGACGAACACGTTCTTCATCGACCCGTCGGCTGCGATGATCACGTCTTCGGCGTAGATGGGGCCGCTATGTGTCTTGGCGCATGCCGGCGTGGCGTCCATGCTGATGGTGCGCGGCTTGGGCTTTTCGCCGGTGAAACTGGCCTTGCCGGTGATGCTGCCCGCATCGGCGACAGGAGCGGGCGCGGCCGCGGCAGCCGGTGTTTCCTTCTTTGCCTCGGGCGCGGTCGAGCCGCCGCCACAGCCTGTCATGCATGTGCCCACGCACACAACCGCCCACAGAATTCGCGTCTTCATCGGTTAACCTTTCAGGTTACCTCAATCGATGTGCCCGTAAGCGATGGTGGTGAGGAATTCCTGGAAATCGGCGCGTGTCATCATCTCCTCGAACAGTTCGGACGCCAGTTTCTTGTTGGGGGTACCAGGATTGTTGGCGAGGTTGGCGGCGATGGTGTCGCGCACCAGTTCGGGCGTCACCGTGCGGCCGTCGGCCAGTTGCACCTTGTGCTTCACCCACTGCCAGACCTGGGAGCGGGAGATTTCGGCGGTGGCGGCGTCTTCCATCAGGTTGTAAATCGGCACGCAGCCGTTGCCGTTCAGCCATGCTTCCAGGTATTGGATACCGATGTCCACGTTCATGCGGACGCCTTCTTCGGTGATCTCGCCCTGTGTGGGCTCCAGCAGATCGGCTTCGGTGACATGCACGTCTTCGCGCTTGACGTGAATCTGGTTGGGCGTGGGCATATGTTCGTTGAACACATCCATGGCCACCTGCACGAGGCCCGGATGGGCCACCCACGTGCCGTCATGGCCGGCCTTCACTTCCCGCAGTTTGTCCTGGCGCACCTTTTCGATGGCGCGTTCGTTGGCCTCCGGATCGCCCTTGATGGGAATCTGCGCGGCCATTCCGCCCATGGCGTGAATCTCGCGGCGGTGGCAGGTGTGGATGAGCAGATCGACGTAGGCTTTGAGGAACGCCTTGTCCATGGTGACCTGCGCGCGGTTGGGCAGGATTTTGTCCGTGCGGCTGCCCAGCTTCTTGATGTAGGAGAAGATGTAGTCCCAGCGTCCGCAGTTCAGGCCGGCCGAATGGTCGCGCAGTTCGTAGAGGATTTCGTCCATTTCGAAGGCGGCCATGATGGTTTCGATCAGAACGGTGGCGCGCACCGATCCCTGCGGCACGCCGCAGTAATCCTGCGCGAAGACGAAGACGTCGTTCCACAGGCGGGCTTCCAGGTGGCTTTCCATCTTCGGCAGATAGAAGTACGGGCCCCAGCCGCGATTAAGCAGGTTCTGCGCGTTGTGGAAGAAGTAGAGGCCGAAGTCGAACAGGGAACCGGAAACGGGCTTGCCGTCCACCAGCATGTGCTTTTCGTTGAGATGCCAGCCGCGCGGGCGCACCAGCAGGACGGCGGTCTGGTCATTGAGTTTGTACTGCTTGCCTTCGGGGCTGGAGAAGCTGATGGTGCGGTCGACGGCGTCGCGCAGGTTGATCTGGCCCTGCAGATTGTTGTCCCAGGTGGGCGAGTTGGAATCCTCAAGATCGGCCATGAAGATCTTTGCGCCGCAGTTGAGGGCGTTGATGATCATCTTGCGGTCAACGGGGCCGGTGATTTCGACGCGGCGGTCCTGCAGGGCATCGGGGATGGGGGCGACGCGCCAGTTGGATTCGCGGATCTCGCGCGTGGACTCCAGAAAGTGGGGCAGTTTGCCGGCCCGCAGTTCCGCCCACCTTTCGGCTCGATTCTGCAGCAGCACGGCGCGCGCGGCTTCGAAGCGGCGTGAGAGGTCCACCACGAATTTCACCGCTTCCGGTGTCAATATCTGCTGATAGGCTTCGGCGATGTCGCGCGTGAACAGAACGGCATCGGTGGCGAATTTGCTGGCTGGGGCGCTCATAACGCACTAAGATGACGCCTTGGGGGTGTGGTTGTCAACCGGGAACGGCAGATGGGCTTCAGCTCTCTGGCCATCGGCTCCCTGAGGATCTGGTTGATCCGGCTCAAGTGTCCTTCGCCCTTCGACTTCAGCCAATCCAGTACTTCGGTATCGACGCGCAGCGAAATCTGCGTCTTCCTGGGCCGGTAGTATTTTCCGATGGACGCGCCAGCCCAGTAGCTTGGGGGCAACTGCGGAGCCTCGGAGTCATTGTCCAGAGCGGGGTCCCGCTTCCGGTACGCCCGTTTTGTCGCTTCGCTGATCTTGAGTTTCCTAACGGAACCGGTCTTTGTAGATGTTTTCTTGATAGTCAACTGCCTTTTGTGCCGAAACGATGCCGATGATCTGGAATCGCTGCTCGCCTGTGTATATTTTCCAGGATGGTGCAAGCCAGGCCGCCTGATGCGCCTTGAGTTCCGCGGGCGAGTGCGGGCGATTGTTGGCTATGAGGCGTCTTGTTCGCGCCTCGGGCCGCGAACTCGAGGACGGCTGCGATCGGCAGTTGTGTATCCTTGAACACCCACGCGCCGCTCACTTTGCCCGGGACGCTCTGGGCAGCGGCACATTTCTCAGAGTACACGTTGCAACGGAGCCTGCCGCGATCACACCCGCACGAACCACTTGCGGCGGTACATCACCCATGCGATAGCGAACATAACCAGCGTGTAGCAGACGGCATAGAGCAGCGATGCGTTGTGCGGCGATGCCAGCGGCGCGAAGAAGGTTTCGTAGAGCCACACCCGCGCTGAGCGTGCGCCCATCGGAGTGGAGTGCAGCGTGATGTCCACCAGTTCCGACGCCATGTAAACTGCAATCGCGTTCATCCCGAAAATAACAAAAGGCTGGAAGATCCGTTTCTGCCCGGCGATGTCGGCCACCCATACAAACGCGCCGAACAGCAGGAAATCGAGGCCGGCCATGAACAGCGTGAACGAACTCGTCCACAGCTTCTTGTTGATGGGCAGCCAAAAATCGCAGATCCAACCGGCGGCCAGCAGTCCCGCGCCTATGGAAAGTATCAGCCGCACCTTGTTCCTCAGATCCGCGCGCGAGGCGAGAATGTGCCCGGCCATCACGCCCAACATCGCGGTGGCGATGGCGGGAAGGGTGCTCAGGATGCCCTCGGGATCCCAGGTGCGCGTGTGCTCATAGTTATGGGAGCCGAGAATGATGCGATCCACATAATGGGCCAGGTTGCGCTCCACATCGAGGAAACCGGCGCCATGCCCAGGCACCGGGATCAGCTTCATCGCGGCCCAATAGACACCCAGCAGCGCTGCCGTCACCGCCAATTGCGCACGCAAACTGCAGTAGAGATAGATCACGCTGGCCGCCAGGTAGCAAATGGCGATACGCTGCAACACGCCCAGAATCCGGAACGTGGAGACGTCGAACTTCGGGAACGCGTAGACCAGCAGGCCGAGGGTGAACAGAATTGCCGCGCGCTTCACTGCCTGCCTCAGCAGGGCGCTTTTCGCCACGCCTTGTTGCAGGCGGCGGCCCAGCGCCAAAGTGATGGCCACGCCGACGATCCACACGAATGAGGGAAACACGACGTCGGTGATGGTCCAGCCGTCCCATTCGGCGTGGCGCAGCGGACCGTATACCGCGCTGCCGGTGCCGGGCGTGTTCACCAGCACCATGAGCGCGATTGTGGCCCCGCGGAAGGCGTCAAGCGATGTCAGGCGTTGTCCTGAATGCATGGTTCAAATCACGCGGAACGGTACCGGCTCCGAGACCGTATCGCCCAGCCTCACCGCCAGATCATGCCGCCCTTTGGGAAACGAGGGCGGCGCCTTTGCGTTAATCTGCCGCGGCTCGCCGTCGCCTTTGTCCGCTGTCATGTCTGTGATCACGAGTTTTCTTCCGGCCAGGGTGAGGCGCACGTTGCCGCGGTCGGCGTTGGCAGGCAGGCCCGCCACCCACAGAGAGAGGAAGGAATCCTCGCTGAGGGCCACCTCGCCGGGCCGCCATGTACGGCCGTCACAGGCGCCGGTGATGGTGATCTGTTCGCACACGGCGGGCAGATCCACGGCTAGCGGAGTTTCGTTGGAATAGCGGCTGCCGGCGGTGCGAACGCGCACCGGCTGCCAGCCCGCGGCCAGTCCGGGGGGGAGCTTGAAATTCGCCTGCCAGCCATCTTCTCCCGTGTTGATCACCGTCACCGGGCGGATGCCGTAGCCTCCCACCTCGGGAAATACGGTGTCGAGCGTCAGGTCCTTCTCGCCGCTCTTGAAGAAGGCCGAGACGTAATCGTCCTTTGCCGCGCTGGCGTTGATTCCGTAGTTGGTTGCGTGCACGGAGGCGATGAGTTTGGGCGGCTCAGCCGCCGGTTCGGCGGGCTCCGGCAGCCAGTGCCGGTAGCAGGCGACGATGGCGCGCTGCTGCCGGATGCGCACGATTTCGGCGCGGGCGAATCCGGCGGTGCGGCAGAAGGCCAGCAGGCATTGCGCGCTGGGCCCGCACCAGTTGTCGATCTGGCCCAGCAACTCGCCGGTCTCGTAGAATTCGAGCGTGGGAATGTCGGCGCCGGGCGCTTCGTTGGTGACAAAAGACTCAACGATCGCCATGTCGCGGCAGCATTCGCAGACGCGCTCGAGAGCGAGCAGCGGATGCTTGAGGTGGTAGAGCACGCCCATGAAGAGAATGAGATCGAAATAGCCGTTTCGCTCAGGCGTCAGATCGTAGACGTCCTGCACCCGGTAGTCCACCTGGGCGCCCAGCAACTCGCGCGCCATATAGAAATTGTCCACTTCCGTGCTATCGATGGCCGCCACGTTCGCGCCACGCCGTTCCATTTCGAAGGCGAAGAAGCCATCCCAGGTGCCGATGTCCAGCACGCGCTTTCCGGTGAGGTCGTTGGGGATGGGAAACACGTTCACCCGGTCATAGAGGGCGTCAAGAGGAATGATTCCTTCGAGCACACGGCCGTCGGGAAGCGGGATGGAATGATAAAAACCCTTGCGGGCGAATTCGTCCATCAGCATCCGGTTCCACGATTCGCAGGCCGGGTCCTTGGCCCGTATGTGAGGCATAAGTTCTTATTGTCCACGCTTTGGCGGAGGGATGCTAATCTGAAGCGGTCGGCAAGTCATGAGCGATTTTCAGATTGTCGCGATGCCGCCAGATGCCGAACTGAAGCTGACCGCCTCACTCCCATGCAGGTCGAACAACAGATGCGCGAAGAGTGGAATCGCCGCGCCCGCGAGGACGCCCACTACTACGTAGCCTTCGGGCGGCACAATCAGGACGATGAGGAGTTCTTCGATACCGCCCATGAAGTGATCCACGGCCTGGAGTTCGAGCTGAAGCGCTTCGGCGATGCCAACAGGCGGGCGATGCGGGCGCTGGAAATCGGCTGCGGGCCCGGCCGCCTGATGAAGCCTCTCAGCCGGCGTTTCGGCGAAATCCACGGGGTGGACGTTTCCGACGAGATGGTGGCGCTTGCGCGGAAAAATCTGGAAGGCGTGGCGCACGCCCATGTGCATCGAAGCCGGGGCGCCGATCTGGGCCAGTTCGCCGATGAGTCCTTCGACTTCGTTTACTCCTACGCCGTCTTCCAGCATATTCCCGACCGGGAGGTAGTCCTCAGCTATCTCAGGGAAGCGCGCCGGGTGCTGAAGACCGGGGGCCTGCTGTGGTTCCAGGTCAACGGACTTCCGTTTCCACCGCTGGGTGGACGGGTGGACACCTGGAGCGGCGTGCGGTTCACGGCTAGCGATCTCATCGGATTCGCCAATGAACATGACTTTCAGATCTATATTCTCGAAGGCGTGCACACGCAATACATGTGGACGAGCCTGCGCAAACGGCCTGCCGGCTGGGTGAAGGAATTGCAGGTTCGAAAACCGGAAACGGCGGCTTTCGTGGCCGGAATCTCCAATCCCCACAGCACCGATCCGGCCGTGCCGTGCGCCGGGCGCTTTGCCTGCGCCTCGTTATGGATTGAGAACCTGCACTCCGAAGTGGGATTGAATCATCTCCGCGTGGACATCGGGGGCCGGTGGGGCACGCCGAACTACATCGCCAATCTCCATCCCGCGGGAAGGACCCAGGTGAACGTGCTGCTGCCGGAAGAAGTTGCCACCGGCCTGATTCCGGTGCGGGTGGAATGGCTGGGAGAATGGATGGGCCCGGAGGCGGTGATGCGTGTGCGCCCGGCCAGTCCCATGGTGCCGCGCCTGGAGTCGGTGAGTGATGCGACGGATCTGTTGTTAGGCACGCGCATCCGCACGCGGTCTGTGAAAGCGGCGTTCGTGGAACTCACCGATCCCGGCCAGGTGCGAATGACCCTTGACGGCGTGCGTGTGGACGGAATCCTTACTCATTGCGTCGACCCGCGCAAGCCGCAGTACGATTTGGTGTTCCGGCTGCCGGAGTGGGCCGCTCCAGGCGCGCACTTACTGCGGATTGAAGCGGGGAAGCGAGTCTATCCGCCGGTGCAACTGACAGTGGAAGAGGGGGAAGCGGCGGCGCCCTACTGACGCTTCAGGGCGTTGCGCAGCGCGCCGGCCATTGCCACAAAGCCGCTGAGCGAGGTGTTCATACTGCCGCGGAAATCGTCATAGCCTTCAAAGCGATGGGGGCCGATATAGAAGCCGTACACCATCTGGCAGAAGACGTAAACGGTGAATAGCGCGAAGAGCCATTTGAGCTTCCCGGCGGCGGCGAAGCCCATTGAGATGAGGCCAAGAAGGCTCAGTCCGATGATCCAGTTCACCAGTTCGGCGCCGCTCCAGGGCAGCATCGGGAAATCGACTGAACTTCCGCTCAGCTTGGCCAGAAGACCGATCCCGAGAAAAAACAGGCAAAGCACCGTGATGAATGCGAGGCTGTAGATACGAAGCAGTTGGTCAACGATCTTCACTGTGTTCTCCGGGCGTAGGGCTGCAAAACTCTCCATTCTACCAGCGCTGACGGTCAATGCAAGAGAAAGCTGCTATCCTTGGCGCAATGATGAGGCTTTTTGGGCTCGCACTGGCAGTTGCCGCCTTCCCCGTCTTCGGTCAGATGACGCGCGAACAAAGGTCGCTGGACTTTCAGCACCTGGCTGCTCTTTATGCCAAGCAGTATGCGCCGTACGAATGGAAGCGGGACGGCGTGGGCTTCGACATGATGAAGCTTGCGCCGTGGCTGGCGCGCATCGATGCGGCCAAAGACGATCTTCAATACCTGGAAATCTGCGTGGAATACGTCGCCGCGTTGAAGGATGGCCACAGCCAGTTCTTCGTTCCATCGAATTTTTTCGCCGATAACGGGCTGTTTATCGACCTGTATGAAGGCAAGGCTTATGTGGACCTGGTGAACCGCCGGCTCTTGCCCGCCAGCGAGTATCCGGTTCGCGAGGGCGACGAGGTGGTGTCGGTGGATGGCAAGGATCCTGTCGCGGTTGCGCGTGAATCCGAGCGTTTCGTCAGCTCCGGAAATGCCCGCGCCCGGACCCGTTACGCGCTTGACCTGCTGACGTTCCGGCCGCAAGCCTTTCTGCCCCGGGCGCATGAGATCGGCGAGAGTTCGCGTTTCGTGTTCCGGCACGCCGACGGCTCACAGGAGACGCTCGACATTCCGTGGTTCAAGGTAGGCGAGCCGCTGCGGGTAATTGGTCCTGTGCCTGCGCCCTTCACGCGCGAGGAATCCCCCGCGGAACCGGCCGGGCCTGGGGTTGAACCGGCCCTTGCGGGCACCCCTTTCCGCGCACTTACGCAACTGCACAAGACGAGGGTGGCCTCCCCGCGGGCGATTCGCGGGGTGGCGGTGGTGCAGCCGCTGTTCGCCATGCCGCAGGGCTTCGTGCAAAGGCTGGGCCGCGGGCGCGACGCCATCTTCTCCGGCACTTATACGGCGTCGGAAAAACGGATCGGGTTCATTCGCATCCCGGAGATGTTCACCGACGCATTTTCGGCCAACATCGCCCTGGGCCAGATCGTCCAGGAATTGAATTTCATGCAGCGCAACACCGATGGACTGGTGGTGGATCTGATGCGCAATCCTGGCGGCGATGCGTGCCTGACGCAGGACCTGGTTTCATTGCTGATGCCGGAACAGTTCACGATGCCCGGGATCGAGATCCGCGCCACCCGCGAATGGATCTCCCGGTATGAGTCGACGCTGGCCCAGCTGGAAATTCTGGGCGCTCCGGAATGGCTCACCAATCAGTGGAGGGCGCTGCTGGGCGATATCAAGGGCGCCTACAGCGAGAACCGGGGCCGTACCGGCCCGCTGCCGATCTGTGATTTTGGCCTGGAGGTTGACCCGGCGGTGGACCGCAACGGCAACCGCATCTCCTACACAAAACCGCTGATGGTGCTGATCGACGATATTTCGGCCTCGGCCGCCGAGATTTTCGCCGGCGCGATTCAGGACAACCGCCGGGGGGTGATCTTCGGCATGCCGACGCTGGGCGCGGGCGGCACCGTGACGCCATCGCCGCTGGCCGCGGGCTGGTACGCCGAAACATCGGCCACGGTGACCCAGAGCCTGATTGTGCGGTCTCGCGCCATTTCGAGCAACGGAGAGTTTCCCACGGCGCCCTATGTCGAGAACATCGGCATTCGTCCCGACATTGCGGGCGACATCATGACGGTTGAGAACTTGCGTAACGCCGGCCGGCCCTATGTGGCGGCGTTCACCGCGGCCATGGTCAACCACATTCAGGAGAGCGGGAACTGAATCCTACTTCAGGATCCGGAACAGGCTGGAATAGCCGTCTGTCCATAGCGGCATTCCGGCCTTTGCTTCCAGCGGCTTGCCCGAGCCCCGGATCGGGTCCTGCTCGAATACCTCCTTGTGGTTGGCCAGCAGCACCCAGGAGGTGCCGAAACAGTTTGATTCGTCCCCTTCTTCCTCTTCCGTCTCCACCAGAATGACTGCCTTGCCGAGGGCGGCGGCAATCTTTGCCAGGACCGGTTCCAGTTCCAGAAAGCGATTGGAAACGTGTACCGCCAGCACGCCTTGGGGCTTCAAGTGTTCGAAGTACAACTTCACGGCTTCCAGGGTGAGGAGGTGTACGGGAATCGAGTCGCCGGAGAAGCAGTCCACCGCCAGCACGTCGAAATTCTGGCGGGCTTCGCTTTCAAGCGACAGCCGGGCGTCGCCCATAGCGACCTCAATCTTCGCCCGCGCTTCCGGGAGATAGAAGAACTCCGAGCGCGCCAATCGCTCCACCAGCGGGTTGATTTCATAGAACCGGTAGGTGTCGCCCGGACGGCCATAGCCGGCGATGGAGCCCGCTCCCAGTCCGAAGACCGCCACCTTCTGCGGCGTTTGGGGCTTTCGCGTGCGGATGGACCTTCCCACGCCGCTGTCCGGACAGTAGTAAGTCAGCGGATCCCGGCGGCGGCTGGGGTGTGTCCACTGCTCGCCGTGGTTAATGGAGCCGTGCAGCAGGGTGCGGTAACCATCCCAGTCGGCCGGCGTGCCGCTCTCCCTTACGCGCAGGACTCCGTAGAAGTTGCGCTGGATCAGCTTGTAGTCATGCACGTTCTCGCGCAGCGTCCGCCCCAGATAGAAGCACAGCGCCAGGGTGGCGGCCATCACCGCCAGCACGGGCAGACTGGTCCAGTTTTCGTAATATTTTGATCCGGGCTCCTGCACGAGCAGCCACACCAGCATCAGCGCGCAAAGCACGATGGCGATGGGAAATTCGAAATTCGCCGGGAACAGATAGGGCGCTACAAGGCCGACAAAAACGCCTCCGGCCGCGCCGCCAACCGAGAGCATCAGATAAAAGGATGTGAGATAGCCGGGGTGTGGCTTCAGCCTCACCATCTCCCCGTGGCACACCATGCAGGTGATGAAGAAAGCGCCTGAGAATGCTCCCAGCAATAACCGGACGTTCATATCCTCAGTGCCTTTGTCCAGGGCGTAGGCCATCCAGAGAAGTGAGACCGGGAGCATCGCCAGGTAGGCCCCGCGCTGATACCAGCCCGTGGCATCGAAGCAGAAGATGAATGACAGCAGGTAGAGCGTCAGCGGCACAATCCACAGGAACGGCATTGCCGCCACGTCCTGCGTCAGGTGGTTGGTGACGGAAAGCAAAAGTGCCGAGGGTAAGGCGGCGAGGCTTGCCCACAGGATATGCCGGGACAAGGTGGGCGGCGGCCCTGGATCCTCATTGCCTTCGGTTGTGTCCACAGACGCCTGCTGCCGGCGTGTACTCAGCCAGGTGGTCAATCCGCACAGGGCGGCGAATATGCCGTAGGAGCATGACCAGACCAAGCCTTGTGTCCGGGCCGGCAGCAGAGGTTCGACAACGAACGGGTAAGTTACAAGCGCCAGCAGCGACCCGAGGTTGGAGAGCGCGAACAGCCGGTAGGGCAGCACGCCTTTTCCGCTGCGCGAGTACCAGGATTGCAGCAGCGGGCTGGTGGTGGAGAGCAGGAAGTAGGGCAAGCCCACACAGGCGGTGAGGAGCAACAGGATGGCCGCCGATGGATTGTCGCCCGGTCCGGGTTTCCAGTTGGCGCCCGGCGTGATGGGCAGCAGGGCGAGGCTGATCGTCAGGAGGCCAATGTGCAGGGCCGCCTGCCGCCGCGGTGACAGATACCTCACGCCCCAGTGCGAATAGAGGTAACCGGCCAGCAGGACCAGTTGAAAGAAGAGCATGCACGTCGTCCAGACGGCCGCCGATCCGCCGAACCACGGAAGGATCATACGCGCGATGAGCGGTTGAACCTGGAAGAGCAGAAAGGCGCTCAGGAAGATCGTAAGGGCATAGGCGAGCATTGCAATGCTCTAGCCTAGCAGGGGTGTCAGCCGTAGCCAAGCTCGTCGGCGTTTTCGAGCACAGAGCCGCAGTCGCAGCAGATGAGGGCATGACAGTCGCCGCAGGTGAGGGGATTGTCGACTGCTTTACGGCAGGCAGGGCAGTACCAGATGATCGGGTTTTTATCTTCCAAATCATCAGATTACAACACATTTGCTACACTACAGCGTGAGGCTGTTCTCCGTGTACGGATGAGGCAATTGCGAAGCTTTTCCCTCGTGTTGCTCGCCGCCCTGTTGTCGGCGTGCATGACCGATCCCCGGCAGCGGGCGATTGGTCAGGCCTATGTCGGACCCGAGACTCTTCCCATGCGGAAGGAACTGTCCACGCGCGCCGAAATCGCCGCGACGCTGAAGCATGGGGAGCGGCTGGAGTTGCTGCAATTCCGGCGGCGGTTCGTGAAAGTGCGGAACCTGGGCGGGGCTGAAGGGTGGGTGGACAGCCGGAGCCTGCTCACCGACGAGCAGGTGGACGAGTTGCGGCGGCTGTCGGAGATGGCGGCAGCGCTGCCGTCGCAAGGCAAGGCGACGGCCTTCGATGTCCTGAATGTGCATGCCACGCCGAACCGGCTTGCGCCGAGCCCGTGGCAGATCTTTCCGGGAACCAACGTGGATGTGCTGGGCCATCTGGTGGCCCGCCGTGTGCCCTACCGGTCACCTGTGACGGAACTTGCGGTGAAGAAGCCGCTGCCTAGGAAGCCGAAAAGAAGCCAGAAGAAAGCCGGGCAACCGGAGCCGGAGCCCGAGCAGACGACGATTACGCCGCCTCCGTGGCCGCCTGCGCCAAAACTGCCTGAGGATTGGCAGAGGCTTTCGCGGGTGGGCACGGCCGAGGGGTCGCTCGCCAAGGAAGCCGACGACTGGACTCTGGTGCGTTCTTCGGATCGCAAGACTGGGTATGTGCTGACGCGAAATCTTCTGATGGGGATTCCCGACAATCTTGGGCGATACGCGGGCGGTCACCGGATCATGGCTTATTTTACGCTGGGTGCGGTTCAGGACGGGGCTGAATCGAAGCCCCACTGGTTCTGGGCCACTTGCGCGAACCGGTTGCAGGAGTATCAGTTCGACAGCTTCCGGGTTTTTGCCTACAACCTGCGGCGTCACCGCTACGAAACGGTGTTTTGGGAGAAGAACGTGCGCGGTTATTACCCGATTACCGCCGAGACGCTGCAATTGGTGGAAAAGCAGCAGGTACTGACGATTCCCGGCTTTCGGGTGCTTACCGCCGATGCGGATGGGACGAGGTGGAAACGAACCTACGGCTTCCATGGCAGCCGTGTGCGGCTGATGAAGAAGGAACCGGCGGCGCCCGCGGTTCCCGCGCCGCGGTCCGGATCCGTTCTCTCCAGTTCCCTGCCGCCCCTGCCGCCGCCTGAAGGATCGATTGTTAACCGCGTGAAAGAGCTGTTGAAGAAGTAGCCTATTGGCAGGCGCGGATCTGGCGCGCGGAACTGCCGCCGACGCGGTTAAAGACGGTGGCGCTGCCTTCGCCCAGGCTCTGGGCGGTGCCGGATTGGAAGCGGAATGGCGCTCTGATGCGGAAGGTGCCGCCGTTGGGGATCGATTCGGCGCCTCCGAAGTAGTCGAGCGAGGCCGAAGCAAGGCTGACGGAGTAGCGGTTGGACCCGAAAGTAAGATCGGCTCGCGCCAGTTCACGCGTCGTGGAGTAACCCGAGATTTCAAGGACAAAGCCGTCCTCGGCGGGGGTGTAGCAGGCGTTGGTCAGAATGGGCGCGAGTCTGCTCACCTGTCCCGAAACAGGTGGGGCCTGCAGCGGGAATTCGGTGTTGGTGGAGGTGACGCGAAGCCGTGAGAGCGTGAGCCGGAGCGTGCTGGCGACCGTGCCGGTAACTTCGATCGGCAGCTTGACCTGGCGCACGCCGGCGGGGAATTGGACCGGCATCCGGCGCTGCCCGTTGGAGAATCGGACGGCCGGATCGGGTTGATCGGCCCCGGGCTGCCCGGAATCGCTGTCGGCCTGGACATCCAGAATGGCTTCGGCTTCAAGAGGAAGCGGGTAGGCTGAGGAGAGTACAATCTCCACGGGAGGGCCCGCCGAGGCCGGCGCCAGCGTTTGCGGCATGCCACTGATGCGCACCTCCGGCGGCGCCGGCAGGCGCACACTGAGGCGGCAGGAGATTGAGGCGGTCTGTCCCGACTGGTCCTTCACTTCGACAGCGAGTGGGAAGCTTCCGTTCTGCTCGGGCACGCCCGAGAGTTGTCCGTCGGGGCCCAGGCGCAGGCCGGGCGGCAGCGATCGCGGTGTGAAAACGTAGGGGGCCGTGCCGCCGGCCGCGGCCAGCGAGGCGCGATAGGCAGAGCCCATGCCGGCCACCGGAAGCTCGCAGGCATTGACGATCCGCAACTGGCTGGGGACCACCCGCAAATCGCAGGATCGCGAAGCCGACTGGCCGTTTCGATCGGTTACCAGGGCGGGGATTCGATAGACACCGGCCGTTTCGATGACGCCGCTGAGATGACCGTCGCGGCCCAGCCGCAACCCTTCCGGCAGCGCCGCCGAGGCACTCCAGACGTAGGGCTCCGCTCCGCCAGCGGCGGACATGATGGTGCTGTAGGGCTCGCCTGCGTGTGCTTCCGGCAGCGGGCAACTGGCTACGGCGTATTGGCCGCGTGTTACGGCAAGGCTGCAGTTGGACGAGCCGCTCTGGCCCTGGCTGTCGGTGACGGTCACGCGAAATCGCGTGTTTCCGGCGGCAAGCGCCGTTCCCGTCAATTCTCCGTTTTGCGACAGGGAGAGACCGCCCGGCAGTGTGCCAGTGAAAGACCATGAGTAGGGTCCGGCGCCGCCTTCGGCCTCGAGCCGTTGCGAGTATGCCACGCCTGCCGCCGCCGGAGGCAGCGCACAGGCATTCCTCACCTGCACTTCGGGAAAGGCGATCAGCAGGCCGCAGCCCGACTCCGCCACTCTCCCCCTGGCATCCTCCACGCGCACATCGAAAGGCCACCAGTGAGGAACCGAGGGGATTCCCGACAGCCTGCCCTGTTGCGAAAGGAAAAGGCCGCGCGGCAGTGAGCCGACCGAGGACCAGCGGTAAGGCGCCACGCCGCCTTCGACCTGAAAATCGAACGAGTAAGGCACGCCGCCCGCGCCGGCCGGCAGCGGACAGGTGGCCTTCACGGCGAGATCAGACGGGCTCACGGTGAGCAGGAAGCGCTTCGATGATGGCACGGCCCGGTCCAGCGCGCCGCTGGTGGCCATCACCTGCAACTGGTAGACACCCGGGGCGGCCGGCACACCGGACAGCACGCCATCGGCGGAGAGCTTCAGGCCAGGAATTTCGCTGGAATCGACGGTACGGAACTGGAATGGTCCGGCGCCTCCTTCGGCGCGCAGCCGGGTCTCATACCGGCTTCCGGCGATGGCCGGGGGCAAGCTGGCGTTCGAACTGATGAAGATGGAGGGCGGATCGACCGTGACGGTACATCGCGAGGAGATCGACTGTTCGCCGTCTTCATCGGCCGATGACACGCGGAGCGTAAATCCGAAGTTGCCCGGACTGGCCGGCACGCCGCTGACGATGCCAGAGGGAGCCAGTTCCAAACCACCCGTCGATGCGCCCGGATCCGGAATCATCGTCCAACGGTAAGGCGGACGCGCTCCCGCCGCCTCCAGTTTGTAGGCGAACAGCCGTCCGGCGGTCGCATTGGGAAGGGGACATCCGCTACGGATGGTCAATGGGGGAATCAGGATGCCGTCGCGGGCGCGGAAGATCCAGCGGCCAAGCGGAGCCCGCGCAGCGGTTCCGGCGGCTCGGCCGGCCACCAGACTGTACGGGCCGTTGTCGAGGAACGCGCCAGGAATCAGCGATCCCGCCAGTTCGAATGAAGTGCCCTCGAGCCCTGAGCCGTTTGACCAGCCGGCCGAAGCTGGTACGCCGCCGAATCCGTTCACGCCACCCGAGGCGTCTCCGGTCTCCCAGGTGACGCGCTCATAGTTAAACTCGATGTCGAAGTTCCCCTGGCCCGTGTCCGGGCGTTCAATCAGTACCAGTTGGAAGCTGTTCAGCTTGTCGGCGTGGGTGTTGAAGTAACCGACGTTGATGTAGTTGGCGGCAAACGCCCGGCGGCCGTCCACCAGATCCTGTCCGTAGGTGACCAGGCTGGAGCCTGCCGCGCGTGTATCCACATCGGCAAAGAACGGCGCGATGATTTCTCTGCTGACGCCCTTCAGGCCGAATGGCGTGTAGTCGGGCAGGGCGGCGTCGAAGGTGATGTTGCCGTTGTTGTTAACGTAGGCATGGGAGCGCTGGCGGCCGAAGAAGTTCAACGTCCAGCCGATGGGAACCAGCGGCGAGGAACCGTCATCGTTGGCCGGCACCACGTTTCTTGAGAATCCGTCGTTCTTTCGGATCTGGCCCTGGGCGTAGTTACAATATCCGAGCGCCAGCAGCCCGAGAACGACCACCATTGATTCGCGGACTTTCATTCTGCCCCCCCGCCGGAGACCGGGACCAGACGCGGCTCCACAGCATCGCCGTCCACCAGCCAGATACGCTGATCACTCTTCAGGCGATGCAACTGGAAGACAGCGTTGCCTTCGGCACGCCAGATCCCTTCCGGCTGCACTCGGCTTACGTCCAGCGCAGTGTGATTCCCCGATAGCCTGTTGACCAGCCAGACTTTCGCTCCTGAGGCGCCCAGCACCGCCATCAGCGATTCGTCGGCGGAGAAGGCGAGCCCGACAGGCGATTCGATCCCCTGGCCCGGGGAAGCCAGAACCTCGGCTTCGCCTCCCGAGCCTGCCTTTTTCCACAGCACGATGCGGCTGGTTTGCCGGTTGGCCGCCACAAGCGTGTGTGAACTGCGCAGAAAACAAAGGTCGCTATAACCGCCAGTCTCGTCCAGATTCTCGATTTCGTTTCCGGCAATGTGCAGCCTTCCGCCGGCGATGAACGCCACTCGGGCGCCGTCATCGCTCACGGCCAGTCTGACGATTTCTTCGGAAGGCGCAGGCCAAACCGACACTTGCACCGGCGCGTCCGGCAGCCCCCGCCAAACCTCGAAGCGTTCGGCGGCAAGCACGACTGCGGCCGTGCCGTCCGGGCTGAAGGCCGCCGCCAGAGGCACGTCCGTCGAGATTGCGCGCGCCAGTCCCGTCCCGCCGTCCAGCTTCACCACCAGCAGCCCGCCTTCTTCCGACGTCGCCAGAGCATGCCGGCGGTTCGGGCTCAGCCATGCGTGATGCACGAAGGCGTTCAGATTCACCCGGTTTCCCAGGATCGCCGCCCCCGGCACACCTTCGATGGGGCGCAAACTCCGCGCGGAATTGTCCAGAACGTAACCAAGCGCCGGAGCGGTCAACTCGACCTCCGCCACCTGGGCGCCCAGTAGGAGGGGCGCGGCCAATATCCAGAAAGACTGTTTCATTCTCAAGTGTCCGGGGCACCGTGGATCAAGCGTCGCTAAGGTGCGTCACACGGTCCATCGGAGGAACCAGGACTGAAGTTTAGCCCTGGGCGTTTCGCGGCTGGTTGAGCGGAGGTAACCAACGAATCTGAACGTCTGTCACGGGATGGGTTTTCCCCTGAAGCAGTTGAAACCGATACGTGGGTTCGCGGCCCAGCGCCTGGGTGCACCATGCCACAAGAGTCCTGAGGGCGGTGCATTGATCCGGCCTCGAAAGGATATGTTCCAGATTCAGAGTGCGGACAATCAAATCGCCGTGCTCGATCTCTCGGTACCCCGGGAACCTCTGCTTCAACTGGTTTTTGGGATGTGGAATTCCTTCCACGTCATCCGGTCAGTCTTGAAGGCTGAGTCTCAAAGCCGCGTTAATGGCTTTCGCGTCGGCGAAGTAGTAGGCTTCGAGCATGTTGACGAGAAAATGGACCGAAGTGCGCCAGTGTAGTTCACCCAGCATCGTGTCCAGGGCAAGCCGATAGCGGGAGTAAATCGCGTCGAGCCTGTCGCGGCGGTCGTGCTCCAGGTCGTCGACGAGGATGAGGAAGGCGTTCTGCCGGCGCTGTAGGAAAGAGCGGGCATGCAAGCCGACCTCTTCGTCCCGCGTTTCTATTTTCTGTCCTTTGCCCACCATCTTCGCAACCCTTCGTACAGAGCTTACTGGATTCAATTGGGCGATCCGCGCGACCACACTGAAATTGCAGCGACATCCCTCCGGTCCGGGCGCGGCCAGAGATCGGAAGAACTTCTCCTCGCCTCTTCCCGTGACACGGAGTCCGAAATGTACGAATCGTGGCGTGGGCGTTGCGGGGCTGTGCAACAAGCTTAATTCTCCGCGGCGACTGCCTGACTCTGCGCGCCGACCAGTTCCGCCATATATAAAGACCCGGGCGAGTACTGCTCCAGGAGCCCCCGGATGTCTTCCAATTCGCTCAATCGCCGGATCCTGGTTCCATTCGCGCCGGGTTCCACGGCCAGGATCTGTGAAGCATCAAATTGCCCCAACAGCACGGGTGAGTGGGTCGAGAGCAGAACTTGCCGCTGCCGCTCCCCAGCCGCCGCTTCGACCGCTTCGGCGATCACGGCCAGCGCCCACGGATGTAGCGACAACTCCGGTTCGTCAAACATCAGGAGCGTGTGGCGGTCGCTGCGATCGGCGAACAGCGCCGTCAAAAACCACAACATCTGGATGTGGCCGTCGGAGACTCCGGAAGCCCGGATCGGATCCTTCAATCCTCTTTCTACGAAGCTCCCGTACACGACGGTCGGGCCTGTCGCTTCCAGCACCAGGTCCCTGAAGGTCGGAAACGCCCGCGCCATGTATTTCAGAATGGTGTCATATCGGTCGTCAACGGCTCTGCGGCCCTGCAGATTGCGGAGGACAGACCACAGGTTTTCTCCAAGGTTCGAAAGCCACGTTTCGTTCCCGCTTTCCGATCCGTACTTTCTCAGTTTGTAGAGATTGATCGAACGGGAGTGGTAAATATGAGCGTACCGGAGAATGTTATTCAGGTCAGCGGCTTCGACGCACCTCGGATCGTAATCAAGGTAGCGGGGCAGGCTAATTCGCTCCGGCTCGCGCAGCGTGAAGGATGCGGCTTGTCCCATCCCGGTGTGATGGAACGTCACGGCGTCAGAGCCTGACTTCCGTTCGATCAGCGTCAGTTGGCGGGGACTCGAAACCAGACGCTCTCCGGCCATCGGGTCGATACGGCCGGAGCGTAATTCCAGCGTCAAGTCGTAACTTGCCGCGGCCGTTGATAGCCCGAGGGAGATACTGGCCCCTTGGGCCGCCCCGTCTCAAAGCAGGCCAATGCCGTGATCCCTTTCGGCGGCGGTGGCGTCCACACCCTGTGCCGCGCAACCTCGCAGGAACCAGATGGCATCCAGGATTCCTGATTTGCCCGCGCCGTTCGGCCCAAAGAGAACATTGACTGGTCGAAGTTCAAGGGTCACGTCCGCCAGGGACCGGTAGTTTTTCAACCGAAGTTCAGTCCGGACCGGCATGCTGGTCCAATCGTAACGGAGATGTTCTTTTTGCGGTACCATCATTGCTCTCAAGGTGTCCTTGCTCGCGGCGTTGGCGATTCGTAAGTCTTTTGGCGGGGTGAAGGCGCTCGATGGCGTCGATTTTGAAGTGTGTCCCGGCGAAGTGCATGCCCTGGTTGGGGAAAACGGGGCTGGGAAATCCACGCTGATCAAGGTCATCACCGGAGCCCTGCAACCGGATTCTGGAGAGTTGAGGATCGGCGGAACAGCCGTACACCGGAACTCGCCGGCGCTCGCGCAATCGCTTGGTGTACGGTGTGTTTACCAGCAGCCCGCGCTGTTTGCCCAACTCTCGGTTGCCGAAAACATCGCGCTTGCCATTGAGCCGCACGCGCCGGCCTCGCGAGTGGATTGGGCCGCGCGCCGCCGGCGGGCTTCAGAACTTCTCAAAGGGATGGGAGTCGCGCTCGACCCGGACCGCGAAGTCTCCACGTTGACCATGCCCGAACAGCAACTGCTGGAAATCGCCAAGGCCGTTGGTGCGGAGGCGAAGCTGCTGATTCTGGACGAACCGACGGCCTGCCTTTCGGGCCGCGAGACGGAATCGCTGTTCAGCCTCATCCGGCGGCTAAAGGAAAAGGGCGTGGGAGTGATCTACATCTCCCACCGGCTGGAGGAACTCACTCGCATTGCCTCCCGCGTGACGGTGTTGCGGGACGGCAGGGCGGTGGCCGTACGCGCGATGGCGGACCTGTCGACGCAGGAACTGATTCAACTGATGGTGGGACGTGAACTGAAGGACGTGTATCCGAAAACGCCCTCCGCGGCGGGTGAGGTTGTGCTGGAACTGCGCGGCGTGGGCCGGGGGCCGGTGCGCGATGTATCGCTGGTGGTGCGCGCCGGGGAAATCGTGGGACTGGCAGGGCTGGTGGGCTCGGGCAGAACCGAACTGGCGAACATCATATTCGGGCTCACGCCCGCGGCAGAGGGCGAGATCCGCCTCAAGGGCCAGCCGGTGGTGATCGATTCGCCGCGCAAGGCGCATGAACTGGGGATCGGCTATGTCCATGAAGACCGCCGGCGGGTGGGTGTCATCGGCGCGATGCCGATTGTGCACAACGTCACGCTGCCGATTCTCGATGAAGTGTCGAGCGTCGGCTTTTTCGATGGGGCGAAAGAAACCGCCATTGCCGAGGACTATCGCGGGCGGCTGGGCGTGAAGGCCGAATCGGTGGCCATGCCGGTGGACAGTCTTTCGGGTGGCAATCAACAGAAGGTGGCGCTGGCGAAGTGGCTGGCGACACGGCCGTGCCTGATGATTCTGGATGAGCCGACGCAGGGTGTCGATGTTGGCGCCAAAGCCGAGGTACACCGCTTGATTTCGGATCTGGCGGTCCAGGGACTGGCGGTGCTGATGATCTCTTCGGAAATGGCGGAGATTCTGGGCATGAGCGACCGCATTGTCGTGATGTCGGCGGGAAAGGTGGCCGGAGAGTTGAGCAGGGCGGACGCCACCGAGGAGGGGATCCTTTCACTCGCACTGCACTCACATCGGGGAGAGGCGCAATGAAGGCGGCCTCGGTTGCTCTGGGTGCGCTGCTGGCGTTGTTGGCTGTGATTGCGCCGGGTTTCTATTCGGCTTCCAACCTGCGTGACCTGCTGCTCAACAACGCACCGGCATTGCTGGTGGCGGTGGGGATGACGGCGGTGATTCTGGCCGGGCAGATCGACATCTCGGTTGCATCGCAGTTTGCGCTGGTCAGCGTGTTGTCGGCGGTATTGGCGAAGCTGGGCGTGCCCGTGATAGCGCTACTGGTGATCGCACCGCTATTGGGTGGCGCATTGGGTGCGATTAATGGCGTACTGGTGAGCCGGCTGCGAATTCCGGCGATTGTGGCCACGCTGGCGGCGATGGCTGTGCTGCGCGAGAGCCTGCGCTGGGCCACCGATGGCGCGTGGATCCAGAATCTTCCTTCCAGCTTCCAATGGATGGGGTTGGGGCAGGCGGGCGGGCAGACGGTGATACTGATGGTGACGGCGGCGGTGTTTGCGGCTGTGGCGTGGGCGCTGCGGAATCTGGCGGGCGGGCGCGCGGTGTACGCCACCGGATCGAACTTCGAGGCCGCAAGGCTGGCCGGTCTGTTTCCGGATCGTGTTGTGATGGCCGTGTTCGTCTTCTGCGGCGGGATGACGGGGCTGGCGGCTTTTTTGAATTCCATCCGATTTTCGGAGATCCCCTCGAACGCCGGCGCCGGCATTGAGATGAAGGCGATTGCCGCGGCGGTGGTGGGCGGCTGCGCCATCACCGGCGGCAGAGGATCGGCGGCTGGCACGCTGGCCGGGGCGATGCTGCTGGGCACGATCGGCACGGCGCTAACGTTCCTTCACGTGGACGCGGCGTGGGAAAAAGCCATCCAGGGCGCGATCATTCTGGCAGCGATCATGGCCGCCACGGCGCGTCTTCCAGGAGGTGCGCATGCGGCAAAGTGAAGCGCGGCTGCTGCTGGGGCTGCTGGTGGTGGAACTGGCCCTGTTCGGCCTGGCGGCGGCCAGCTTCTTCACGCCCGGCAATGCGGCGGAGATCGTGCGGCTGAGCGTGGAACTGGGCATCCTGTCGCTGGCGCTGACGTGTTTAATCGTCACCGGCGGCATCGATCTGTCGGTGGGATCGCTGATGGGATTGTGCGCGGTGTCGTTGGGGTGGCTGATCAAGGATGGCGGCCTTGGGTGGCCCCTGGCGGTAGCGGCTACAACGCTGCTGGGCCTTGCGGCCGGCGGGTTGAACGGGTGGCTGATCACACGGTTCCGGGCGCTGCCGTTGATCGTCACGCTGGGCACTTTCAGCCTTTTCCGCGGACTGGCAGAAGGCATCACGGGAGGGGCGCGCAACTTTACTGACTTCCCGGCCTCCTTCCTTTTCCTCGGTCAGGGCTATCTGCCCGGGTTCGTTCCTACACAGACCCTGCTGTTCCTTCCGGCTGTTTTTGGCTTCTGGGCGCTGCTGCACCGCACCATTGTGGGGCGGGCGTTCTACGCCATTGGCCACTCTTCTGAAGCGGCGCGGGTCTCGGCGATTCCGGTGGAGCGGCGGCTGAAGACGGCTTACGCGCTGAGCGGACTGGCCAGCGCGCTGGCGGCCGTGATCTACGTGGCGCGGGTGGGCCAGGCGAAATCGGACGCGGGCCTTGGATATGAACTGCTGGCCATTACCGCCGTTGTGTTGGGTGGCACCTCGATTACCGGAGGAAAGGGAACCATCGCCGGATCGTTGCTGGGCCTGCTGGTGATCGTGGTGCTGCAGAATGGACTGCGGCTGGCCGCGCTTCCGGCGGAACTGGCGGGCATTCTTACGGGCGCGATCCTGCTGATGGTGATTGGCATGGACCGCGCCGGGCGGCTGCGAAAACCGCTGTTGTGGGCGGCCGGGGCGGCGCTGCTGGTGGCGATTTCGGCGGCGGCCCTGCATCGCGCCGCGCCCGCCGGAAAGAAGACGGTGTTAGGCATGATGCCGAAGGCCAAGGGCGACCCCTACTTCGTCAGTTGCCTGAAAGGGGCGCAGGAGGCGGCGAAACAATTCGATGTGGAATTGATTTGGGATGGCCCGGCCGATCTGGATCCGGCGCGGCAGAACGAGATTGTGGAAAGCTGGATCACGCGCGGCGTGGACGTGATCGCGGTGAGCGTGGAGAACCGGGGCGGGCTGAGCACTGTGCTGCGTAAGGCCCGCCAGCGCGGAATAAAAGTATTGACCTGGGACGCTGACGCCGATGCCGATGCCCGCGACTTCTTTATCAATCAGGCGACGGCCCAGGGCATCGGCGATACGATCACTGACCAGGTGGCCGAATTGCTGGGCGGCGCCGGTGAGTTCGCCATTGTCACCTCCTCACTCACCGCCGCCAATCAGAACGAATGGATGGGGCACATGAAACGGCGTCTGGAGTCAAAGTATCCCAACGTCAAACTGGCCACCGTGCGGCCATCGGATGGGGACCGCGACCGGGCCTTTGCCGAGACGCAAACCATCCTCCGCGTTTTCCCGAATGTGAAGGTGGTGGCCGGCATCGCCGCGCCCGCTGTGCCAGGTGCGGCCGAAGCTGTAAAGCAGTCCGGACGGACCGATGTGGCGGTCACCGGCCTCTCGCTTCCCAGTTTGTGCAAGCCCTACGTGCATGCCGGCGTTATCAGCAGCGTGGTGCTGTGGAACACGGGCGATCTGGGCTATCTGACGGTGTACGCGGCGGCGGCGATCCACCGCGGCGAACTGAAGGGGGATGGGGCTTTCCTGGAAGCCGGACGGCTGGGCAGGATCGAGGTACGGGGGGATCAGGTGATCCTGGGCGCGCCGTTCGTTTTCACGAAAGCGAATATCGACGGCTTCGATTTTTGACCCTGGCGAAGGCCGTGTTAAGATAAACGATGGGTTTCGGCCTTCGTTTATGCTAATCCTGTTGACCATCGTTCACGTGATCGTGTGTTTCTTCCTGGTGATTGTCGTGCTGCTGCAGAGCGGCAAGGCGGCGGATCTGGCCGGGGCATTTGGCGGCATGGGCTCGCAGACGGCTTTCGGGCCGCGCGGCGCGGCGACCGTGCTGTCGAAGGCGACTACGATTGCGGCGGGTTTGTTCATGGTGACTTCGTTGACGTTGTCGATTCTGGCGACGCGTTCGGGGGCAACCGGTTCCACGGTGCTGGAGAAAGCGCCGGTGACGGCGCCGGCCACCAAGGGCGCGGCAACACCGGCGACGCCTGGTACGGTGCCGATCCAGGTGAACACGGGCGGGGAGACGAAGACGATTAACGTGCCGGCTCAGCCGGTGGCCCCGGCGCAACAGGCTCCGGCGCAACAGGCTCCGGCGAAGAAGTAGAGAGTTTGGCCACGCGGAGGTGGCGGAATTGGCAGACGCACTAGCTTGAGGTGCTAGCGGGAGAAATCCCGTGGGGGTTCAAGTCCCCCTCTCCGCACCATTAATTTGAAAGTAGTGAACGGGCTCTGGCGGACAGCGTCAGGGCCCGAAGCTTTTTGGGGAATGCCGCCAGAAACCAATTGCGAGGAACGCTCCGGCTCGCTACAGTGAGAATCAGGAAATCGTGAAATACAGGACTGCCGCTATGACCGTTACACTCCATTTTCCGCCGGATGTCGAAGCGGGAATCGTCGCCCAGGCCAACGCACAGGGTCTCCCGATCGACCGGTACCTCCAGTCCATCATCGAGCAATCGGTCGGCACACCGGAAACCTGGCCTCTCACTGCGCCCACGAAGATGACCGTCGATGACATCCCGGTTTTCTCCGTCGGCCGCCCCATGCCGGTCGAAATGATTCAAGACACGATCGACGCCGTTCGTACCGAGCGGACAACAGACCTGTCGAGGCGTCCTTGAAAGCGTTCTTCGATACATCCGTATTGGTTCCGGTCTTTCTCTCCGATCACCCCCACCACGGTCCGAGCCTGGCACGGTTTCGGCAAGTAGCACCGTCGAACGGCTTCGCCGCCGCCCATTCGCTTGCGGAACTGTACTCGACCCTGACGCGACTCCCCGTGCCCTACCGGCTGACACCGGCACAGGCCATGGAAGCCGTTCGGGCTAGCACGCGCCGGCTGACTTTCGTCTCGCTCACGGCTGACGAGATCGGGACCATTCTAGAGAAGGCCGCCACCCTAAATATCCAGGGAGGAACCGCCTACGACTTCCTGATCGCATCATGTGCCGGCAAAGCGGAAATCGATGTCCTGTATTCCTGGAACATACGCCACTACGCACTCTTCGGTTCGGAAGTTCGTGACAAGCTCCGATCTCCGGATCAGGAAGCATCCGGTAATGGCTGAGAAATGCCTGGAACTTCGGCTTCGGCTCCGCCTTTGACGGTGGCCAGTACCCGAACCCGAGTATGCCGGCATGATGAACTTCTACCTGCTTTGCCGGTCCACGCCCTAGTTACCGCCCAAACCTCGTTTTGTGTTGGTATCAATTCTTGTTCGTGCCTTCCACGCCGCGCTTCATGCGGTCGTTCGTCCGCTTTTGAAGCCAGAGATTAGCTTCCCGCAATTTGATAAGAGCGATGGCGTCTTTGCAACCGGTCTATCAGGATGGCTAGAAGCCCCTCCTGTGAGACACCATTGACTCCGAACTCCTGAATTGGGCCATTTTGGAAACCGATGAAACAGTGCGGCCCGGTCTGGTTCTTCTCGTCTTTCCATCGGATGGAGTATTGGTGACTTCGCCACCTTGCCCCGGATCGTCATAGGACGGTGATTGTTAATGCCTCATTCAAGCCGTTCACCTTGTGATCGGTGAGGGTCCGTTTGATTGACTCCGATGTCGTTTGCATAGCGGCCACCCTACCGGCTGGCGGCCGAGAGTCAAGCTTCAGATTCCTTTGCTTTCGTAGCGACCGATTTGCGGGTTGGTGGCTTGAGAACGGTTCCCATCTCGTGCAAGTGCCTATCTACCATTCGCTCCAAGTGATGCAGCCACATCATTGATTCGTCGTCGCGTCCGAACGTTTCGCTCATTGGGCCATGACGAACCATTTCGAGGGCGTTAATGATACTGCGGGCGGCAACGTGTACCTTCTTGTGATCCCCTCTTTCGTAGGCGCGGCTAAACTGAGTAGCCAATTCATACAGCCAGGGGAAATCATCCCGGACGAGGCTGAAGGCCACGAGAATAGGCAAAGTCGGATTGCCGTCGGCGAGGCCGGGGTGATACATGAACTCTTCAAGCATCCCTGGGTGAAAGCGGAAACGCTTACGGCCACGGAAACCCCTGTGTCCTCCCATTTCGGATGCCACCCGCTCTGGCATATCTCGCACAAGAACTTTAATCTCTTCGAAGAATTTGGCGACGGAGGTTTCGTCTGGCGGCTTGGGCGCGGGAGTGCCGTCCTTCTTCCGCTCCTTCAGCATTTCGGCGGTGGACTTGCGGAACTGTTGCACCTGAAGGCGGACAGCCTCTTCGCGTGGTGCGGCCTGTGGATGGCGTTGAATGAGCTGGAGGACCAGGCCCGTCAACGCGTCTTCGTCGTCCGAGGAGTTTTGGAACTGTGCAAAGGGGCCGGTTGCCGCTTCGTCCAACGTAACTCCTGGTGCAATGCCGAGAACCCTTTGTTCGCCAGACAATTTCCCTTGGCCACGCCTGTCTCGTACAGTATCCAGGGGCGGTTAAGGCTCCGGGCGGTGAGCAAGGCCACCACGTCGGTTGCGTCGTCCAGTTTCTGCATGATGGCGCGGTACCATTCCACGCCATATTCGATTCCAGCAGTGCCGGTCTTGGCCGACGAGCGGAACGACTTCAGGATTCCGCCGCTGGCATCGGTAAGCAGATTGCCGAACGCTTCAGCGAGATCGGCGTCCCGGCTGTCGTGGCTAATGAAGACGAGCGGGTTTTCGGTCTGTCGCTTTGGCTGGACAGGAGCCGCATCGACTGCGGCGGATGCTTTCTTGCGTGACGCCATTGACCGATTTCCTCAACTTCGGTGGATTGTGTGGAAACCTACCTATGGAAACATAATCAAGGTGTGGCGTGCATGTAGCAAATTGCCGTTTCGAGCTGCGGAGCCGCAATCCGGGAGCGAGCAACGCGAGCAAGGCGCCGTTTCCGATCCCAAGCGAAGCTTAGGGGACGGTGTTTAGTACAGCTTATAGCTGTTGTCTTCCCAATTTTTGATGTTCTAAAAACCCGTGGCATGCTTCTTCCATGCTGGTTCCCGAAGTCATGTACGATGGCGCGTCGTACCACAAAAGCCACCTCTCCGCCAACGACTACTACTGCAAAGGGGAAACCGTCATCGGCCAGTGGCAAGGCAAAGGAGCTAGACTTCTCGGGCTCGAAAACCAACAAATCACCGAAGAAGCCTTTGAGCGAATGAGGCAAGGCCAAGACCCGTTAAGCGGCGCGGGCAACCTTAATTACGCGCCGCGCGCTGGTAAGGCTCCTTGGCATACTTGGCCGCTTCCTCGAGTGCCCCCTGCGTGTTGTCCTTGGTGCGCAGCGCCAGGTTGTACTCATTGACGGCGCGCTCGCGCTGCCCGGTGATATCGAAGATCTTGCCGAGGTTGATGTGGCCCCACACCTCGGTCCACTTGGGCTCCAGGTCGCCGTTTAACGATTCCCGGAACTCATTGGCGGCCGACTGGTAGTTATTCTGCAGGAAGAAGATTTCGGCCACGCGGTAGTGGGCCAGGGAACTGGTGCGGTTGACGTCCAGTGCCTTCTGGTATTCCTTCAACGCGTCGCCAAACTCGCCCACTTCGGCGAATTGCTCACCGCGGCGGATGGCGACGGCCACGCGCTGATCGTTGTTGAACCGGAGCACGCGGTTGACCGGGTCGACAACGATACGCTTGGGCTTGCCGAACGTCTCAATGACAAACTCTGAGGCGGTTCCCACCACCTCCACCGTCTGGTCCTCGGGATTACCTTCGGTTTCAATGCGCAGTTGAACGGGCATGCGGAACGTATCCAGGTCCTGCGCGATCTTGCCCATCACGCGGAATCCCTTCTGCGTGCGGAACACGGTGTACTCCAGCTTGAACTCGGGGGCGCCGTTGGATTCAATCCACTGGATGAAAAAGCCCTGCAGGTTCTGGCCGGAGACGGACTCGGCGATTTTCCGCAGATCGTCGGTGTGGATGCCTTTGTAGGCATATTGATCGGCCACGGCTTTCAGTATTTTCGTAAAGTTATCCGGCCCCACCACGTAGCGCAGCATGTGAATTACGGCGGCGCCTTTACCGCCCGTGGCGGCCCAATATTCGGGCGAGTAATCCTCCAGTCTTGAGGACTGGCTGAGCGGCGGCTGCTCCACGGTGAGGGCCTCGACATAGACGTCCTTGGCTTCGGCTTCAAGCGCACCGGGGCCCGCGGTGTGCTCCAGGTACATCATCTCGGCGTAGCGGGCCAGTCCGTTGGTAATCCAGGCATGGTTGCGTGAGACGGGGTAAACGAAGTTACCCCACCATTGCCGGGCTACCTGGTTGGCCAGCAGGCGGATGTTGGGCTGCTGTCCGATGGCTTTGGGCGACAGAAAGACCAGCCCCGGGGCGGCGTAGCCGTTCGGGGTTCCGGCTTCGGTTTCCATCACCATCAGGCTGCTCTGCGGCGGAAGGCCGAAGGCGCTTGCTTGAAACGTAAGAATCTTGCCGAACTCATCGCCCAGGGCCGGCGCCTGTGCCGCGGTTTCCCGCAGGAAGAACTGCGTGGTTACTCCTTGCGCGGTGACCGGTTTCGCCTCACCCTTCACCACGCCGATACTGCCCGGGAAAGAAGCGTTCTTATAATCGAAGCTGTATTCGATCTTATCGCCCGATTCCGTCTTGCGCTCCAGTCCCGAGCCCAGCACGCGGAACCCGGCCGGCACGGTGATCTTCATTTCGGCGCTAAAGCCGTCGGCCAGATAGTCGTTTACCGGGAACCACCGGGAGGGGTAGAGAAGATAGGCGAACTCATTCTGAATCGAGGCGAATCTGATTCCGTAGATTGGCGACTCCTCCTGTCCGGTGAGACGTCCCTCGTAGTGGAAATTCAATACCACCGGCGTGGCCTTGGGCAAAGGGTCGTTGAAGCTCAATCGCAGGGTGAAGTCCTGTTGGGATCGCGAGGCAGGAACAGGGCGCCCGGCCTCGTCGGTTACCTTTGAGACGTTCAGTGCGTTGTTCAGTTCGAAGGCGAGCGAGCTAACACGGTCATCCACCGGGACCAGCCGCATCTGCACCTGCGCGGCCAAGGTTTGGGTCCGCGGGTTCACCTCGGCCTGAATGACGTAGTGCTGCACGTCGACGCGCGCCCGCGATCCGCGATCCTGCGCCGTAAGCGCCGCCGCAACCAGGCCCACCGCCAATATCCTGCTAATGATTCGTTCGCTGTTCATCGAAGAACTCTTTCACGATTCGCGCCGCCCGTTCCATCGGGTCTTGTTCGGAGGCTAACTTCGCTCTCACATCCTCTAGCTCGCGCCGCATCCGCTCGCTTGCCTGCTGGCTTGTGAGCAGCTTCAACGCCTCGGCGGACAATCGTTCCGCCGTCATTTCATTCTGCATCAGTTCGGGCACTACGCGCCGGCCGGCGATGAGGTTCACCATGGTCAGATGGGGAACCTTGACCAGCCATCGGCCCAGCAGCCAACTGAGCGCCGTCACCTTGTAATACGTAACCATCGGGGTCCCCAGCAGGGCGGCTTCCACGGTTACCGTGCCGCTGGCGGCCAGCACCAGGTCGGCATGGGCCATTGCATCCCAGGTTTCCCCTTCAATCACTTGGATGGTTCCGGCGATCTTACGTTCCCTAAAAAATTGCTCTCCGGCGCGTTTTCGAAAGCCCTGGGGCAGGGCCAGGGCGAACTGGCAGGGAAGGGTTTCGTTGATCCGGGTGGTGGATTCTACAAGAGTAGCTAAATGACGGCCCACCTCCCCCACCCGGCTGCCCGGGCACAGGACGACGAGCGGCTTTGTGGAAACGAACCCGCGGCGGGCGCGCCAGGACTGCCGGGATTCGGCTGGTTTCACCAGCTTTGCCAGCGGATGGCCGATATATTCGGCTGCCACACCGCGCTGGCGGTACCAGGTTTCCTCGAACGGAAACAGGCACAGTAACCGGGTCAATGTGCGGCTCATCTGGCGGGCGCGTCCCTGCCGCCAGGCCCAGGCCTGGGGCGCCACCAGGTAGATGACCGGGATGCCCATGGCGTGCACTTTCGCAGCCAGACGCAGGTGAAAATCCGGGCTGTCGGTGAGGATGACGAAGGCGGGCCGGCGCTGGCGAATTTCTTTGAGGAGCTTGCGATATTCTCCGAAAATGCGCGGCAGGTGGCTCACTACCTCGACGATGCCGACTACGGCGAGGCTGGCGGTGTCCACCACCGGCTCCACGCCTTGTGCCTGCATCCGCGGCCCGGCGCATCCGAACCAGTGGGTTGCGGGCCAATCGCGCTTCAGGCGGGCAACCAATTCGGCCGCATACAATTCCCCGGACGATTCTCCGGCCGACACAAAGACGCATTTCGGGGAAGCGGTTGGCATCAAAATGAGGGCGGGAGTTCCAGAGCCTGCTACCATGGTAGCAACTCGATGTCCAACACCGATCTCGACCGCCTCAGTGTGGCGGAATTCATCGAGCGGTTCCGGACGGAGATGGTTCCTCTTTCCAATACCTTCTCCTATTTTTTCGCCGGAATGCCGCTCACTGAGGAAGATGTCAAAGACTATTTGGAGGAACCGATCGCGGCCCTGCCTCCGGAAACATTGCGCGGGCTGCCGAAGACCGCCATCTTTCTGGTGCCGTTCCTCGAACGGCTGAACGGAGGTGGGGCGAAACCTGTGGGGGCGAAGCCAAAACGCCATGCCACGCCGTCGCAGCCGGGTTCAGACAGCCGCATCAGCATGACCGCTCCGGCCGAAAACCGGCAGATCCAGCAACTGGCCTTGGATAGTACGGCGGGCCCGGTTCTGGTTTTCGCCATCCAGGATGTGGACCTTGCCGACTACCACTACCGCTTCTATAACCAGGTGGCGGCGCTCGCCGAGCGGCAACTCACCGACGAACAGCGGGCGGCCTATCTTGGGTTATTGCGCGAGGAGTTAAGCGCCGGCGTACACGGGGAAGTGGACGAGGCAAGCTGGCACCACAAGCAGGCGCTGCGGCGGCGGGGCACGAATTTCCGCCGCGATTCAAAGGGCTTTCGCGAATACGCGAGCCACTCTTTCATCGACACGCTGACGCTTTATCTGCACGGCATCTGCTGCGATATCGATGTCGACACCGGACCCCGGCAACTGCAGAGCCGGCACCTTCGCAAGCGGCTTGAGTGGATGGAGTCAGTGTATCCGCCGCCGAGCGGATATGCCGTTTTCCCGGAGGAGTTGGCCCAGCAGGAAGCGCGATCCTAGCCCGGAATTGCCTGAGGGAGTAGCACCCAAGGGTCAATATAGCGTCTGGCAGCCCATGCCGATCAACTCACCGGCATGTTGTTGCGCACCTTTCACCTCGGTCTACTGCTATCGGGCGCCTTTGTTTCCGCGTGGGCGCAGGCACTGCCCACGCTGAGCCTGACGCCGACGACTGTTAATTTCACCTATCAGATCGGTTCCACGCAGTTGCCGGCGGCGCAGACCGTACAGGTAAAGCGCAGCGGCGCGGGGGCGGCGCTGGACTTCACGGTAACGCTGAATCCGGCCGCGCCATGGCTGATCGTGACGCCGATGGCGGGCAAGACGGGAACCTCGATCAGTTTGCGGGTGAACCCGACATCGCTGATCGCCGGCACCTATTCCACTGTGTTGCAGGTGGATGCTTCGGGTTCAGCGGGTGCGGTAGGGGCGGCCGTGCGATTCACGGTGAAAAATCCTCCGCCGACGATGACTGCGACGCCCGCCACGCTGGCCTTTGACTGGCGGACCGATTCGAGTACGGTTCCTGTGCCGCAGACGATTGCGGTGACAACCAATGGTGAGCCGTTCACGGTGACGGCGGCCGGGACTGGCGGAACCTGGCTGTCGATTTCACCGAACGTTGGGGTGGTGCTTTCGGGCAGCCCGTTCACGGTCACCGTGTCGGTGGCGACAACGGGCCTGGTGCCGGGTACCTATTCGGGAAAAGTGTCGCTGACTTCGCTGACGGCGGCAAACAAGTCGATCAATATCACCGTTACGCTGACGGTGACGCCGGGGACGGCCGTGCTCAGTTCGGTTTGGCCCAACGCGGCGCCGATTGGTTCAGAAGACGCCACCATTACCATTCGCGGCAGCCATCTGTTTAAGGCCTCGGTGGTGAAGGCGAATACCACCGATCTGACGGCCACCTGGATCTCGACCGATGTCATGCTGGCGGTGATTCCGAAATCGCTGCTGGCGGCGCAGGCGACGCTGCA
Organism: Bryobacteraceae bacterium; assembly: GCA_033762895.1. Lineage (GTDB taxonomy): Bacteria > Acidobacteriota > Terriglobia > Bryobacterales > Bryobacteraceae > CADEFT01. The sequence goes on along the minus strand of JANRLE010000351.1, from coordinate 29,156 downwards.
GATTACGGTGAATAACTCGCCGCAGCCGGCTTCAAACGTGGTGAATTTCAGCGTGACGCCGCCCGGGCCGCGAATCGACACGGTGGTGAACGCGGCCAGTTTCGCGGTGCCTTCGGCGACGCCGTCGATTGCGCCTGGCGAGATTGTTTCGGTATTTGGGTCGGGGCTGGGGCCGGGGACGGCGCAACTGGCATCGCCTGTGGGCGGGGCTTTTCCGACGACGCTGGGCTCGCCGGCGGCGGTGGTGGAATTTGAGACGCTCCCAGGGTCGTGGACGGCGGCGCCATTGATCTCAATCCACGCCAATCAGATCAACTGCCAGGCGCCTTTTGGCATTCCCGCAACGGCCGGTCTGCACCTTCGTGTGACCTACAACGCAATCACTTCCTCATCCTTTACGTTTGACGGTGTCGCCGCCGAACCGGGTGTGTTCACCGTGGATAGCTCGGGGCGAGGCCAGGCCGCGGCGCTCAACTACAACGAGACGACGCAAACCTACAGTCTCAACAACGGCTCCAACCCGGTGAGCAAAGGCGGAGTGCTGATCCTGTTTCTCACTGGCGCCGGGGCCATCAATCCGCTACCTTCGCCCGAGGGCCAGCTCTCGGCGGCTTCACCGGCGCCCGCGCTGGTGGGAACCGCTTCGGTATCCATCGGCGGGGAGGCGGCGTCGGTGCTGTCGGCAACGGCGGTGCCAGGGTCACTCGGCGGTCTGGTGCAGTTGAATGTGTCTGTGCCAGGTACGCTGAAGGCGGGCAAGGAACTGGCGGTGGTTGTCTCGGTGGCAGGACGCAATACGCCCGCCACGGCCACGGTGGCCGTCAAGTAGGTGGCCGCGCGGCGTACAATAACGACGAGGGATTTTATGAACCGTCGTGTTTTCCTGGCCGCTCCGGCGGCCCTTTCCGCCGCTCAAACCGGCGCAAAGAGGCTGCCCATCAAGAAGGCGGTGCTCATGAGCATGCTGCCGAAGGATCTGAGCTTCAAGGACCGCTTCCAACTGGCCCGGGACTGCGGTTTTGAGCAGATCGAGATTCAGACGGTGGCCGATCCCAAGGAAGCGGGCGACATCCGCAAAGCGTCGGAGGCCACCGGGCTCGGGATCCACTCGGTGATGAACTCCGATCACTGGCGTTATCCGCTTTCGTCGGCCGATGGGGATGTGGTGGGCAAGTGTGTCGCCGGCATGGAGACCAGTCTCCGCAATGCTAACGAATGGGGCGCCGAGACGGTGCTGCTGGTGCCGGCGGTGGTGGATCCCAAGACGGGATATGGCGACGCCTGGAAGCGTTCGCAGAAAGAGATCCGCAAGATGATTCCGCTGGCCGAGAAGCTGAAGGTGATCATCGCGGTCGAGGAGGTGTGGAACAAGTTTCTGCTCAGTCCGCTTGAATTTGCGCGTTACGTGGATGAGTTCCAGAGCCCGTGGGTGCGCGCCTATTTCGACGTCGGCAACGTGGTGCTGTATGGTTACCCGCAGGATTGGATTCGCACGCTGGGCAAGCGCATTGTGAAGCTGCATCTGAAGGACTTCAGCTTCCGTCAGGACCCGGCGACGCGCAAGCGCGTGGCCGACTTCGTGAATCTCGGCGATGGCGACATCGACTGGAAGGCGATTTACGCGGCGCTATCGGAAATCGGCTACAAGGGATCGGCCACGGTGGAGTTGGCGGGCGGTGACGCCGCATACCTGAAAGATGTGAGCCGCCGGGTGGACCGGATTCTTGAAGGCGTCTGAGTGCGCAACTTCCTTCTGGGCCTGATGGCGGGAGTGACGCTGGCGGTGGTGGCCTCGTTCTCGGCCGGCTACTACTGGCTACGCCGGGCAGAACGGTCGCCGGCGGTGCCGGCGCGGGCGACGCTTGTATTACGGATTTCAGGCAATGTGCCGGAGAAGCAACCCTTTGAACTGGTGTGGCCGGGCAATCCGGCGACGGCACTTACGACGTTTGGTGTTTGGGACTCGCTTCGCAAGGCGGCTGCCGACGGCCGCATTGAAGCGCTGGTGGTGCAGCCCGAGGGCGTGAGCGCGGGATGGGCGACGCTGGCCGAAATCCGCGATTCGATTCTGGCGTTTGGCAAGTCGGGCAAGCCGGTGACGGCTTTTCTCAGCGGCCCCTCGGCGCGGGATTATTACCTGGCGTCGGCGGCCGGCAGGATCACCATGCCGCCGGGGGACGTGCTGAATTTGAAGGGGCTGCGCGCCGAACTGCTTTATGCCCGGGGCGCTTTGGACAAGCTGGGAATCACGCCCGAGTTCGAGGCCATCGGCAAGTACAAGGACGGCGCCGATGCGCTGACCCGCAGGGCGATGTCGGCCGAAACGCGCGAGGTCATGAACGAAATCCTCGACCAGCGTTTCGCCGATCTGGTGGGGGCGATCGCCGCCGGCCGGAGCAAGACGGCTGAGCAGGTGAGGGCGCTCATCGACGAAGGGCCGTTTCTGGCCGAAGACGCGGTGGGCAAGGGACTGGTGGACGCGACGGCTTACCGCGATGAGGCGCTGCCGCCGGCTGAGGCCGGGCGGCGGGTGATGGCGGCGGACTATCAGCGGGTGCCGGCCCTCAGCCTTCGCCTGTCCGGTCCGCAGCGCATCGCCTATCTTACCGCCGAGGGGGACATTTTCCGCAGCGCGATCCCGGGCGTGACGGACGAGATTCTGGAGCCTGACGCCTTTGGCAAGCTGGTGCGTGAGATTGCGGAGGATACGCGGATCCGGGCGGTGGTGCTGCGCATCGATTCGCCGGGCGGGGACGCGATCGCCTCCGATGAAATGCTGCGCGAGTTGAAGTTGTTGGCGAAGAAAAAGCCGCTTGTGGTGTCGATGGCCGATGTGGCGGCCTCGGGCGGATACGCCCTGGCGATGGCGGGAGTACGGATTGTGGCGTATCGGCAAACCATCACCGGATCGATAGGGGTGTTTTTCGGAAAGCTGAACCTGACGGGTTTGTACGGCAAGCTGGGGATTGAGAAGCAGATCCTCGCGCGGGGCCGTTTTTCGGCGATCGATTCCGATGCCCGGGCGTTGACGCCGGAGGAGCGGGCGAAACTGCGGCGGTCCCTCGAGCAGGTCTATGGCACGTTCGTGCGCCAGGTTGCCGAGGGTAGAAAGCGCCCGGTGGCGGAGATTGAACCGCTGGCCGAGGGGAGGGTTTGGCTCGGGTCCCAGGCGCAGGCCAATGGTCTGGTGGACTCGCTCGGCGGAATCAGTCTTGCGCTGAGCGTGGCCAAGAAGGAGGCGGGAATCGCCGACGCGGCGCAAGTGGAAATCGAGGTTTATCCGCGGCGGCCCGGTATCAGGGAAGTCTTGGAGAAACGCCCCTGGGAGTTGGTCTGGAGCCGCGCGATGCCGGCGCCGCTGCTGTGGAAGCGGCTGCCGTACGGCATCGAAGTTCGTTAGCGGCTATTCGGCAAACGCGTTGCTCGAAGAAATCCCGTTGGCCTGGAGCACGACGGCCATCTTTTCGAGGGCCGACTTATGGATCTGCGAGACGCGGCTTTCGTTGATGCCGAGCATTCCGCCGATCTCTTTCATGGTCATCTCGTTGGTGTAATAGAGCAGGACGACTTTCTGATAACGCTCCGGCAGAACTTTCATGGCATCGGCGAGCATGGCGCGCAGTTGCTCACGGGCGCACATACGGTCGGGCTGAAGCTCGGGCTTGGCGGGGAAATCGGGAGCGGGGAGGTCTTCCTGATCCGAGCCCCGGGAACTGGCCGAAACCAAGCCTACGCTGCGCAGATCCACCATCATCTGGCGCCAGCGTTCCACCTCGACACCCATCTTTTCGGCCACCTCGGCTTCGGTGGGCGTACGCTGCAGTTCGGTGGCGAGTTCGCGGGTCACCGACTCGACCTGCTTGTGGCGGCGGCGCAAGTCGCGCGAGGCCCAATCGAGTTGGCGCAGGCTGTCAAGAATCGCGCCTTTGATGCGGTGCTTGGCGTAGCTCGAAAAAACGACCTTCTTGTCGGGATTATACTTGCTGGCGGCGTCAAACAGGCCCAGGATACCGGCATGAACGAGGTCATCCAGATCCACATGCACGGGGAGGTTCTCATGCACCCGCACGGCGATCGCCCTCACCAGCGGCAGGTGCTCCAACACCACTCTGTCGCGCTTGGTGGTTTTGGCGGCAAGCGCTTCCACCTTTTTGGCGCGAACCTGATCCGATTTCGTCCGATTCCGATCCATCATTGCTCCTGGTCTCCTCGCTTCCGTCATCCTGCGAGCGGCCTTGTTCTATCCCGGTGTTTGACGCGGTGACGGAAAGGCAAACCGCCACTACTGCAATCGGGTCGATGCAACCCGGGGTCCAATTCCGGTGACCGGCCCTGCCGGGAGTGTCCGGCGCGCGGCCCGGACCGGGCTATCGTGTTCAGCCCCAACCCGGTTCCGCGTAGCGGACGATCTTCGGCGAGCCGGATCGCCCTTCCGGTTCCGGTTGGGTGAAGTTCCTGATTGAAACTGTTCCAATCGGTCTGGCTGTTCCGAGTTGGAACGGTAGTCCCAGTTCGGTACTCGCCTGCGCATGCTCTCCTAGTCTCGTCTTAAGCTTACCGGTAGACCTACCCTTTGTTACAAGGGCTTAAAAGTCTAAGTGAGGGGGCTCGGAATACCTTAAGAAGTCACCAGTGTTGGCGGGGGCCGGGTACAGTACTTACTAGCCTGGCGTTCTCGGGTCTTGGTCCTAGTCCTCTACCCGCGGGGTAGGGTTAGGCTCCCCTCCAGCTTCGGCCTGCTGCTGGCGATGGCGGAGCAGTGCGATCCAGGTTTTCAGGGTGATGCCGGCAAGAAAAATGAGTGTGGCGGTGCGGATTGGTCCGTGCAGGGTGAGGGCGGAAAGAGCACCCAGAATCGCCAGTATCATGACAGTGCGCCGGAATCGCCGCTCCACAGTATCCCCCAGATTCATTCTAGGAGAATGGAGCGGCTATTTCTTGCCGAACAGGGAAAGAATGGAGGACAGGGTGGAAGTTTTTTTGGGGGGCGCGCCGGCCGGGGCATTGGGCTTTCCATACAGCCGGTCTGCCAACTGGGCGAGACTCTTGCCGAAGTTGGTGCCCGGTCCGACGGGTTTGCCTTCGAGCAGTGCGCGATTGATGGATTCGTAGTCGCTCGGAAGCAGGTGGTAGATGTCGCAGTGCAGCCCGGTCTCGATGACCTCGCGGCTGAGGCCGAACTCTTTGCTGTAGCGGTTCACCACAAGGCGTATCTTGGACTTGTTCACTTCGTTGGCCTCAAGATAGGCGATGGCGCGCTGGGCGGCCTGGAGGGCGGGCAGTTCATTGGTGGTGAGCAGCAGGATGTCGTCGGCGCGGCGGGCCAGGGAAAGGTGCCAGGCGCCGTAGGCGCCGCCGCAGTCGGCGATGATGACTTCATAGTTGGCGCGGGCGAAATCGAGGATGGGCCCGCAGTCGTTCAGTTCGTGGATCGATTCGGGCGTTCCTTCGGGCGCCAGCAGGACGTCGAGGCCGGCGCTGTTGACGACCAGGCCCTTCCAAAGGTCGGCATCGAGGGTTTGGGCGCGTGTCAGGACGTCGAGGAAGCTGTAATTGCCCTTGAGCTTGAGCAGAAATGACAGCATGCCGGTGAGGGGGTCGAGGTCGGCAAGCAGGATACGCTTGAATCCGGCGCGCCTGGCGCTTTGGGCGAGGGCCGTGGAGACGGTGCTGGCGCCACAGGCGCCTTTGGCAGGAAACACGCACACGACGCGGCCAGCCGGCGCGGCCGAGGAGTTGGTGGGGTCGAGCGCGGCGATCCGTTCGATGGCGTGGTCCAGTTGCGCCGCATCGAAGGGCCGGACGAGGAATTCGGCGGCTCCCTGACGCATGGCGCGGAGGATGAGGTCGGGATTCTTGGTGCCAATGAGAACGACGATTTTCAGTTCCTGGCGGATGGAGAGCAACTCAGCCACCAGATCGAGGCCTCGTTCGGGGTCGGTGATCAGATCGAGGAAGCAGACATTGGGCCCGCCCGGCCCGCTCAACTCGCCAAGGGCATCGCGCGACGGGTAGGAGTGCATCTCAAAGAGCGCCATCCGCGGGGCCTGCTGTTGTAGCAGGGCTGACAGTTCCTGTGCAACTGTCTTGTTGGGGCTGACGAACAGCGCCTTCCAGTTTCCCGATAACGCAGCAACATCCGGTCTGGGCATGGGCAAGTGAGCGTGGTCTGTGACCTACCTGATGATCGGCCTTCCCCGGAAAAAACATGAGAGCATTTGCCTCCGAAACTCACTAACACTAAGAGGGTCATCACCGATATGGCCTTTTGGGGGACGAACATGGAACAAGCCATTCAGCAAGACGTTCAGACAGTAGCGGCGCTGGCGGAAGGGGTGTATCGGGCGCGAAACGGGGCCGGCGGGACACGGGAGGCGGATCATCCCGGGAAGGTGACGGTGGCGGTGTGCGAGACGCAGCCGGTGACGGCCGCCGGGCTGGCGTCGATACTGGCGGGATCGGACGGATTCCGTCTGAGCCGGATGGTGAGCAGCCTCGGGCAGGCCGAGGAATTGCTGGCGGGTGGGGAGTCGCCGGCGATTCTGATCGTGGACAAAACTTTCGGGGTCCAGGTGGTGATGGACTGGATGATGGGCCGTGGGGGTGCGGGGCGGGCGGCGGTGGTCATTTGGGGCGTTTCGATATCGGAGGCCGAGGCGCTGCGGTTTCTGCAGGCCGGGGCCAAGGGCATCATTCGCAAGACAGCAGACGCCGAGTCGTTGTTGGCGTGTTTGCGGGCGGTGGCGGCCGGATCAAGCTGGATGGAGGATAGCCTGTTCCGGGAGGGGGCGCGGGCCGAGAAATCGCACCGTTCCGAGTTGACGCCGCGCGAACAGCAGGTGATGGAACTGGTGGAACAGGGGTTTAAGAATAAGGACATTGCGCGGCATCTTGGAATCCGTCCCGGGACGGTAAAGATCCATCTCAAGCACATCTTTGAGAAGACGGGGGTGCGGGGCCGCTATGGTCTGGCCTTGAGCGGCATGAAGGATAAGGGACTTTTGGCGCTGCCCTGAAGCGCCGGTGCGCCGCGGGTGCGCTATGCTGGGTGCGTGTTCCCCAAAGTTCCTGCCCTGTCAGTCATTTGCCTGTTATTGGCGACGGCCGTGGGCGCCTCCGGCGCCGGGCAGTCCGCCCTGCTCGAGATTCTTGCCGATGAGTTGAAGCGCAACTTCGAGGCGTTGAAGAAAGCCGATCCTGCGCCGTATTATCTTGCCTACGAGGTGACCGAGGAGGATGCCGAAGCGGTCGCCGCGACGTTCGGTTCGCTGCAGTCGGCCAACTCAAACCGCAGCCGGAATCTGGACGTGACAATCCGCGTGGGCTCGCCGAAGCTCGACAACTACCACCGCATGCAGGGCGACTTTGCGCAGTTCACGGCCGGCATTGCCATTCCTCTTGAAGACAACGCGGCGGCGATCAAGCGGCGCATCTGGCTGGAGACGGACCGCGTGTACCGTCTGGCTTCGCAGCGGCTGATCCGTTTGAAGACCAACACGCAGGTGAAGGCGGCTGAAGAGGACACCTCCGACGATTTCTCGCTTGAAGAGCCATCCGATTTCGTGCAGAGCGCGGGCAAACTGGCCTTTAACAGAAACGAATGGTCGGCGAAGGTGCGCAAGTGGTCGGCCGAATTCAGCAAGCACCGCGGCGTGCTTTCCTCGAGCGTGACGGCGTTGGCCAGCCAGCAGATGCGTTACATCGTGAATACCGAAGGCACACGAATTCAGCATGGTCGCGGATTTGCGCGCATCCTGATCGGGGCATTCGGCAAGGCTGGCGATGGCATGGATTTGTCGGCGACGGACAGTTTCGAGGCCGAAAGTCCCGACCGGCTTCCCAAGGACGAGCAGGTGGCGGCGGCGGTGGAAACGGTGGGCAAACGGCTTACCGATCTGCTGCGGGCGCCGCCGGTGGATCCATACGTCGGGCCGGCGATCCTTTCCGGTTCCTCGGCCGGAGTTTTCTTCCACGAAATATTCGGGCACCGGATTGAGGGGCACCGGCAGAAGGACGAGGCCGAGGGGCAGACCTTCACCAAGAGCGTGGACAAGGGCGTGCTGCCGGAGTTTCTTTCGGTGGTGTTTGATCCGACTCGCAAGAACATGGCCAGCACGGACCTGAACGGCTGGTATGCCTTTGACGATGAAGGGGTGAAGGCGCGGCCGGTGAAGGTGGTGGAAGACGGCATCCTGAGGACGTTTCTGATGTCGCGTTCGCCGGTGCGCGGTTTCCCGAAGTCGAACGGGCATGGCCGGCGGCAGCCGGGGGCGGAGGTTGTATCCCGGCAATCCAACTTGATTGTGGAATCGAAGAAGATGGTGCCGGAAGAGAAGCTGCGGGCGATGCTGGTTGAGGAGACGAAGAAGCAGGGTAAGCCGTATGGCCTGTACTTCCAGCAGGTGACGGGTGGATTCACCACCACCGGGCGCAGGGGCCTGCAGGCATTCACGGTGATTCCGCTGGTGGTTTACCGGGTATATCCGGATGGGCGGCCGGACGAACTGGTGCGGGGCGTCAACATTGTGGGAACGCCGCTGGCCAGTTTCGCCAAGATCATTGCCACCTCGGACCGGCACGAGGTGTTCAACGGAATCTGCGGGGCTGAATCGGGCAGCGTGCCTGTTTCGGCGGTATCGCCGGCGCTGCTGGTATCGGAGATTGAGATTCAGCGCAAGGCGGCGGGCATTGATTCACCACCCACGCTGCCGCGTCCCACTGGCGCCGGAGGCGGACAATGAAAGCGATCCTGTTGCTGATTCTGGCCGGATCGGCGCTGGCGCAGGCGCCGGTGGAAAAGGATGTGATCCTGCGTGCGATGAAGGACGAGATCGCGCGCGCGCGGGCGCTGCGGCTGGTGGACGAACCGCCCTATTTTGTCGAGTATTCGCTCGACGACGGGGCGTTTTACTACGTGCATGCGTCGATGGGGGCGCTGGTGGGCGAGCGTGACAGCAGGGAGCGGCACCCGCGGGTGAGGATCCGTGTGGGTGAAACGAAGCTGGACAACGCCAATCATATCGCCAGCGACGCCTACCGGGGCTCGCGATTCGATCCGTTCCGTTACCCGCTGGACGATAACTACGAAGTGTTGCGCCACTGCTTCTGGCTGGCCACTGACCGCGCCTACAAGCAGTCTCTGGAGGCTCTGGCGCGGAAGAAGGCGTCGCTCAAGAATGTGTCGAACACGGAGAACCTGGCCGACTTCAGCACGGCGCCGGCGGTGAAGCTGCTGCTGCCGGCGGTGCGGCGGGTGGTGGACACCAGACAATGGCGCGACCGGGCGCGCGAGCTTTCGGCCATTTTTAACGCCTATCCGGAGATCATCGGTTCCGACGTGAGCGCCACCGTGTCGCAGACCACCTCCTACCTGGTCAACAACGAAGGAACCGAGATCCGGTTCCCCGACAACCTGGCGTACCTGCGGGCGCGGGCCTCGGCGATTGCGCCGGACGGGATGAAGGTATACGACCTGCTGGACGCGCTGGCGCCCGAGGGAGCGCAGTTACCTTCGCACGCCGAACTGAAGGCGGCCGTGACGCGGGTGGCGGAAAACGTGCGGGCGATGGTGAAGGCTCCGGTGGGCGAAAGCTACTCGGGGCCGGTGTTGTTTGAAGGCGTGGCGGCGGCGCAATTGCTGGCGCAGACGTTGAGCAGAAATCTGTCGGTGAGCCGGCGTCCCGTATCGGATCCGGACCGGCCCATTAACATCCCGACGGGGGACCTGGAGGGACGGATCGGTTCGCGGATACTGCCCGAGTGGATTGACGTGGTGGACGATCCGTCGCAGCGGGAATGGCGGGGCCGGGCGTTGATGGGCTACTATCCGGTGGACGCCGAAGGGGTGGCTCCGAAGGCATTGCCGCTGGTGGAAAAGGGGGTTTTGAAGACCTATTATGGAACCCGCACACCGGTGCAGGGAGTGGAGTCAACCAATGGCCACGGGCGGATACCGGGGCCGATGGGCTCGGCGGTGCCGCTGGCGGGAAGCGTGTTTGTGAAGGCGTCGCAGGTGACGCCGGCGGCGGAGTTGAAGAAGAAGCTGCTCGAAATGGGCAGGCAGCGCAACAAGCCATACGTGATGGTGGTACGCAAGCTGGACTTTCCGAGTTCGGCGGCGCGGGAGGATCTGGGGCGGATTGCGCGTGGACAATCCGGAGTGCAGGTGAGCATGCCCCTGGCGATTTTTCGTGTGTATGCCGATGGGCGGGAGGAACTGGTGCGGGGGCTGCGCTTCCGCAACGTAAACGCGCGGACGCTGAAGGACATTACGGCGGCCTCGGACGATCTGACGACGTTTGAGTACCTGGAAAACGGGGCGCCGTTTGCGCGCATCGATTCGGGCGGTTACGTGGTGGGCACATCGATTGTGGCGCCCTCGCTGTTGTTTGAAGACATCGAATTGGAGAAGATCCCCGGGGATTGGCCCAAGCCTCCGCTGGCGCCGGCGCCGCCGGTCTCCGAATAACTGTCTGGCCCATGTGGATTCTCAGCCGTCACATTTTCCGCGAGGTGGCCACGGGCGCCTTTCTGGGAACGGTCTTGTTCACCTTTGTGCTGTTCCTGCAGAAACTGGGGCGGCTGTTTGAGCAGCTTGTCACCAGTTCGGCTTCTGTGGAACAGGTGGCGGGGCTGTTCCTGCTGATTCTGCCGCAGACGCTGCCGTTCACCATTCCGGTGGGCGTGCTGACGGGCGTGCTGATCACGATGGGGCGGATGTCGGGTGACGCCGAGATTATCGCGTTGCGCGCGGCGGGGGTGCCCAGCCGGCGGGTGATCTGGCCGGTGGTGACGTTCGGGTTTCTGGGGATGCTGGTGGCGGCGTACGCCTCCTGTATTCTGACGCCCTGGGCCACGCGGGAGACGTTCAAGATCATCAACCAGATGGGTGCGGCGCAGGTGACGGCGGAGATCCAGGCGCGGGTGTTTGAAGAGCAGTTCCCCAATCGCGTGCTTTTTGTGGAAGACGTGGTGCCCGGACCGGTGGTGAAGTGGCGGCACGTATTCATGGCCGACCTGCGTCCGCCTTCGGAACGCGATGGGGCGGGAGATCGCGGTGACGGTCCGCGGCTGACGCTTGCGGCCGAGGCCATCGCCTTGCCCGACCTGGAACAGAACCGTATCCAGCTTTCGCTGCGAAACGGCAGCAACTTCGAGGTTGGCAAGGAAGCGGCGGAATATTACGCAAGTTCGTATCCCAAGGGCGATCAGGCACTGGATGCGCCGCAGCCAAAGGAGAAGAAGGCCAAGGACTACACGGAACTGGAGATGGCGCCGCTGTGGGAACAGGCAGCCACGCACGTGCCGGCGCGCATTGAATTTCATCAGCGGCTGTCGCTGCCGGTGGCGTGCCTGGTGTTGTCGCTGCTTGCGGTGCCGTTGGGGATTTCGTCGAGGAAAGGCGGCAAGTCGGCGGCGTTTGTCATCACCGTGGGGCTGGCGTTTCTCTACTTCATGGGCCACATCACGCTGGTGGGCCTGGCGCGGCAGGGCACGCTGCCGGTGGGAATCGCACTGTGGACTCCGAATCTCGTATTTGCCTGCCTGGCGCTGATTCTGGTGGCGAAACTGGAAAGGCCGGGGGACCGTGACTGGGCGACCACCTTCAAACTGGTGGCCGAAGACGTCTGGCGATGGCTGCGGAGGAAACTGGGCGGAGACGGTGGAATGGGGCGGGGCTTCCGGTTGCCGCTGCTGCCGCAGATCATCGACACCTACGTATTGACGACGTTTCTCTACTATTTCCTGGTCTGCTGGTGAGCTTCGTGGCGATGACGCACGTCTTCACGTTCTTCGAACTGCTGGCGGATATTCTGAAGAACCGGATTCCGATGGGGCGGGTGGGAACCTACCACCTGTTCCTGACGCCGAAACTGGTGTTCGACACGGCGCCGCTGAGTGTGCTGGTGTCCGTGCTTATCACGTTCGGCCTGCTGGCTAAGAGCAACGAGATCACGGCGATGAAGGCGTGCGGGGTGAGCCTGTACCGGCTGGCGATTCCGATTCTGATCGCAGGATCGATTTTGAGCGGCGCGCTGTTCGCCTTCGATTATTACGTGGTGCCCGAGGCGAACCTCATTCAGGACGCGATTCGTAATGAGATCAAGGGCCGGGCGGTGCAGACCTATCTGCGTCCGGACCGCAAATGGATTTTCGGCAAAGGGCCGTGGATCTACTACTACAAGCACTTTGACGCGGCGGGCAATGTGATGGTGGGCGTGAGCGTGTATGAACTGGACCGCGAGGTGTTCCAGTTGAAACGCCACATCTATGCGGAAAATGCGCGCTGGGAGCCGGCGATCAAACGTTGGGTGTTTCAGGACGGCTGGGTGCATGAGTTCCGCAACAACCGGCACCTGAAGTTCACTGACTTTCGCGGCGACACCACCACGTTTGCCGAGTTGGAAGAGCCGCCTAGCTACTTTCTGAAGGAAGTGAAGCAGGACAAGCAGATGAACTTCCACCAGCTTGCCGGCTACATACTGGAGTTGCAGCAGAGCGGGTTTGATACGATCCGGCTGCAGGTGCAGTATCACAAGAAGTTTGCCGTGCCGCTGTTTGCGCTGATCATGGCGCTGATTTCCACGCCGTTTGCGTTTTTTACAGGAAACCGCGGGGCGATGGCTCCGGTGGGGATCAGCCTGGGAATCGCGATTTGTTATTTCGCCCTGGGCAGCCTGTTTGAACAGATGGGGAATGTGGGGCAGTTGCCGGTGCAGTTGGCGGCCTGGAGTCCGGACGTGATTTTCTCGTTGGCCGGGACGTATTTTCTGATGCGTGTGCGGACGTGAGTCCGGGCTTAGAGCGCGCGCATGCGGTTGTTGCGGGGGTGGTGCTCCACTTCAGCGAGGCCGAGGACTTCCATGACGGGCGGCACATAGTTGCCGAAGCGGCCGCGGAGGCCTTTCTTCAATCCGTACCAGCCTTTGACGGGGTTGTCCTCAGAACGCGCCCATGCTTCGACGGTACCCTCGGCGGCGGGCTTCTGTTCGTCGGCGTTTCCAAGCGGCATCCAGTCACCGTGGGCTTTGAGCATGGCGTGGAGATCGGCGAGACAGCGCAGATCATAGCGAAGCTCGGTTTTGCTTGCGATGACGACGAGCGCGGGCGGATTGAGCGATTCGTCGCGAAAGGCTTCGAATTCGGATTGCCCGCTGGGGGTCTTCAGTTTCCAGGGATTTTCGCGGGTGCCGGTGTTTGACGCTTTAGCCATGGTGGCTATCGTAACATATCAGTTACCCGGTTGGTCAGCGCCGCGATTATCGAGTCCCAGGAAGGTGCAAAGACAGGGGCGCGGGAATTCCACAGATCTTCCGCGCCGGGAAGGGGCTTGTGCCGGATGGACAGGCGTGTGCCGCCGTCTTCCGGGGCAAAGGTGATGGTAACCTCGGTGGGATGGGCGGGGCCGGTGCCGAGGTAGAAGTCCAGCACCAGGTGGTGCGGCGGTTCCCACTGGCGCACGTGTCCGAGGTCGAACTCCCGGCCATCGGCGGCGAGTTCCCAGAAGCGGCCGTGCGGCTCAATTGAGATGATGCTGGAGGGGTCCTTTGAGGGCCGGTGGCTGGCGGGCCACCATTGGGAAACCCTCTCTGTAAACAGGCGGAAGGCATCTTCGATTCCGCAGGAGAGAAAAGCGGACTTCTCGATCATTGTTTCGACAACTCCTCCAGCCTGGCTAAGGCGGCATCCCAAAATTCATCCAGAAACTTCCGTGCCGGCTGGAAGCCCTTCAAGCGGATGGCGTAGCAGTTTCGTTTGCCCTGGGAGCGAGGCTCAACCAGTCCGCCTTCCATCAGGATGCGGAGGTGGCGGGAGATGGCGGGGCGGCTGACCGGGAAGCGGCCGGCGATTTCGTTGACCGACAGCGGGCCGCCCTGGAGATTCTTGAGGATGGCGCGGCGGATGGGGTTGCCGATCGCGTCTAGCGGGTGCACTCCGACATTGTAACGAAGTTGTTACTACGATGGCCAGAAGCCGCCGAGCGCCGCGCGTACCTCGGATTCCCTGGCCAACCCTTCGCCGTAAAGAATCCATTCGATGGTGAACAGGGTGGTGGCGCCGGACTTTTCGACGAAGAATCCGACAGCGGAATTTGAGACCGTTTCCGCGGAGAGAGCGAGATAGCCGGGTTTGGGATGCCGCAGCACCGTGCCTGAGAGCGGAATGCCGTTGAGCGAAGCATGGTAGCGGGCGCCCTCGGCGGTGTTGTCGATGGCGATGCCGCCGCTTCCCAACAGTCTGGGCCAGACCTCGGTGACGGGCTGCTTGATTGCTCGGCAAAACCAGACGTTGACGGCCGGGGCGGAGGGGAACTGTTCCGAACCGTAGCGCAGCAGGGCGAAGAAGAGCCGCCATGCGCCGGTCACGGTATCCACTTCATCGTCGAAGCTCGCGCCGGGGCCGAATCCGGAATTGACCAGCCGGAGCAGCGTCTTGCCGCCTTGCGCTTCAATGACGAACTCCACGGTCTTCTGGCGGGGTGTGCCTTCGCCTTCCACCCAGACCAGGCGCTGCCCTGGCTCCCAGACGCGGATAGGGGCTTCGCCTTCCATGCCAGGTCCCCAACTGAGAAAGATCTTTCCATCCTTGCCAGGGGTGACGCGGGCTTCGGGGGCGAACCAGCGGGTGATGCCATCGGCCTCGGCGATCGCGCGCCAGACTTCTTCGGGCGTGGCGTCGATCTCCGTTTCGATGCGTATTGTTCTTTCTTCGCTCATGGGTGTTACTCCAATCTTGTGGCTGCCGCCGTTTCAGATTCGGGCCTGGTGATTGCGGGCCAGGCGCCCAGCAGCACGCGGAAACTGCGGCCGCCGGGGGCTGTGGCGTCGTGGTATTTGACGGTGAGCTTTGCCAGGGTCTGCGCCAGTTCCTCGCTGAAGGCGTGGCGGTCCTGGGCGGAGCGGAAGCGGATTTCGGTCTCGGCGGTCAGTGTGGCGATACGTTTGCCCGCTCTGGCGGCGCGAATGCCCGCGATGGCGAGATCACGAATGATGCCGGCCGCGGCCGATACCAGATATGCGGCGGAAAACCGGTCCTGCGGGAGTTTTCCGGGCACCGCCAGCCGGCCCAGCGCTTCGGGCGAAATCACATAGCTGGCCGCGGTGGCCTTCAACAGGCGCTCCACGCAGTTGCCGGCGCGGCGCTCACTCTGGAATTCGACAAAGCCATGCTTTTCGAGCTCCCGCAGATGATAGTTCACCTGCTGGCGGGGCAGGTTCAGGCGGCGCGCGACGCTGGAGGCGGAACCTGGCTCCGCCAGGCACTCCAGCATCTGAAGGCGCGCGGGTTGCAGGAGCGCGGCGGCGTGTTCCGGATCGCGAATGATTTCGACAGGCAACAGGATCATCCTCGCGCCGAAAAATTAATTTGTCAAGGAAAAACTCTTAAGCGGCTACAACGTCACCCCGCCGTCAACGCTCAACACCTGTCCGGTGATGTAGTTGTCCGGCTCAAGAAAAAAGCGCACGGCGCGCGCCACGTCGATTGCTTTCCCGAACCGCGGGGCAAGCCCTTCCTTCAAAAGCCGGTCATACTTGCCCGAGGCGATGCTGGCCTCAGCCATGCCGGCCGCGGTTGCGCCGGGGGCGATGACGTTGACGCGGATGTTGTGGGCGCGCATCTCCTTGGCGAGGATACGCGCGGCATGTTGCAGGGACGCTTTGGCGGCGGCGTAGGCGGTGGAACCGGGGAAAAGGCTTACTGCCTGCATGGTGGAGAAAAGGACAATGGAGCCCGGAGTTCCGGCGGCGCGCATGCGTTCGGCGGCTTCGCGGGCGAGCATGATGGGTCCGGCGCAGTTCACCTCGTAGGCCCGAAGCATGGCGGCCTCCAGTTCGGCAGGGTCCTTGACACGCGAGGGGTCGCCGGTGAACACGACGAGCCCGTAGAGCGAAGGCGCGGAGTCCAGCAGGCGCACACGGTCGGCGGCTTTGACCAGGTCGGCCTGTACGATGGCGGCCTTGTCGGCGAAGCGCTGGGCGCGGCCGGCGTTGGAGAAGTAGCTGATGGTCAACCGCGCGCCACCGGCCGCCAGCAGATCCACCGCCGCCGCGCCCAGTCCGCCCGATCCGCCGGCCAGGACAATCTCAAGCCCCTGTAGTGTGTCCGGCATTGGCCGCCTCCACCGCCACATACCCGCAACTGACAATGGCCAGGAACAGCACCAGCACTTCGCTGTCGCCCAGGTTGTGCTCAAACACGCCGCCGATCATCACGGCGATGAGGGTGGCGAGGGCGGCCTGCAGTATGAAGCGCGCGTCACTGGGGCCGGCGGGGATCTTGCGCAACGCTTTCCAGAAATCACGCAGGATCATTCCCAGCATCCATAACAGGGCCAGCATGGTGGGAATGCCGCGTTCGGCGGCATAGTGCAGGTAGATGTTGTGCAGATGGCCGTACCAGCCTTCGGGCAACCGCTTGACGTCGGGCGGCACGTATTGATCGAACTGCAGCTTCACGTGTTCAGGACCGAGGCCGAACCAGGGGTGGGCCTGAATCATGCGGACGCCGGTGCGCCAGGAGACACGGCGATGCTCATTGGAATCGACTTCGCCATGAGGCTGCCACAGCGAAGCGAATCTCTGCTGGAGGAAGGCCGGCCCAGCCAGCAGGGCCAGCGCGGCGGTGACCGGCACCAGCGCGACGGTCCATTTTTTCCAGTTCCACAGCAGGTACGATCCGGCGAAGGCGGAAGCGAGCCAGATGGAACGGGTGCCCCCGGCGAACAACGCGGCGGCGATCAGCACACCGCAGGCGATCCATACCCATCGTGGGCGCTTTGTCCCTTCACCCCAGAACAGGAAGGCTGCCAGCAGCAGCAGTGTAATCATCATGTGGCCGCCGAAGGTCATCCAGTGGCTCATGAATCCGGTGATCCTTTCACCGACGTAACAGCGGTATTGGTCGCCGCAATTCTGCAGCATCCACACAAACTGCGACAGGGCCCTGGCGCCGGAGAGTGTTCCCAGGGCCACGGCTGTGAGAAACAGCAGGCGGGCTTGTTTCAGGTTCCGGAAGGTGCTGCTGATGACCAGCAGGACGAGATAAACGAAAAACTTCCGCACTTGCGGGCGGCCGGCCGAGGGAGTATCGGAGAGCGCCAGTGAGACAACGGTTCCGAGCATGAACAGCGAAAGGGGCAGCCAGATGGGGGGCAGGCGCAGCCTCGCGCCGCTGATGAGCAACAGGGCCAGTGACAGCGTCAACAGGATGTTGGAAACCGCGATGGAAAAGAGGATGGACGCGGCGGCGCCAAAGGCGAAATAGAAGGCTGTGCGTTCTAGTACACTGGAATTTTCAGGGGAAAGCGTTCCGTTCATCTAATGGGTTCAGTATGCCAGACCCCGGATGAGAATGGGCCGCACGTTTTGGGTATGGAGATCTTTCTTCTTCGCCACGGCATTGCCGAGGATGGAAAACCCGGCGGCAGGGACGCTGATCGTGCGCTTACTCCCGAAGGGAAGCGCAAGTTGCGCGAGGTGCTGGAGGCCGCCAGGGAAGGCGGCGCCGATCCGCGGGTGGTGTTGAGCAGCCCCTACCGGCGGGCGATTGAGAGCGCGCGGATCGCGGCGGAGATTTTCGGTTACAAGGATTCGATTATCGAATCATCCGCGTTCACGCCGATGGCGGGCGTGGGCGAAGCATGGGACGAAATCCGGATTCACAAGGATGCGCCGTCGGTGCTGGTGGCGAGCCATGAGCCGTTGACGGGCTTGTTGATCGGGCACCTGTGCGGAACTCCGAACCTGACGGTGGACGTGAAGAAGGGGTCGATTACGCGCATTGACGTGGCTGGATTGGGACCGCATCCCAGAGGGATCCTGAAGTGGATTCTGACGCCTCGCCTGGCCTCTTCGCGTGGGTAGTGGAAAATGTACAGCCGAAGAGAACTGCTGAAAACGGCCGCGGCCGTTGGCCTGGGCGGCGGGAGCGCGGCGGCTGAATCGTGGACCGCGATTCAGGGTGTCTGCGCGTGGCCGAATCTGCAGCGCCTCCCCGACAACACGATGGTGGCCACGATCTTCAACCAACCTTGCCACGGGGAATGGGAAGGCGACCTGGACTGCTGGCGGAGCGCCGATGACGGCCGATCGTGGAAGTTCCATGGCCGGCCCGCGCCGCACGAGCCGCGCACGAACCGTATGAACTGCGCGGTGGGACAGGCAGTCAATGGCGACCTTGTGGTTCTGGTCAGCGGCTGGGACAATCGTGAACCGGCCGGGCAATCGACGCCGGCGACGCGCGGCAAGATCCTGAGGCCCTGGGTCTGCCGTTCGAGCGACGGCGGCAGAAGTTGGACGCACACCACCGCATTTCCCAGCCCGGTGAACAATCGCGCCGGTGATGAGTTCGTCCCTTTCGGCGACATTCAGCAAGCGGCGGATGGAACGTTGGTGGCTTCTGTTTACACGCGCCGCGACAACTCGCGCAACAACGGCCTGCTGCGTTCAAAGGATGACGGCCGCACCTGGGGCGAATGGACGGAACTGAATCCGATCGGCAATGAGACGGCGATTCTGCACGTGGGGTCGGGCAAATGGTTGGCCGCCAGCCGTATGTTCGAACGCGCGGGCGAAGCGCATCACATCGAGTTGTTCACTTCCACTGATGATGGCCGAACGTGGCGCCGCAAAGGGCCGTTGACGCTGCCCGGGCAGATCACCGGCCATCTGGCGAAGCTGAAGAACGGGGCGATTCTGCTGAGCTACGGCAACCGGAACAAGGGCAACTTCGGGGTGGATGCGCGTGTGTCCAACGATGGCGGTGAAACGTGGGAGGCGCCTATCCGCATCGCCTCCACGCCGCAATCGGACTGCGGCTATCCGGCAAGCGTGCAGCTTCCTTCCGGGGAGGTGGTGACGGCCTACTACACGCGGATCTCTCACGAGCATCATTACGAGATGCGCGTGGCGCGATGGGTGTAGTTAGCCCACGGGTTCGGCGGGACGCCAGAACGGCTCGGCGGCGGGAATAAAGTCAATGGGCACGTCTTTTAGGAAGCCGCGCAGCCATTCGGCGCAGTAACGCATGCCGGACTGTTCGCTGACAACGTGACCCATGATGATAAGCGCCTTCTTCTGGCCGGAGGAGATCATGTCCTGCACGTATTCGACAAGTTCCCATTCGCGCGTTTCGCCTGCTACGAGCACGTCCACGTCAGGGCGCGCGATGAAGGTGGCGCCGGGAAACTGGCTGACGTAACCCCAACTGGTCATCACGCGGTTCACCGGCAGTTTGGGATCGCCGAGCACGCGCATGGTGCGTATGTTCAGCTTCTTTTCGATTGAGGCGGCGAAGCGGGCCAGCGGAATACCGGGGAACTGGTAACGGCGGGGATTTTCCGGGTCAACGTTTTTCTCCCAGCCGAGATCGCGCATCATGCCGGTGGCGATGCCGTCGGGGCGGCGGGCGTGCCAGTGGTCATGGAAGTGGAAGACGGCCATGTTGTTCTTCTCGATGAAATTGAGCTTGTAGAGGTAGGTTTTGTCTTCGCGGAGTTGGTCGATCGAGTCCTGGTGGGAGAAGAACGTGGATTCATGGGTGATCACCATGTTGCGTCCGGCAGCGTGAGCGCGCTGCAGTACGTCGAGCGTGGCCATCATGGTGGTGGCGATCCCTTTGATGGGAGTGGCAGGTGAGCCGGCGATGAGGTTGTCGACGGTCTTTTCGCGCCATGGCACGCCGATGTTGACTTTGATTTTGTCGATGATGGCGGCGGCGGTGAGTGGCTCGGATTGCATGGCGGCGTGGAGGGAGAGGCCGATGCCTCCGAGGATGAACGGGCGGCGGGTGGATGTGGGGTTCATGGCGAATAGGATACAGTAGGCGCCAACTTCCGGGACCGAAGGACGTTGCGATCACCGCCAGGGAATGGGCGGTTGAGATGTACGGGAAAACAACGTACACTGGCAATCAGGGAACCGATGAAATCACAAAAAGCCCGTACGTCACGGATTGAGGCCCGTATCGCTCCCGAAGCGCTCGCTCTCGTCCGGCGAGCAGCCGAGATCCAAGGCCGTTCGATCAGCGACTTCGTGGTAGCTGCGGCACAGGATGCTGCTCAAAAGGCGGTTGCCGAATTGGAAGTAATCCGGCTGTCACAGGAGGCGCAGAAGAGATTCGCCGCATTGCTTCTTGATCCTCCACCACTGGCCCCGGCCCTCCGGCGTGCATTGAAACGGCGCCGCACGCTGCTGGCGGAGTAAGTCCTTTGAATGAGAAGTTCCGGATCGAACCTCTGAGCAACGACCCCGATCGGTCCGGCTTCGCCTGCGGATCCGGCATACTCGATCGGTATCTGCGAGAGCAGGCTTCGCAGGATGTCAAGCGGCGTGTCTCGGCATGCTATATCGCGGTCAGCGTCTCTGGCGGAGAGACCGCGGGATTCTACACGCTCGCGGCAGCCAGCGTAGCGCTGGCCGACTTGCCAGTAAGTATTGCCCGAAAACTGCCGCGTTATCCGGTGGTCCCAGCGGCCCTTGTGGGCCGCCTCGCGGTTGCGCAGCGCTACCAAGGCAGGGGACTCGGCGGCGTACTGCTAACCGACGCAATCGTCCGCGTAGCGAGGGCTGACTTGGGAATATTCTCGGTGTTGGTTGACGCGAAGGATAGAGCGGCGCAGCGGTTCTACGAGCATCACGGATTCATGCTGCTGCCGGAGCCGGGACGTCGGTTGTGCCTGCCCATTGGGTTGGCACTTCGCCAGTTGACTTCCGGGCGGCTGGTGTAGGCCCGGCCAATTGGCGAGAGAGGGTGTGGCATCGGGTTCGACAGGCGAGCTATGCGCCCAGCGCCTTGAGAATCCGCTGCGCCACCAACTTGCCTCCATCCCCCGTCTCCCCAGGCGCGCCCGTGCAACTCGGGCAGCCCGCCTCACAGCGGCAGGCGGCGATCAACTGCGAAGTGGCAGCCAGCAATTTATCCCGCAGCCGGAACAACGGCTCGCTTTGTCCGATTCCGCCGGGGTAGGTATCGTAAAGATAAAGGTTCGGCTCAAACGCCGGCTGGCCTTCGGCGATATCCTCAGTCAGCGCCTTGCCCAGATCGCGCGGGTCGCACATTAACAGCAGGGCGGCCACGGCGCGCATGGCGTTGCCGAGTCCGCTCAGCCCGTTCAATTTTTGGGTGGGCGACAAGTCCGGTAACAACTCCCAGAAAGGGGCTGGGAAGTGCAGCCAGAAGGCCGTGGTATGCATCTCCTGCTCAGGCATGGAAAGATTGCCGGCGCCTACGTTCTCCATGGTGTAGAACTTCACCTTCTTGAAGCCGACGATCTGGCGGTTCACGCGCACTTCGCCGTGTGCGATGGCGGCCTTGCCCTGCGGGGCCTCGCCGAAGCGCTCCAACTCCTTCACCTGGGTATAGTCGATGGCGTCGGTGAAATAGTCGCAGTCCACCTGGCGCACGAAGGCCTTGCGTTGTTCGTAGTCCAGCTTTTCCACCTGGTACTGGCGTGCTTCGTGCAGATAGATGGCTTTTTCGTGCAGTTCCACAAGGGCGACGGGGAATGACACTTCGGCGATCACGCGGTGTTCACCGGTAGTGTCGATGACGACGAAATTGTCGCTGGTGACCGCGCGCAGGCTGACGGCATCGGCCGGATAGGTGTCAGACGTCCAGTGCCATGCTTTTGCGGAATGATGCAGCACGCCCAACTCGCCAAGGAAACGGCAGAGTTCGGAAGTGTCGTGGGGGCCGAACTTTTCGCCGTCCTTGACGGGCAGTTCAAAGGCCGCGCACTTCAGGTGGCTGATGAGAATCTCAAGGTTGTCCGGGTTGATGTAGGCGTGTTCGGGGGATTGGCCGAAGAAGTAGTCCGGATGTTCGACGATGTACTGATCAAGCGGCGCGCTGGAAGCCACCAGTACGGCGAGCGAGGTGTTCTGCCGGCGTCCGGCGCGTCCGGAGCGCTGCCAGGTGGAAGCGACGGTGCCGGGGTATCCGGCCATCACCACAGCGTCAAGCGAGCCGATGTCGATGCCCAACTCCAGCGCGTTGGTGGCCACCACGCCGCGGATGTCGCCATCGCGCAGCTTGCGTTCAATTTCCCGCCGCTCGCGCGGGAGGTAGCCGCCGCGGTAGCCGCGAACCGTGCCCGGCGGCGCAAGCCCCTTCTCGCAGGCGTCCTTCAGATAAGTGATGAGGATCTCAGTGGCCAGCCGGTTGTTGGCGAAAACCAGCGTCTGTTGTCCGCGGTCAATCAACTCACTGGCGATGCGCCTGGTCTCATGCAGATAGCTGCGGCGGATGCCAAGTTGCGCGTTCACCACCGGCGGATTGTAGAAGATCATGTACTTCTCGCCGCTGGGAGCGCCGCTTGAATCCACCAGTTGGAAGGGCTCCCCGGTGAGCGCTTCGGCCAGTTCCCTGGGATTGGCGATGGTGGCCGAGGAGCAGATGAACTGCGGTTTCGATCCGTAAAACTCGCAGATGCGGCGCAGGCGGCGGATGATGTTGGCCAGATGGCTGCCGTAGACGCCGCGGTAATAATGCAGTTCGTCGATGACGAAGTACTTGAGGGTTTCGAAAAATTTTGCCCACTTGGTGTGGTGGGGCAGGATGCCGCTGTGCAGCATGTCGGGATTGGTGAGTGCGACATTGGCCCGCTCGCGAATGGCTTTGCGCGCATCCTGTGGCGTGTCGCCGTCGTAGGTGAAGGCGCGGATGGGCGCCTCCAGGGTATCGGCCAGAGATTTGAACTCGTGAAGCTGATCTTCGGCCAGCGCTTTGGTGGGGAACAGGTAGAGTGCGCGGGCGCCCGGGTCCCCCAGCAGATGATTGAGGACGGGCAGGTTGTAGCACATCGTCTTGCCGCTGGCGGTTGGCGTAACGATCACGGTGTTGCTGCCCTGGAGGGTGCGTTCGAAGGCTTCGGCCTGATGGCAGAAAAGCTGGCGGATGCCGCGAGTGGTAAGCGTTTGGCGCAGGGCCGGATTCAGAGAGGACGGAAAATCGGCATAAGAGCCAGGCTTGGCCGGCAGATGGCGGATGCTTCGGACGGGAGAGTTGGGTGCGGCGTGCCATTCCTGCATGCGGCGCAGCACAGCGTCGAGGGAAGGACGCGTGAGGAGTGAAGGCGTGGAATCGTCGCCCGATTCGGCGAAGAGATCAAGATTCATATTTCCCCTTTTGTTCGCCTAAGTATACGACAAAAGGAGTGTCAGGCTAGGGGCCAGTAGTGCGCGTTCGTGGCTCAGTTGCGGTTACGAACGAATTCGAAGCGTTCCAGGGTGGCCGCCACGCTGGATGGCACCTGGTTTTCTTCCGCTTCGAACTCGGGCTTTTCCGTGCGTACGACCTTGCCCACGCACCGCAGGCGTACGGGGGCGCCTTCTGAATTGGTGGGCAGCGTGATCATGAATTCGATCGGCTGTCCGACGTAGACTTCCGCATCAGAAGTGAACAGCACCCCGCCCGAGCTCAGATTTCTGGTCTCACCGGATTTGCCGACGAGCTGGGAACCAGTACGGATGAGCTCAAAGGGGAGCCTAAGATTGTAGCGCTGATTTTTACGTTGGTCTCGCAGGGGCACAATTCAATCTAAGGTTTCTTGCTGAAAACGTCAATAGGTGTTGGTACCGTGTAGCTAAGTTTTGTACCATCAGCGGAATCTGGGTCATAGTACTTTGGTTTCAAATCGACATTTCGGGTGGCTGGCGGTGCTCTCGATTGGAAAACACCTCTCATTTGGGGGTATTTGTTCCCCAGAATTCGCTAGAACTGTGACCTGCGAAGTACCGGGCGCTCAAAGCCGGTCTCACGGTAAAATCGGAATTGGACCCTGAGTGAAAAAAATCGTCCGCATCACCATCGGATTCATCCTCATCCCGGTTGGCCTTGTTCTTTCGATCCCCGGGATTCCGGGCCCCGGGCTGGCTATCGCGTTCGTGGGCCTGGTGATGTTGGCGGACTACTTCGAATGGGCGCGGCGGATGGTGGCCTGGACCAAAGCGAAGTTCCACAAGATTCTACACCGGGACAAAGCGCCGGCGGAGTCTAAACCGGCAGATTCGCCTTGAGGGAAGCGGCAAAGGCGCGCAGGTTGGCCAGCAGGCGGTCGCCGGTTTCCCTGTTGCGGGAGTAGAGGTTGTACTGTTCGGCGGGGTCCACGTCGAGATCGAACAACTCCGCGGTGATCGGGTCTCCGGGCTTGAGATCGGAACGGGCGTCGCGGGCAAAGCGCAGTTTCCAGCTTCCTTCGCGGACGCCCTCCAGCATGGGGCCCCGGAAGTAGTAAAAAACATTGCGTGGCGACTTTGTTTTTCCCTGCATGACGGGCAGAATGTTCAACCCGTCGTAGACGCGATCGTTGGGCAGGGAAATGCCGGCGGCGGACGCGATGGTGGCGAACAGATCCATTGTGCAGGCGATATCGGCGTTCACCTGGCGTTCGGGGATGACGCCCGGCCACCGGGCCAGACACGGAACGCGGATTCCACCTTCATAGGTACCGCCCTTTGATCCGCGCAGCAGGTTTTTCGTTCCGGCATGCCAGGGCTCATTGCCACTCTGCAGCATACGGCCGGGCAGGTTGAGCCAGGGGCCGTTGTCGGAGGTGAAGACGACCATGGTGTTCTGGTCGATTCCCTGGGCTTTCAGGGTTTGCAGGATCTCTCCGGCCGACCAATCCAGCGTTTCGATCACATCGCCGTACAAGCCTGCCCGTGAACGCCCGCGGAACCGGGCGGAGGCGCTGATGGGCAGGTGCGGCATGGCGTAGGGAAGGTAGAGGAAAAACGGATCCCTACCGGCGGACCTGATGAAGCGGACGGCTTCGGCGGTGTAGCGCTCAGTGAGCGTGGATTGATCCACCGGATGTTCGATGGGTTTGGTGTCGCGGTACAACTCCAGCGGCTTGTCCGTTTTGACGAATGGCGGCAGCATGTCATTGGAGTAGAGCAGCCCGAGGTAGGAATCAAAGCCGCGGCTGGTGGGCAGATATTCGGGTGGGTTGTGCCCGAGGTGCCACTTACCGGCGGCGGCGGTTTTGTAGCCCTGTTTCTTGAGCAACTGGGCGAGGGTGATTTCCGAGAGTGGGAGGCCGCCGACGGAATCGGGCCCGAGGTTGTTGGGCTGGCCGGCGCGCATGGGATAGCGGCCGGTGAGCAGTCCGGCGCGCGAGGGAGTGCAGAAGGGCGCCGCGGCGTAGAAGGACGTGAACCGCACTCCTTCGGCGGCCATACGGTCGATGTTGGGCGTGCGGAGCGTGGGATGGCCGTAGCATGCCAGGTCGCCGTAGCCCATGTCGTCGGCAAAGAGCACGATGAAATTCGGGCGGCGGCCGGATTGCGCGGCCAGCGGCGCCGAGGCGGCCGAGGAGAGAAACGCGCGGCGTGTGAGCATGGCTTGTTCCGTTCAGATGGGAAGGATATCAAGGGCGGCCTGGATTTCGCCGCGTGTGTGCATGTCGCCCTTCTGGATGCAGGCCTCCAGTCCCCGTTGGTAGATGGCGCGCGCATCTTCGATGTCGCCGAGTTTTTCCAGCGCCTGGCCGCCGTGGTAGTAGGCGGCGACGTAGAGCGGGTCGGCCTGGAGCAGTTGGCGGTAAGCCTCGACGGCGTCTTTGAGGCGTCCGGAGTTGGCGTAGGCCTGGGCGAGTCCGTAACGGGCAAAGCTGTTGTTGGGGTCCTGCTGGAGGAGTTGGGTTAGGGCTTCGATGCGGTCCATTCAGTACCATGCTAATATGCTCGACCTTCCCACCACAGGCCGTCCCGTGCGCGAATCGGCTTCCGAGATCTCCGAGATGGCCATGCCGATGTACGCCAACCCGCTGGGCCATCTTTTCGGCGGGCGGGTGATGCACCTGGTGGATACAGCGGGGGCGCTGGCCGCCATGCGCCATTCCCGCATGAGCGTGGTGACGGCGTCGGTGGATCAACTGACGTTCCTGGTTCCGGTTCATATCGGCGAGCAGGTAACCTGCAAGGCTTCGGTAAACCGCGTCTTTCATACATCGATGGAGGTGGGCGTAAAGGTGTTGGTGGAGAACCTGCGCACCGGCGATGTCCGGCACACCTCTTCGGCCTACCTCACGTTCGTTGCGATTGACGATCAGGGCCGGAGGTTGGAGCCGCCGCAGGTGATTCCACAGACGGCCGACGAGATCCGCCGCTGGGAAAAAGCGGCCGGCCGGCGCCGCATCCGTCTGGAGATGCGCGCGGCGCGGCTAAAATGAAACGATGGCTTCTGAAACCACGCTGATCCCCCCGCCCGAAGTGATGGCGAAATACGAACCCGTCATTGGGCTTGAGGTGCACGTTCAGCTCTCCTCCAAGACCAAGATATACTGCGGCTGCGCCACCGGTTTTGGCGCGCCCCCCAACACCAATGTCTGCCCCGTTTGCCTGGGGCTGCCGGGCGCGCTGCCAGTGCTGAACAGGACGGTGGTGGAACTGGCGGCGATGACTGGACTGGCGCTTAACTGCCGCATCAATGCGGTGTCGCGTCTGGCGCGGAAGAATTACTTTTACCCTGACCTGCCCAAGGGCTATCAGATCTCGCAATTCGATCAGCCGCTGGCCGAGCATGGCTGGGTGGACATCAGCCTGGAGGGCGGCGACAAGCGCATCGGGGTTACGCGCGTGCACATTGAAGACGACGCCGGCAAGAGCCTGCATGACGGCTTCAGGGATTCCAGCCGCTACACCTATGTCGACCTGAATCGCTGCGGCACGCCGCTGGCGGAGATCGTCAGCGAGCCCGACATGCGCAATTCCGACGAGGCGTATGCCTATCTCACCGAATTGAAGCAGATGCTGCAGTTCGCCGAGGTGTCCACCTGCGATATGGAGAAGGGGCACCTGCGCTGTGACGCCAACGTTTCGGTGCGGCTGAAGGGGGCGGAGAAGTTCGGCACAAAGGCCGAGGTGAAGAATCTGAATTCGTTCCGCTTTCTGAAACTGGCGTTGGATTATGAAATCGCGCGGCAGATTGCGCTGATTGAAAGCGGCGGGCGCGTGGTGCAGGAGACGCGGCTGTTCAACGTGGATACGGGCGAAACGGTAAGCATGCGATCGAAGGAACACGCGCACGACTACCGCTATTTCCCCGAGCCGGACCTGGTTCCGCTGCGGGTCAGCGATCGTTGGCTGGGCGAAATTCGGAGCCGGATGCCCGAATTGCCGCCCGTGCGGCGCAAGCGGTTCGTAGAGTCCTATGGACTTCGCGACTACGATGCCCAGGTGTTGACCCTGACCCGCGATATGGCTGATTACTACGAGAAGGCCGCTGTGGCGTCGGCTGATCCGAAGGCGGCGGCCAACTGGGTGATGGGCGATCTGATGGGCGCGCTGAAGGCCGAGGGCAAGGAGATTACCGAGTCACCGGTGACGCCGGAGCGGCTGGGGGAACTGTTGACGCTGATTGCCGGGGGCCAGCTTTCCGGAAAGCTGGCGAAGGAGATTTTCCCGAAAATGTTCGCCAGCGGGGAGTCGGCTGCGGTGATTATGGAACGCGAGGGGCTGCAGCAGATTTCCGATACCAGCGCGATTTCGAAGATTGTGGATGACGTGCTGGCGGCCAATCCCAAGCAGGTGGAGCAGTATAAGAGCGGGAAGACGACGGTGTTGGGGTTCCTGGTGGGGCAGGTGATGAAGGCTTCGCGGGGACAGGCGAATCCGGGGGTGGTGAATGGTTTGCTGAAGGAGAAGCTGGGGTAGGGAGACGAGAACCGAAGGTGTCTATCGGATCGCGAATACGCGTGTCTCGCTCGATTCGCTGGTATACCTCTTCCGGGAGGGGCTGTCCGCTGAAAGCATGGTTGAATCATATCCCGCGCTATCGCTCGAACAGGTGCATGGGGCTCGAGGCAGACAAATGCGGAGTTGCGCGAGGCGGTTCCAATTTCCTCAGCTATCGAAGAAACTCGTCCTGGTCTGGAGTGTCAGCGAAGCAGAGGAGTGGGTGAATCGTCTGGTCTGGATTCCGCTCTAGAGCCATGGTTACTAAGTCCTAACCCCGCCAGCGCACACCCAAATCCAGCGTCTTGCGGCAATACTCCAGGCTGCTCCGCATATGGTCCATCTGCTGCACCTTCAGCCCGTCGATGTAGCGGTCCCGCACCCCGTTCACGTCCGCCATCAGGTGCGGCTTATCCCACGGCTTCCCGCGGCGCGCCAGGTCCAGGAACCGGCCCAGATCCCGTGAGCGGGCCCGTGGGAACCACTTTGTCCAGAACTCATCGGAGTAGACCGGCAGCACCACCGCCGGCCGCGCCGTGATCGGCTTGCAGTAGATATGCACCTGAGGCATGATTTCGGCCGCGCGCGCCACGATCGCCTTGAAGTCCACAGTGCCTTCCCCCAGCGGCACCCACTGCACCGCGATGCCGTCGGGATGGCGGTACACAACGGAATCCCGCAGATGGAAGGTGACCGCGAACGGCCCCAGTGTTTCGACCGTCGTCATCGGGTCTTCGGCCACGAAAACCGGATTCCCGGTGTCCAGATAGGATCCGACGAACTCCCTGCCCGCGGTTTCAATCACCTGCCGGGTCTCCCAGGCCTGCAACTCCTTATGATTCTCAATGCCGATCTTGACGCCGGCGTCCATGGCCTGTGTGCGCACATCGCGCAGAATCCGCACGGCCGTCTCGATGCTGCGATCGAGCGGCCCTTCCGGAAGGGCATAGCGGTCACTGGCCAGCAGCGCACGCACGATTGGCGATCCCATGGCCGAGGCGCGTTCGATGTTCCTGCGCAACGCCGCCACCACCTTCGGGTATTCCTCCGGGGTTTTGGGGAGGATCGCGCCACCGCCGGTCTCCAGGTGCAGCCGGGCTTCCTTCGACCATGCGCGCACTTCTGTCCAATGTTTGGGATCCATCACGCCGGGGTCCTGTGAATCCTGCAGGAAGATGGCGTCCAGCTTTTGCTCGATGCAATAGTCGAACAGGCGGCGGTCATTCCAGCGCTGGAACCGCAGGCAGTAAGTATTGATGCCAAGCGGCCAGCGGCGGTCAGCGGCGGAGGAGGCCAGCGGAGCCATGGCTGCGGCAAGGGCGAAGTGGCGGCGGGTCATTTCTCTTGAGTATACGGCGGGTGGCGGTTGTGCCAGTCCGTTTGGCGCTGGTAGGCTTCGGCGGCGGCCATCACCAGTGAGTCGGCGTGTGCCGGTCCCACAATCTGAAGGCCGATTGGCAGCCCGCCGGAGGTGAATCC